>DATGKD010000258.1:0-25989 GCA_035294855.1 Acidimicrobiales bacterium
GCAGGGACGCTGGCCGGCAGGGCGAACGGGTTGACGAGTGTGGGGAGCGCGTCGTCCGTCGCACGTCTCGCCGTGCTCCCCGCCGCCCGTGCAGAGACGGATGCCGTGCTGTCCGGGACGTTGCCCTGCCGCCCCCGCCGACGCGCCCTGCGAAGCGGCCCCAGGACGATGGCGAGACAGCCCACCGCGGCGACCGCGGACACGACGAGCGCGACGTCGACGTTGCGCTGGGGCGTGAACCGCAGCGTCACCGACAGGGTGTGCGCGGGCGGGGTGTGCGCCCCGCCGGGGTCGACCATCCACCCGTTGGCGAAGCTGTCGACGAGCGTCGACGGCCCGAGGTCGCCCGGACGGCCGGCGATCGTCGCCTGCCACCCTGCGTTGCGGTTCTCGCCCAGCACGAGCCAGAACGGCGTCGTGGCGCCGGTGACACGCATCTGGATCGTGGTGGCCGTGGCGGCGGTCACGTGGACCTGAGGGGCGCCCGCCGTCGGGGCTTCCGGGGAGCCGATGCCGGCTGCCGTCGGGGCGGAGGGGGCGGAGGGCGCGGAGTCGAGCGTCAGCTGGTCGACGTCGAGGGCGGTGCGCATGCCGTCGCTGCTCTGCACGACGTGGCGCCCGGCCCCGAGGGTCACGCCACCGGCGTCGGGGCCGCACGTGTGGAACGAGAGGCCCCGGCGGTCGAGGGCGGCGCCGGGCGTCCCGGCGACCTCCACCGGAAGCGGCCGTCCGTCCACCGTGAGCAGGTCGGTGCGGCAGGTCGCCGGGAGGGTCGCCGGGAGCGCCGACACCTGCACCCCGGGGATACCGAGCTCGGCAATGCCCAGCGGGAAGGTGATCGGCTCGCGCGTCTGGAAGTTCCGTGTCAGCTCGGCGCGCACCCCCGTGAACGTCACGGTGATCGTGCTGCCCTGCACCGAGGGGAACGTGACGGGCACGGCGGTGACCGAGTGCGCCACGCGCGCATCCGCGATGGACGGCAGGCGAACGCTCTCGCTCTGTGAACCCGTGGCCGGGCACCGGCCGCTTGCGTCCGGCTTGGCGCACGCGTCGATGCGCAGCGCCGTCGGCACCGAGTGGCTGCCGTCCGCCACGACCTGCAGGTTGAGATGGTCGACCGTCACGGCGTGCGAGGCCGTGGCGGAGATCCATGCGTTGTCCTGGGCGGGCGCGCCGAAGTCGGGCGACCACACGGTGGACGGGTCACCGTCGAGGGCGGCCGATGCACCCGCCGAGGGTTCCGCCGACAGACGGCTCGACGAGGTGACCGTGACGCCTCCGGCCGACGCCGGCGTGCGACCCACCACCGCGTCGGCGAGCGGGTTGACGACGTTCGGAGCGAGGCGCGCCGTCCCCGAGACGCTGAACGTGCGCTCCGCCGGCAGCGTGAACGCACGGGCGAGTACGGGCTCGCGGTCCGTGAGCGGCGGGATGGGCACGACGCGCTGGCGCGTCATCACGAGCACGACGCGATGCGAAGCAAGGGACGGGCCGTTCGTCGGGCCCAGCAGGTCGCTCGGCATGTTGATCACCTGCCGTGTGTGCACCCCTCCGACGCGCACCTCGGCGAGCCCGGCGGGTGATGCGGCTGCCAGCACGTGCCGGTTGGCGCCCTTCAGGTTGGTGGCGTCGATCGTCACCCGCAGCGTGCTGAACGTGCGCTGCGGGAACGTGATGGTCTGGCCGGCGGCCGTGCGCGAGGCGTGCCCCAGGTCGACCCGGATCGGCGACCCGCCGTCGAACGTCAACGTGGCCCGGGTGATCCACTGGTCGAACTGATAGCCGGACGGGACGGGCTGGGAGATGTGGACCTCGTCGGTGGTCGCGGAGTCGGTGAGGGTCACCTGCCACCACCGCCCCGTGGTCGGCGCGCCCGGGTTCGTCGTCCACGCGGTCTCGGGAAGACCGTCCAAGGCGAGGAGCGGGTTCTGCTCGCTCGGCGCGCTGGCGTAGGAAGCGACGCCAGGGGTCTGCGCCGTCGACTGGCTGCCGGGCGGCGGGGCGCCGAACAGCGCCACCGGGTTCGACGGTTGCGGCGCGCCGGCCGTGAGCGTCTGTCCCGGCCGTCCCACCACGTTGAACTGGAACGCCTGCTTGCGATTGCTGTCGGTGACGACCACCGCGGAGGCACCCGACAACGCCGCGGCGCGTGCCCGGGTGTTGGTGTCCAGCGTCCCGGCGTAGACGACGCTGGCGTTCGTGTCGAGAAGGCCCGCCGCGGCCGCCTCGTTCAGCCCGACGCCGTCACCGTCGACGACGACGGCGCCGGAGGTGGGCTCGGCGCGCACCACCGGACGTGGGTCGGTGACGGTGTAGGCCTCGATCGGCGACGGCGACGTCGTACCGGCCGGAGCGACCAGGGCCGCCTGGTCGACCTTGGGGATGAGCGAAACCTGGGGCGTGGGCGGCCCGTACCCGACGGGACTGGTCAGTCCCTTCGGGAGCGGGTTCACCAACTGCTGGAGCTCGCGGGGCTGTGGCTGCGCGTAGAGCTCGTAGACGAGGTCGTTCTGCAACACCACGTCCCCCACGCTCATGAGGCGCGCCAGGGGAGCGATGGCCACGGGGTCGGCGGTCCGGGTCTGGATGGGGTCGTCGAGGCCGTAGAGGAGGTCGAAGCCCGCGAGCGACCCCAACGGGACCTGGCCGGGGGTGACGAAGGACCGCGTCAACAAGCCCGGCCAGACCGGGTCGGTGGTGTCGCCCCAGCGGTACGGGGACCCGATCCCGAAGTAGGTGGCGGGGAGCGCCAACACCCTCGTTCCCCCGTGTCGACCGTCGAGTGAGGCCGCCGCCTGGGTGAGATACGCAGGGACCGGGTCGGCCTGCGCGTAGCGGTCGGCGAGGACGGTCGTGCCGTTCCACACCGCCGGATTGGCGACGGCCACCACCGCTATCGCCAGCGCGCCGGCGGCGACGCCCGTCGGTCGGGCCCGGCGCGCCATTGCCGTGATGGCCGCGCCGAGCAGCATGGCCAGCGACAGGACGAGGATGGGCGTGGCACGGTCCGTCGAACGGAAGGCCAGCCCGATGCTGTGGGGCGCCATAAAGGACTTGAGCAGCGCGCCGACTTTGGACGGCACGGTGTAAGGGTGAGCACCGACGGCGAGCACCATGGCCACCAGGAAGGCGATGACGAAGTAGGCGCGCATGCGCCAGCGCACGACCGCCGCGCCCGCGAGCGCGAGCACCGGGACCATGAACGTCATGACGACGAGCCACACCTCGCGGGTGAAGCCGATCGACGTGCTCGCCCACTGGCCCAGGTTGTCCGAGCCGTAGAAGAACCACGAGCCGAGCCCGCGCAGCACTTCCGATGCCAGCGACGTCTGCGCCACGACGGCGACGGTCTCGGTGTAGTCGAGCACGTTCAGGCCGTAGTGGCCCTCGGCCGCGAGCGCCACGAACCACCACAGCGACACGGCCGCGGTGGGCACCGCGATGCGCCACACTGCGGACCACACACCGCGCCACGTGGCCTCTTTGGCGGCGAGCACCGCGTACGGCAGCCACAACGCGCACGCCACTGCCGCGTACAGCGCGCCGCTGGCGTTCGACCCGCTGACGGTCAACCACACCAGGGCGAAGAGGGCGGGGTAACGCCACCCCCGTGTCCGCGTCGACGCGATGGTGAACGCCAACAGCCACGGAAGGCCCGACCACGGCATGAGGAGGTCGGAGATGCGCCCGGCGTACTGGAGGAAGTAGGGCGAGAACATGTACGCCGCGGCGGCGACGCTGCGCCCCGGATCGGCGAGCCCGAGCGTCCGGCTCAGGTAGAGAACGCCCGCTCCGGCGCCGAAGATCAGCCCGCCCATCCAGATGCGCTGGCCCACCCATGTGGGGATCCCGAGGGCGTGGACGGCCCAGTAGAACGGCCCCATCGGGAACAGGTAGCCGATCTGCTGGTGCGTCATGGTGCCCAGCCCGGTGCTGGGGTCCCACACGGATGCCGACTGGCGCAGATAACGGCCCGGGTCGAGGTACAGGTAGCTCTTCGTGTCGGACGACACCAGACCCGGGTGCGTCAGCAGCTGCGGCACGAACGCCACGACCGCCACCACGAAGTACTCCAGCCTTGCGGCCGCGCGGTGCGTTCGAGCGAAGGTCGGCCGGAGCGAGGTGGCGCGCGCTTCCACGGTCGAAGCCATGCTCAACGCGCCGTCCCCCCTCTCCGGCGTGGGCGCACCTCGGGGCCGCAGTATGGCATGGGTCGGTCGCGGCGGACCGGGCGGGGACATTTCGCCTGACGCCACCCTATGTGAAAGCCCAGGCGAGTAGCGTGGAACCGGGAGGATCGGGTCGTGGGTGTGGGTCTGCCGTCGCAAGCGAAGGCTCGCGCCTCGGCGGAGGGGGAGGCATGACGGGGCGGATCGTCACGAAGAGCCCCGTTTCGCGCCAGAGAGCATGACCTGGACGCCCAAGACCTGGACGCCCAAGACCTGGACGCCCAGGCTGCTGCTCCTCGGCTTCGTCGTGCCCGCGTTGGCCGCCGGGTGTGGAGGCGCGAGCGCCACCAACGGCGACACCGTCGGCCGGGTGGGGAGCACGCTCGTCACCGAGGGGGCGCGCATCACCCTCGACCGCGTGATCGACAACACGAAGGATCAGATCGTCACGACGGCGCTCACCGTCAAGAACGTCTCCGGCGCCACGTCCGACTTCTCCACGCTCTTTGTCATCTCGCAGTTGAGTGACCGGGGGAACCGCACCTACGCCCCGAGCGGCACGAACGACGCGACGGTGACGGTGTGTCGTGGCGCCAACTTGGCGGCGCCCCTGGCCTCCGGCCAGAGCGCGCGTGGGTGCGAGTTCTTCTCGGTGCCCTCCAGGGCGGTTCCGGTCAAGCTCGACATGTTCGGGACGCCGCCGGTCCATTGGGTCATCTCCCGGGGCGCCATCCGGCATTCCGCCGGCTTGGCCGGCAACACCGGGAACACCGGCAATACGGGCAATACCGGGAACACCGGCAATACGGGCAACACCGGGAACAGCGGGAACACGGGGAACACCGGCAATACGGGCAACAGTGGCAATACGGGGAACACCGGGAACACCGGCAATACGGGCAACAGTGGCAATACGGGGAACACGGGGAACACCGGCAATACCGGGAATACCGGAAGTGGCGCCAAGCCGCCCCGCAAGCACCCGCACCGCCCGCGGCGTCCTGTTCACCGTCCCGTCAGACGACCGAAGAAGAGCACCCGTTAGCGAACGCTCCACGATCGTGCCCGACGCGCGCCACCGAATGGAGAGCCGTGGGGCGCGTGCGGCCCCGCTCGTCGCTGTCCTGGCCGCGGCGATATGGGGCTTGTGGGAGTGGCGTCCCGAGCTGCGCGCGGTCTCGTACCTCGACGACAGCTCGATGCACCAGCAGATGGTGCGCTTCACCACGGCGCGCCTGCGGCAAGGGCACCTTCCCCAGACGAGCTGGTTCCCGTACCTCGGACTGGGCTCGCCGCACCTGCTGCACTACCAGAGCCTGCCGAGCCTCCTGACGGGCCTGTTCGGGTTGGCGGTGGGCGGCGACACCGCCTTCCGATGGTCGCTGTACCTCTTGCTCGCGCTCTGGCCGGTGCCCGTGTACTGGTCGGCCCGCCTGTTCGGCTTGGAGCGTTGGCCGTCGGCGGTCGTGGCCGCCGCCGCCCCGTTCCTCATGAGCGCGGTCGGCGTGGGATACGAGCCCAAGGCGTACGTGTGGATCGGCTACGGCGTATGGACCCAGCTGTGGGCCTCGTGGACCCTGCCGCTCGCGTGGGCGTTCACGTGGCGCGCCATGAGCCGCCGCCGGGACGTCCTCGTCGCGGCGCTGCTGGTCGCGCTCACCGCCGCGCTGCACTTCGAAACCGGGTACCTGGCGTTCGTCGCCGTGGTGGTCTTTCCGTTCCTGCGATGGAAGTCCCTGCGCACCCGGGTGCTGCACGGGGTCGCCGTCGCGGCCGGGGCCGCCGGGCTATCCGCCTGGGTCACGGTGCCGCTCGTGGCCCAGTCGCGGTGGGCCGCCACCAACGAGATCCTGGCCCATACGGGCCTGGTGAACGGGTACGGCGCCCGCCAGGTGATGGCGTGGTTGCTGACGGGCCGTCTCTACGACGCGGGACGGTTCCCCGTCGTCACGATCTTGGTCGGCGCCGGGCTCGTGGCATGCGTGGCCCACTGGCGCGTCGACGAGCGCGTCCGCCCGATCGTCGTCATGTGGGTGGTCAGCCTCTTGCTGTCCTTCGGGAGGACGACGTTCGGGTCGCTCACGGTGCTGCTGCCCGGGAGCACCGACGTCTTCATGCGCCGGTTCATGATGGGCGTGCAGTTGGCCGGGCTGTACATGGCGGGCATCGGCGCATTGGCGCTGGTGCGCAGCGCGGCCGGTGCGCTGTCGTGGCGGCCGAGCGCGCCACCGGCCGGGCGCTTCCACGTTGTCGTTCCCACGCGCGTGGGCGCGCTCCTGCAAGCCCGGGTGAACCAGATGCGCTCGCCCGCCGTCGTGGCGGCCGTCGGTGTGGTCGCCCTGGGTGCCGTCCTGGCACCTGCTTGGTCGGAGATGACGTCGTACGCCAACGCCAACGCCAAGACCGTCGACGCCCAGCAGCGCGGCGAGCGGGCCCAAGGCGCGCCGCTGGGACGCCTGATCGCCTTCGTTCGGGCGCACGGAGGAGGCCGGGTCTACGCCGGCATGCCGTCCAACTGGGGCGTGGACTTCACCGTCGGCGAGGTCCCGGTCTTCAAGTACCTCGAGAGCCGGGACGTGGACGTGGTCGGGTACACGCTGCGCACGGCGTCGCTCATGACGGATCCCGAGTACTACTTCGACGAGGGCAACCCAGGTGACTATCCGCTCTTCGGGGTCCGCTACCTCCTGTTGCCGCCGTGGCGCCGCCCGTCGGTGCCGGCGCGCCCGGTGCTCACCGCCGGCGGATACCGACTGTTCGCGCTCCCGGGCACGGGGTACGTCCGCGTCGTCGACACGGTGGGCTCGCTGGCAGCAGACCGGACGGACGTCGGGATCCGCAGCATCCCGTACCTCCGCTCCGACCTTCCCGGTCGCGGCTGGTATCTGAGCGTGGCGTTCGCCGGAGCCGCGGCCCCCGAGCCCACCTCCCGCGCCCCCGACCCGGCGCAGGGCCCCGCAGGAGTGGTGCGCGCCGAGTTCGACGACCTGCCCGCCGGCACCGTGCACGCCACGGTCGCGGCCCGCCGTCGGTCCGTCGTCGTGCTGAGTGCGTCATTCGATCCAGGCTGGCAGGCGCGCGTCGACGGGCGCCCTGTCGGGACGCAGATGGTGGCACCGGCGCTCGTCGCGGTACCGGTCGCGCCCGGGACGCATCGCATCGTTTTCAGCTACGGGGGGTTCGGGCTGTACCCCGGGCTGGGGGCCGTCGGGGTCGTGGCGCTGTGCGTGTCGGCGGCGGTTGCCTGGTGGCCCATCGGCCTCCGGGGCCCTGTCGGTCCACGGTGGCGGCGCGGCCGGCGCCGGGCCCTCGTCAACGAAAGGTCTCGCGGCGCCGACGCTGCTTGATGCGGTACATGGCGTGGTCGGCCTCGGTCAAGAGATCCGCGGGCGCCGCGTCGGGATCGGTCGTGACCGCGGCGCCGACGCTGATGCCCACCACGAGCTCGACGCCTTCGACCTCCATGGGATCGTCGAACGCGTCGGTGACACGGGCGGCCACGGCCGCGGCGCCCGCGTCGTCCACGTCTTCGCACAGCAGCACGAACTCGTCGCCGCCGAGGTGCGCGGCGGTGTCCGACGGGCGGATGACGCTCGCGATGCGCCGGGCTGCTTCGACGAGCACGGCGTCGCCCACGGCGTGCCCGTGGCGGTCGTTGATCGACTTCAGGCCGTCGATGTCGCAGAACAGGATGGCGAGGGTCCGTTTGGGCTCGCGCCGGTCCCTGGCCAGCGCCTGCCGTAGGCGGTCGTCGAAGAGGTAGCGGTTGGGGAGGCCCGTCACGGGGTCGTGGGTCGCCCGGTAGGCCATCTCGGCGTCGGCGAGGTTCTGCTCGGTCACATCACGAAGCAACGCGAGCACCGCCGGCTGCCCCTCCCAGTCCGTCGACAGCACGCGCAGCTCGGCGCGGAACACTTCGTGGTCGGCACGCCGGGTCGCCGTCGACGCCATCGGGAAGCTGGCCTGCTTCCCGATGAGCTGGGTCGGCGTGTCGCCGAGCATGGCTGCCGCCGCGGCGTTGGCGAAGACCACCACACCTTCGCGGTTGACGACCACGATGCCGTCGGTGCTGGCCTCGACCACCCCGTGGAAGTGGCTCTCGGCGGCGGCCAAGCGGGCGCGCAGGTCCGACACCTCCTGCCGGAGGCCGATCCGCTCCTCCTCGCGCCGCCGCTCTTCGTCCGTCGCCACTCAGGTCCGTTCGGAGGCCGCGCTGTAGCCACCCGCCGTACGACTCACGTCACTGATCGTGAGGCCGACGGGTCACCCCGTTCCCAACCGGGAGTCAACGCTCGTCCAACTTCCTGGGGCGGGACCGCCGTGGAAGAGTCGAATCGGTGAGCCTGCCCGAGCGCCTGCCGATGTTCCCGCTCTCGTCGGTGCTCTTCCCCCACACCCGCATTCCCCTCCACGTGTTCGAGCCTCGCTACCGGGCGCTCGTGGAGGAGTGCCTCGCCGGTGACCCGAGGCTCGGGATCGTGCTGATCGCCCGGGGGTCGGAGGTCGGCGGCGGGGACGAGCGCTTCGACGTGGGCACCCTCGCGCGGCTCGAGACGGCGCGCCCGCTTCCGGGTGGCCGCTGGTACGTCGAGGTCTCCGGCGTGGAGCGGATCCGCGTGGGGGCGTGGCACGACGACCGGCCGTATCCGGCGGCCACGGTGGAGGAGTGGCCCGCTCCGGCCCTGCCGACGCGGCCGGAGATGCTCGCGGAGGCCACCGCCGCGGTCCGCCGGGCATGGGCGCTGCTCTCCGAGCTCGGCGATACCCCCACCATCGCGAGAACGATGGGCGCCAGACCCTCCGACCGATCGAACGGAACGGACGATCCGTCGGCTGCTCCGTCCGAGGCGGGGGTCTGGCGCCTCTGCGCCACCGCCCCCCTCGGGGCCCTCGACCGCCAGCGCCTGCTCGCCGCGCCGGGGCCCGACGAGCGCATCGTCGAACTGACAGCCCTGGTCGAGGCGGTGGCGCGCGACGCGCGCGCCCTCCTCGGGGGGGCCTGACCTTCTTCCCCGGCGACCGCGGGCACGTTCAGTCGAGCTCGTTGAGTGCCCGCTGGGCGGCTTCGAGACGCGCCGCCTTGGCCCGTTCCTCCTCCTCGCGCCGCCGTCGTTCTTCCTCGCGGTGGGCGAGGACGTCGAGGTATGAGCGGTTGGCCATCTCGACGCAGTTCCGCACGTACTCCACGGCGCCGCGCAGGTCCGCTGCCGGCACGGTCCAGAAGATCGTGCCGGCCAACCGCACGTCGGGCTCGGGGAGCTCGACGAACTCGGGGGATCCGTGACGCTCGGCACGTGCGCCCCGGAACTCCCGCGCCCAATCGATGTCCGGGCGCCGGGTGAGCGACCACACCACGCGGACCTGGTCGCCCTCGACGTCGACGGCGTCCTTGCTCGTGATCCCGATCGGCTCCCACGAGGACACGTCGTCCGACCTCCTGTGCTCAGGCGGCACCGACGATAACCGAGGCCCGCGGGCTACTCGCCCCCGGGTCTCAACCGTTACGGCCGTGCCAGAGCTCGAGCGGCGAGGTGCTCAACATCCGGGGGCTCGCCGTGTACGCCTCCACCAGCCACCGGGCCCCGGACTGCGGCGCAACCGTCTGGGGCGGAGCGACGAGCGTCACGATGCGCGTCGTGTGCGGCGACAGCACGACCGCTCGTCCGTCGGGCGCGACCCAGAAGCCGTTGGGGTTGGCCCCCATGTTCACGAGGAAGTGTGACGTGATCTTCTGGTCGGTGTCGTTGCGGACCATCAAGGTGAGCGACTCGACCGCCCTGCCCCGGTGGCTCGTGTGCACGGCGCGGACGCCGATCTGCAGGGGATGTCGCGTGAACGCCACCACGCTCGTGACCACGACCGCGCTCGCCACGACCGCGACCACGACCCCCGCGAGTCGCCGCGCCGACCGGACACCGGGAACCGCTTCGGGACCGGGGCCGGGGCTCCGCAGCGCCGCCAAGGGCCGCCGACCCGCACCGACGCGCCGTGACGCCGTCGCGACGGCCGGCTGGTGGACAGTCGCCGCGGCGACCATGGCGGCCGGGAAGAGATCGACCAGATAGCTCGCCAGGCTGCGGGACGAAAAGAAGAACACCACGGGCAACAGGAACGGCCAGACCCGCTTGAGCACCTCGTACCAACCGGCGAACGCCACGAGCAGGCCGAGCGCCGCCAGTGCGCCTGCCGCCGTGAGCATCGTCAGGTCGACACCGCCCGTCAGCCCGTGGGTGGCCATGGTCACGAGCCCCTGGCCGTCGGCCACCAGCGGATCGACGAGGGGCGTCAGCGTGCCGTGGAGCCAGGGGCCCGGCGACCACGCGATGAACGGCAGGTTCACGACGGTGAACGTGACGGCGGTCACCGCCAGGTAGCGAGTCGCGAGCGGAAGGCCGCGGCCCGCGCCACGCCGGCGGCCCTCCAGGAACACCCCGACCGCCAGGAACGGCACGCAGAACCAGGGGAGTTGCTTGATGGAGCAGGCGAGACCGAGCCCCACCGGCCCGATCCAGCTGGCCACGCCCGCCCCGGCACCCCGGCCGAACTGGTCCCATCGCCACAGCGCGAGCACGAGGAACGGCAGGAACAGCGCGTCGGTGCCGCCCGTGCTGAACATGCCGACGAACATCGGGGTGAGCGTGACGAGCGCGGCCAGCCATGTGAGCGACCGCGGCAGGAGCACGAAGAGCAAGATCCCCGTGACGAGCCACGCCCCCAGATCGATCCAGTCGACAATCTGGTGGTGCATGCCGAGGAACCATGCGGGCATGTCGAAGAGGAACGACCCCGCCGGGTAGGACGTGTGGGCGACGTGCGAGCCCGACACCGTGTAGGTCCAGAAACGGTCGGGCACGTCCAGCAGTCGCGCCGCCGACGCCATCGACGTCGTGTACGGATTGTGGCCGTGCGCGAGCGCGCGCACCGCAACGTCGTCGAATGCCGCCGAGTCGGTGGTGTAGAAGTGCCGCGTATGGATGATGACCGCCTCGGGCGCGGTCACCGCCACGAGCACAGCTCCGAAGGCCGTGCGCCCGAGCCACCCCGCGCCCGGCCTGGCGACCACCCATGACACCGCGATGCCGACGAGTCCGGCCACGACGGTCAGCGCGGCCAGGGCGACGATGACCGGGGACGACCACCAGAATCCCCACAGGTCGATGCCACCGGTGAGCACGCCGAGCCAGACGAGGCTCCACGCACCTCGCTCGAACGACGCGTCCTGGAGAGCGTCGCCGGCGGTGTGCGGGGCCTCCGGCGGCTCTGCGGGAGCCGGACGACGCAGGCGGGTCGGTTTCTCGAGCAGGCTCATGACAGAAGAACCGGGGCGGTGGTGACCGCAGAGTCTGACATGAGGTGCACCCGGCTATCGAAGCCGGGGCCGTCGCCGCCCGTGGGGAGGGCCGTCAGCGAGCGAAGCTGTAACGGGCGAGGATCGGTGCTCCCCGGATGGCGTGCTTCGGTTGGCTGCGCCCCGTGCGGTAGGCGATTGCCATGCCGAACAACCCGCCGAAGAGGAACATCCCCGCGATGCCGAGCGTGTTGACCGACAGCGGCAAGTGCGATCCTGCGCTGCGCACCGCAAAGGCATGCGAGACGGCGGGCGTGGCGCCGGTGTGCGGCGGGTGGGTGTGCGACGAGGACGGCCTCGCCCCCGCTGCCGCGCCGGCGAGGGCCCGCAAGACCGATGACAGTGGAGCAGTCGAGCCCGCGTGGCTCACGGCGGGTGCGGGAACGAAACCCGGAGCCGGCGCCCGCGCCGGGCGGGGGAGTGCTGGTGCGGGCACAGGAGCCGGCCGAGGCTGGGGCTGGGGCTGGGGCCGCGGTGCCACGGGCACAGGAGCCGGTGCGGGCGCCGGAGCCGGGACCGGCGGGGCCCCGAGGACCGCGGACGCGCCGCCGAAGTCGCTGCGGAACGCCGCCAGCGCGTTGGGGAAGCTGCCGTCGGTGATGTTGTTCTGCTGGTCGGGCGCGTCGAAGGAGAAGATGTCGGTGAACGCCACGCCGTGCGCGGCGATCCATCCGCCGAACTGGTTGATGAAGGACGGGTCGTCACCCATGCCGTGCCCGTCGTGGCGGAAGTCCACGCTCCATTCGGGAAAGCCGATGGGCTTGCCGTGCGCCCCCGCGAAGCCGGCCAGCCAGTTGAGCCCCCATGGCTGGGACAGCTGGCTGTTCCACGCGTTTTGCGGGGTCTGCGGGGAGCACCAGCAGTTGTCGTACACGTCGGTGCCCACGTAGTCGACGTAGGCGTCACCGGGATACGCCTGGTCGGGCGAGTAGCTGGTGGGGCCACTGCCGTTCGGGTTCCACATGAACGCGAACTGTTGGCCCGGCACCGACCGCATGGCGTTGACGATGTTGCGGAAGTACGCCGCGAAATTCTGCGCGTCCGTGGCGTTCGCGACGCTCCACGGGTACCAGGTCCCGTTGAACTCCCACCCGACGCGCAAGATGGCGTTCGGGACACCGGCAGCGACGAGGTTCTGGGCCAACGTGACGAAGTTCGAGTTGTATGCGCCGGACGCGCCGGCTGCCAGCGAGCCGCCCGCGCCCTTGGGGATCATCGGGACGCCGAGCACGACGCGGTAGCCCGACCCGTGCCAGGCGTGGAGTCCACCTGCGCTCGTCATCGTCCCCCAGCTGCCCGAGCCGTCGAGGTAGTCGGTGGCGAGGGTGGGGTGCGTGCCGGTGACGGCACCGAAGTGGGCCACACCGCCGGGATTGTCGGCTCCCGCGTAGTCGCCCAACGGCACCGATGCAGCCCCCGGAACAGAGGAGGACGACAGGGTGAATGGGAGGACGGCCGCCATGGCGATGAACCCGCCGACGAACATGCCGACATACAGCCGCAGCGTGGACACCGCGCCGGCGCGGCGCTCCCGGACCCGTCCCCGCCGTGGCGACGTTGGCGACGGTGTTGACGACATTGACGACGACGCTGGGTCGAGCTTGTTCATGATCCGCCCCCGACGGGCGCAGCCGGTTCCTCCCGGCCCGCGCACCTCTGCCGATTGCCGCCGATTACTACGGGCGCAGGGCACCACCCTTGCGGCCAGGCCGTTGTCCCGACCGGGCGCGTCCCCGCTCCCACCCCACGAGACAGCGGCCCCGGCCCGAATGTGCTCCCTTGACCAGGGAGGATGCTGTCGCCTTGCCTAGCGCTGGGCCTGGCTGACGACGAGATGGCCGAAGACGACGTGGGCCGTCAGGTCCACGAAGGCGCCCGGGTTGCCCTGGAGGTCGTTGCTCGCCCGGATCCCGACCGGGCCGGGGCCCTGGGGGCCCAGGTTTGCGCTGTCGGCACCGGTGAGCATCCAGGCAGCGGGCTCGGCAGAGCCCGCCTTCCACACCTTCGAGGCGAACCTGGTCGGGTTGGACCCTGAGACCTCGACCATGACGTGGTACGGCCCGTAGGGCGGACCGCTCGGGAAGTCGACCGTGGGGTCGATGCCGGTGTTGTGCTCGATGGTGAAATCGCCCGGCCGTCCCTTGCCCGCGGGGGTCTGCGTGCGGAGCCACAGCCGGCGCGTGGATGCCTCCCACACCAGGCCCGTCCGGTAGTAGCCGGTGGCACCCGTGTCGTGGAAACGGACGATCAGGTACGCGACGACACCGCCGTTTTGGGGGTCGACCTTGTTGATGTTGTCCGTGAACGTGATGTCGAAGGAGGCCACGACCGATTGCGCCGAGGTGGTGGGAAGCGTCAACACCTGATCACCCACGAGG
Organism: Acidimicrobiales bacterium; assembly: GCA_035294855.1. GTDB lineage: Bacteria > Actinomycetota > Acidimicrobiia > Acidimicrobiales > UBA8190 > DATGKD01. Next base: position 13,896 of record DATGKD010000258.1, read on the forward strand.
TAGGACCCGGCCCGGACGGCGACGATCCCACCACTCCCGTCGACAGAGAGGTTCGACGACGACCCCTTCACGATCGACCACGGGCCGCCCGTCGGGGCCGTTCCCCAGCCACTCGCGACCACCCGAGTGAAGTCGTCCTGCACGAGGGTGCTCCCGCTCGCCGCAGTCGTCGAGCCCGACGTGCCGACGGGGGCGGTCGTGGCTGCCGACGAGCGATGGGGGGCAGGAGGCGAACCCCCACCCACCACGATCCCGACGACGACGGCCACGACGGCCACGACCGCGACCGCAACGAGGACCGCCGACGTCGGCCGCCGCCGCCACCCGGGCGCCCCGGATCCGGGCTCACCACGACCGGGCAGGCCGGACGGCTCGGAATTCGGGCTCTCCGGGGGGAGCGACGTCACCGGCGCGGCAACCTACCCGTCTTCAGACGCAGGGATTCGTGCAGTCGAGGCATCATGGCGTCGTGCGGATGCTCCTCGTGCGCCACGGCCACGCCGGCACGAAGGACCGGTGGGAGGGGGACGACCACTTGCGGCCCCTGTCGACACGCGGTCTCCGACAAGCCAAGCACCTGGTCGAAGTCATCGTGCCCCTGCGGCCCGATCGCATCGTCTCGAGCCCCTTCGTGCGGTGTCTGCAGACCATGGAGCCCTTGGCCGAGAAGATGGGCCTCGAGATCGACACCGACGAGGCGCTGACGCCCAGTGCCGGTCAGGCAGCTGTCGAGCTCGTCCGAGCCTTGAGTTCCGGCCACTCCGCCGACGTCGTCACGCTGTGCACCCACGGGGAGGCCATGGGCGACGTGCTGTCCACGTTGGTCTCGGAGGACGGCCTGCGGCTCGAACGGCGACCGCCAGGTCTGAAGGGATCGCTCTGGGTGCTGAGCTTCCAGAAAGGCAAGGCGTCGACCGCGCGTTACGTGGGCCCCGGCCGCTGAGCAACGTTCAGGGGTCCGCTTCCGCCGGCGCGGAACAGGGCGCGGGCGCGTGCCCGCCGTCGCACGAATGTCGCCCCCGCGACGAGGAGCACGCCCAAGGAGACGAGCGCGACCAGCCAGTTGCCACTGCTCGCCGGGCTCGTACGCCCGGCGTCCACGGCGTCTCCGAGCGAAGGCGCCTGCGTCGTTGACGTCGCGCCGCCTCCATCGGCGGAGAGGCCGTCGCCCGGCGTGGTCGTGCTCGAAGAGTCATCCGACGGAGACGTCACTGGACCACTCCCATCGGAGCCAGCAGTCGCCGTTGCGCCGTGATCGTCGTCCCCACCATGGCCGTCGCCGCCGGTCTGCGCGTCAGAGGAGTGGGCCGTGACCGGCTGGAATGCGGGATCGCCACCGAACGTCGCGTCCACTCCGTTGCCTACCACGCCGAACTGATCCGTTGCGCCCGCGTCGTACTCGCACGAGGCAGTCCCAGAGGCGTCGGTCGTGGCGTTGCACAGCTCCGTCAGCTGGGCGGAGAACCACACTGGCGCGCCCACGATCGGCTTGCCCGAACTGGTGAGGGTGGCGGCCAGATCGAACAGAGTGGAGGAGCTGCCCGCGCTGCCCGGAGCCTTCTGGGGAGGCGTCACCGTCAGCTGAGTCGGAGCTTGTCCGACGAAGACCGTCCCTTGGAAGGAGCTCGTCACCATGCTGGGATCGCTTGGTGCGGAATAGTCCGCCTCGACTTGGTGCGGCCCGTCACTCAGATTGAGGTACACCGATGCCGTTCCACCCGGGCTGAGCTCGAAGGGGCGGCCGGCGTTCCATCCGTCGATGACGAATTCGATCGTCCCGCCCGCCGGGGGAGGCGTCACTGTCGCGGTCACCAGCTGAGCAGTCGTTGTCGGGTCCGGGGTGATCGACACCGACGTGGTGAGCGATGACGTTCCTCCCGGTGGCAACGTCGGAGGGGTCACCGGAGGGGGACCGGGAGAAGGTGTGGTCGGCGGGGTCGTCGGCGGGGTCGTCGGCGGCGGAGTCGTCGGCGGGGTTGTGGTCGGCGGCGGAGCCGTCGGGGCGCCGTCGATCTGCAGGTGCGCCATGTGGATCTCGCCCGTGATGCCCGGGTCCGGGCCGTTCTGGCCGAGGTCGTCGGAGGCCCGCACGCCCAAGAGCCCTGCCACCTGCGGGCCGGCGTTGGACGTATCGGTCCCCGTGAGCATCCAAGCGGCGGGCTCCGGGTCGGTCGCCTTCCAGACCTTCAGGCGGATCGTCGTTGGGTTCGTTCCGGAGATGCCGTAGCGAACCCTGTACAGGTAGGGCCCGCCGCTTGGGTAATCGGCGGTGGGGTCGATACCAGTGTTGACGTTCACACGCCACGCCCCGCCGCTCGGCGTGGTGCCCGCAGTCTGGGCTCTCAACTCGAGCTGCGGTGCGCCGTTGTTGGCGTCCCAGGACACGAGCGCCCGGTAGAACGACTTGTCGGTGTCCTGCGCATTCTGGAAGCGCAGGACGACCCCGGCCAGGAGGCCGCCATAGCGAACGTTGAGCGATTTGACGTTCGTCGTCCACGCCACGTCGAAGGTGCCCGTCGAGTCGAGCGCAGACGCGGGCACCGTCACGATGTGCTCGGCGGAGGTGTATGTGGTCGACGGGATCACGAACTTGCCGGATGTGCCGTCGGTCGAGATGTCTGCGGGGTCGCCCTTCTGGATCGTCCACGGCCCGCCCACGTCCGCGTTGCCCCACCCTCCGGTGACCGTGCGAGCGAAGGAGTCGGAAACGAGCAGTGGCCCGGGAGCCGGGTTTGGCACCGATGGAACCGGCACCGATGGAACCGGCACCGATGGAACTGGTACGGAAGGAACTGGTACGGACGGCACCGGACCTCCTCCCGAGACGATGCCCGCGCCGCCGAAGTCCGTCTTGAACTCCAGCAACGACTTCGGAAATCCACCATCGGTGATGTCGTTGCGCTGATCTGGCGCGTCGAACGAGAAGATGTCGGCGAAGGCGACGTTGTTCGAAGCGATCCATGATGCGAAGTTGCGGATGAAGGACGGGTCGTCCTGGAGACCGTGCCCGTCGGAGCGATAGTCCACGCTCCACTCCGGGAAGCCGATGGGCTTGCCGTGCGCCGTCGAGAAGCCGGCCAGCCAGTTCAGCCCCCAGGCCTGCGCGAGCTGGGCATTCCAGGCGTTCTGCGACGTGAACGGGCTGCACCAGCAGTTGTCGTAGACGTCGGTCCCGATGTAGTCCACGTACGTGTCACCGGGGTACGCCTGGTCGGGCGTGTAGGAGGTCGGACCGCTGCCGTTCGGGTTCCACGAGAACTGGAAGGCCTGGCCGGGCACGGATCGCATGGCATCGACGATGTGGCGGAAGTAGCCGGCGAAGTTCTGTGCGTCGGTGGCGTTGGCGACGCTCCACGGATACCAGTTGCCGTTGAATTCCCAACCGAGTCGCAAGATGGCATTCGACAGTCCGGCGCCCACCAGGTTCCGACCCAGCGTGACGAAGTTGGAGTCGTACGCTCCCGACGCGCCCGAAGCGAGTGAGCCGCCGGTGCCGTGCGGGATGATCGGTACGCCCAGCACGAGACGGTAGGGCGAGTTGGCCCAGGCGTGGAGGTTGCCGGTGTTCGTCATGGCACTCCACCCGGAGGTCCCGTCGAGGTAGTCCGTGGCGAGCGAGATCTTGGTGCCGGTGGCGTTGGCAAACTGCGCGATGCCGCCCGCGTTGTCTGCGCCCGCGTAGTCGCCGAGCAGCACCGGCGACCCGCTCGAGTTGCCGCCCGTGGACTGCAGCGATTGTTGGGTGAGCGTCGCGACGATGGCGAGTACGCCCACGGCGAGGATGCTGGCGAGGAGGATCCGGCGACGCCGACGAGTTGTCGCCGCCCGCATGGCGAGGAGTGCGCGCACGGCGTGCTCGACACCCCCGGACACCACGGAGCCGAACCATACGATTGGCAGGTGAACGGCTCGCGAACACGCGGTGACATGGTGAAGAACGGCGTGCGACGTCGCGCGCTGCGCGCTGGCGACCATGACGCGTGAGATGTCACCTCGAGTTGTCGAACCCGTCGCGAACAGTTCATCTCTCTGTCGCGTCCCGGTCTGGCCTGTTCGACAAACACCCGACAACACTGACCGTCGATGACGACGGGTGGCGCGAAGGACACCTGGCGCTGCCGGCGCGCACGCGCCGGCGCAGGTCTCATCGCGCTCGGAGCGTTGGCAGTCGTGGTACTCACGCCCGTGGCGGCGCTCGCCTCACCGCGTCCGACCGAGGGGCCAGTGGTGTTCGAGAGCAACCGCCCTGCGGACATCTCGTACTGTTCGGCCCGCTATCAGAGCGACGAGCTGTTCGTCCTCTTGCCCGGTCATGAAGACCCGAGCCAGTTGACGTGCACGGCCCGGCGCGACGAGAACCCGTCTGTGTCGCCTGACGGCACCGAGGTCGTCTTCGCGAGTACCCGGAACGGGCCGAACTTCCAGCTGTTCACGGTCCCGATCAGCTCGGCCCAGCAACTTTCGCCCGTCGCCCCGAAGCTCGTTTCGTCCGATGGCGACGCCACCGATACCGATCCGTCGTGGTCGTCGCGCGGCGACGGCACGATCGTCTTCGCCCGTGACTCCTCCGCCCAGCCGTCGCAGCTCTTCACCGAAGAGGTCTCGGACCCTTCCGGGGCGACGCCGGTGTTCTCGTCACCAACCGGGTTCATCGACTCGGAGCCGGTGTTCGACCCGACGAACCCCGACCACATCGTCTTCGTCCGAGTTGTCGGGATGCACACGCAGATCTTCAGCTACAACCGGTCGACCCACGTGCTGACCGATATGTCCGCTGCGGGCCGGGGTGGCGAACCGACCAACGACGCCAAGCCCGCGTTCGCGCTGGTGCGGGGCGTCGAACGGATCATCTTCCAGTCCGACCGGTCCTGCGGGACGACACAGCTGTATTCGATGACCGAGGAGGGCACCGATCAGGAGCCCGTGTTCCGCCAGAGGAACGAACACGGACACGCCGCCCAACAGCGGTGCACGGCGGACGCGCGCGACCCCTCGGCCGCCCCCGGCGGAGACGCTGTCGTCTTCGACACCTCCGCACCGGTCGCGAACGGCGGATGGGGTGACGGCCCCCACGGACGCCTGGCGCTCGCTACCGACGAGCGTCCGGGGGACCGACACCTCGCCACGGTGGAGATCGACGCTCACGGCACGGCCGACGGTCGGGTGCAAACGCTGACGCACGGACCAGGCAGCGACTCCGATCCGAACTGGGGACCGAACGAGAGCCCCCCGATACAGACGCCGGACGTCGCGTATCCGATCGGACTGCCCGTCGCCGGCGCGTCCGCCGGCGCCATCGTCTGGTTGACGCGCCGCCGGCGCGCGCACGGAGCAGCCGCATGACGAGCCTGGCGAGCGAGCAGTCGCTTGTGACTGAGCTCGTCGCCGTCGCGGCAGTTCCGCTCGGCCTCGAACGCCTGCCCGAGGTACGGGGGGGAACCGTCGGCGAAGTCGAGCCCCATCGCCGCAGCGCTCCCCGCGTGCTCTTGGTCGACCAGGAGGGTGCCGCCGGGCGGGCGATCGTCGACGGCCTCGTGAGCGAGGGCTATCTGGTCGAGATCGCCATCGATCTCTTGGACGGGTTGCGGCGGTTCACCGCCAAGCCCCACGACGTGGTGATCATGGACGTGGAACCTCCCGGCGTGGCCGGGGCCGAGGTTTCACGCCGGATGCGGGCCGTTGCGCCCGTGCCCGTCATTCTGGCGACGACGACCGGTCGCGAGCTCGACCGGGTGCGGACGCTCGAGCTCGGCGCCGCCGAGCGCGTGAGCAAGCCTTACCGGCTGCCCGACCTCGTCGCCCGGATCGAAGGCGTCTTGCGCCTGCCGGGGCCACCCGCACCGAGCATGGACGGTCCTTGGGCCGCCGTGGCTGTGCAGCGCGACGGCATGACCGTCGGCGCGCTGCGCGTCGACTTCGCGGCCCGGGAGGTGACCCGCGGAGGTCGCTCGGTGCACCTTCCCCGACGGGAGTTCGACCTGCTCGCCCTGCTCCTGTCACCCCCCGGTCAGCTGCGTACCCGCGCGGAATTGGTGCAGCGCTTGTGGGGCGGACGGTGCATCCCCGGGAGCCGGACCTTGGACACCCATGTCCGGAGGCTTCGCATGAAACTCGAGGACGACCCGGCCAGTCCACGCCACCTTGCCACCGTCCGGGGAGTGGGATTCCGCTTTGACCTGGGAACCGATGGCGCCGAGGGACCGTCCCCCGGGGGCTGATAAACGGGTGCTCTGTGCCACCATGGGACAGGGACTCGGATCGCCGGGGGACGAGGGTGCGGCAGTCAAGGGGGGGCGGAGCTGACCTTTTCATCCGGTCGCGCGACCCCGGTCCGCGCGGTGACGACCTCTGGCTGATCGCCCCCGAGGCGGCACGACGAAAGACGACGGGGGACGAGGGGCGCGTCCGGGGGTTCGACGGCTTGCGGGCCGTCGCTGTCACCGCCGTGCTTCTCTTCCACGCGGGCGCCGGCTTCTTCGGCGGCGGGATGCTCGGCGTCGACGTCTTCTTCGCCCTCTCCGGCTACCTGATCACCGGCATGCTGCTGGACGACCGTCGGCGGTCGGGGTCGGTGCACCTCGGCAGGTTCTATGCCCGTCGCGCCCGGCGGTTGTTGCCCGCGCTCCTCGTGCTCGTGATCGGGGTGGCCGCCTACGCGAACTGGCTCGCCGGAGCAGAAGTGCTCTCCAGCATCCGGGGCGACGCTCTTTCGACCCTCGGGTACGTGTCGAACTGGCGCTTCATCTTCTCGGACCAGGGATACTTCGTGCACTTCGGTCCGCCGTCGCCGTTGCTCCACACATGGTCATTGGCGGTGGAGGAGCAGTTCTACCTCGTGTGGCCGGTCGTGGCCCTCTTCGTGATGCGCCGCGGCTCGCCGTGGCGGCTTGCGGCTGTTGCCGGTGGGGGAGCCATCGCATCGCTCCTCACGTCGACGGTGCTGTTCGAACTGGGAGCGAGCTCGGCGCGCCTCTACTACGCCACGGACACGCGCGCCCAGGCGATCCTCGTCGGCGCCTGTCTGGGGGCGCTGCAGCCGGTCGTGGCAGAGCGGCTCGGTGACGGGTGGCGCCCGACGCGGCGCGTCCGGCTGGCGCTGAGTACCGCCGGCGTCGGCGCCCTCGGGTTCGTCGTCTGGGCCGTTCACAACCTGACCAACGACAGCGCGCTCCTGTATCGGGGCGGGTTCTTCCTGGTGGCGACGGCCACCTCGGTTCTCGTGGCCGTCAATGTGTTCCACCCCGGCGCGCTCGTGGCGCGGGCGCTGTCGTGGGCCCCGCTCACGTACGTGGGCCGCATCTCGTACGGGCTGTACCTGTATCACTGGCCGATCTTCCTGGCGCTCGACAGCCAGCGAAGCGGTCTGTCGGGCTCGACGCTGCTGGCGGCGCGCCTGGGGGCGACGTTCGCCCTCGCCGCCGTTTCGTTCCACTTCCTCGAGCAGCCCATCCGTACCGGTCGTTTCCCCATCCGCCTCCAGGTGGGCTTGGGGTTACCGGCCGGCGCGGCGGCGACCGCCGCCCTCGTCGTGGCGACGTCCATCCCCGCCGCGGCGGCTCCGCCCGCCGGCGTCATCGCCGCGGCCCCCGCCACCGCGGCGAGCAGCGGAACCGCGGGGGATCCTTCTCGCCCGGTGAAGGTGCTTCTGGTGGGCGACTCCATGGGCTTGACCCTCGGCGAGGGCCTCGCCGCCGACTCGGCCGCGTGGGGCGTCAACCTCACCGACGAGGCGGTCCTCGGCTGCGACCTCGATCCCGCGTCGAGCGTCAAGTTGCAAGGCGAGGTCACGAGTGCCGCGCACGGCTGTCTCGACTGGCCCGCGCTGTGGGCCACGCAGATCGACCGCCTGCACCCCAACGTCCTCGCCATCGCCGTGGGCCGCTGGGAAGTGTCGGACCGGCTCGTGGACGGCCACTGGACACGCATCGGCCAGCCGCTGTGGGACGACCGCCTGGCCGGACTCCTCGACCGGGCGATCACCATCGCCAACGCGGGCGGGGCGAAGGTCGCCCTCTTCACGTTGCCGTACGTCCAGCAAACGACGGAGCAGCCTGACGGCCAACCCTGGGATATCAACCAGCCTGCCCGCACCGACGAGTTCAACGCCGTGTTGCGGAAGGTGGCCGCGGCGCATCCCGACACCGTCGCGGTCGTCGACGTGAACCGGTTGCTCGACCCCCAGGGTCGCTACACCTCGTACATCGACGGCGTGCGTGTCCGTGACACCGACGACGAACACCCTTCGGTGTACGGGGGCTTGCTCCTGCGGCCTGCGGTGCTCCCCCAACTCGCACGTCTCGGATCGCCGACCGACCAGGCGCGCGTTTCGTAGTCGCTTCGCGCCGGTTCGCACCATCGCCGTGGCGCGGGACGTTTCCCGGGCCGGCAGGACCTCCCAGGTACCATGCCCACAATGCCCACGTCGACGCCGGACACCGCTTCGTGCGGCGCGCCGACACAATGGGGGCTGCGGCGCTCGATCGCGTTGGTCCGTGCGTTCCGCCTCGAGCAGACCGATCCTGACCACTTCTACCGTCTCCAAGCCGCCGACTCGGTCGCGCAGCTCGAGCGGTACGAAACGGTGGCGGGCAAGGTGGTCGTGGACATCGGGGGCGGCGCGGGCTACTTCACCGAGGCGCTCACCAAGTCCGGTGCGCGGTGTCTCCTCGTCGAGCCGGAGGCCGCCGACCTCGACGACGACGGTCCTGGCGACGCCGCGGGACCCGACGCCGATGCCGACGCCGTCCGGCGTTCGCGTCACCGCGAGGCGGTGCGCGCCGGCCGCCTGGCCGTCGGCCGCACCGTCGCTGGAGACGGCAACCAACTGCCGCTGCCCGACGCCGTCGCGGATGTCGCGTTCTCCTCGAACGTCTTGGAGCACGTGCCGGCCGCGGGCCGCTTCCTCGACGAGATGGTCCGCGTGACCAGACCCGGCGGTGCGCTCTACCTGTCGTTCACTGCGTGGCTGTCACCGTGGGGCGGCCACGAGACCGCGCCGTGGCACTACGTCGGCGGCGAGCGCGCCGCACGCCGGTACGAGCGCCGTCATGGTCGGCCGCCCAAAAACCGCTTCGGCAGCTCGTTGTTCGCATGCCACGTCGGACCCACGCTCCGCCTCGCCCGCGCCCATCCGGACGTCGAGGTGGTGGACGCGCGGCCCCGTTACTACCCCGACTGGATGCGGTTCCTCGTCGAGGTTCCCGGCGTCCGGGAGATCGCCACATGGAACCTCCTCCTCGTGCTGCGCCGGCGGGGGACGCCGGCGTGAGCGTCCTCGTCCGCCCCGGGACCGACGACCGGTCCACCCGCACGGCGCCCGGGCGGAGCGCGCCCGGTGAGAGCAGCCGCGCCGACGCGAGGACACGCGCATGGTGGCTGGGGCTCGTCGCCGTCGGGCTCGCCGGCTTGGGGATCCGGATCGGGACCGTCCTCGGCCGGCCGCATCGCGTTCCCGGCGGGGACGCGTACTACTACCACAACGCGGCCAACCTGCTGGTCGCCGGGCAGGGGTTCATCGACCCGTGGCGATACTTCGGCCACAACGCGCATCATCATGTCCAGACCGCGTACTGGCCCCCGCTGTTCGTGGTCATCCTCGCCGCCGTATCGCTCGTCGGCTTCAAGAGCTTCTTCGCCCATCGCATCTGGTGCTGTGTGATCGGGGCCGCGGCGGTCGTCGCGGCCGGCGCCGCGGGCCGCCGGATCGCGGGGCCCAAGGTCGGGCTCATCGCCGCATTCCTCGTGGCCGTCTACCCCAACATCTGGATGAGCGACGAGCTCGGTCTCTCCGAATGCCTGTCACCGCTGCTGGTGGCGCTCATCCTCCTGGCCGCGTACCGGTTCTGGGCGCGCCCCCGATGGTCGAGTGCCGTGACGCTGGGCGTCGCCATGGGGTTGGCCACCTTGGCGCGCGACGAGCTCGCCTTGCTCGTCCCGTTCATCCTCGTTCCCCTGGCGCTCCTCGCCAAGCTGTCGTGGCGCCGGCGGCTGGCCCTTGCCGGCACGGGCACCCTGGTGGCGCTCGTCGTCGTGGCGCCGTGGGTCGGCTTCAACATGAGCCGCTTCCAGAAGCCCGTCTTCATCAGCAACGGCTTCGGCATCACGCTCGCCTCCGCCAACTGCGATACCACCTATTCGGGGAGCTTCGAGGGCTACTGGTCGCTCAAGTGCGCGCTGGCCGCACATGTCGACCCCAACGCGGACGAGTCGGTCCGCGATGCGCGGCAACGAGCGCACGCGCTCCATTACATCCGCACCCACGAAGGTCGCTTGCTCCCCGTCGAGCTCGCCCGGATGGGCCGCGCGTTCGGGGCATTCCACCCCATGTGGCAGATCCGACTCGACGCCTACATCGAGACGCGCCCGTATCACTGGGCGGTCACCGGCCTCGTCATGTACTACGCCCTGGCCGCCCTCGCCGTGGGGGGCACCGTCGTCCTGCGCCGGCGACGGACCCTCGTGTTCCCGCTCTGGGCGGTGGGGCTCGACGTCGTGGCCTCGGTGCTCGTCACCTTCGGGCAGACCCGGTACCGGACGACCTTCGAGGTGTGCCTCGTCCTGCTGGCGTCGGTACAGCTGGAGTGGCTGGGGGCCCGCCTGGCCCGAGCCCTGGGTCGGCTTCGGCCGCGTCGAGCACGGCTTGCGGCCGCGTCGAGCGGGTGAGCCCGGCTCGGGCGGGGGTCGCGCCCGGCGTCGCCCACCAGCCGAGGCGGTCCTTCAGCGCGAGCACCGGACGCTCCACCACCACGTAGCTCGCGGTGGCGCACGCCACGGCGAGGCCGGCCACCACGGCGAACATCTCGAGCGGCCGCGCCCGGAAAAGGTCGTGGTACCAACGCAGGTACATGTCCACCCAAGCCTGGTGCCAGAGGTACACGCCGTAGGAGACCACCCCCAGCGCCACCACGGGACGCGACGCGAGCGCTCGTCGGATGAGGCCGCGCGGCTGCGGGCCGAAGACCGCCGGCAGGAGCAGGAACAGCGCGAACAGCCCGTACAGCAGCTCCTGGGCGATGCCGCGCCCGGGCGGGTTGTGCTCGAGCGGAAGGCGCGGCGAGCCGATGTGCGCCACGCCCCACAAGGTGGCGGCGGCGGCCGCCCAGCTGACCCAGGGCATGACGGGATGCCAGAGCGCCCGGGGCTGGCGCCGGTGGTGGGTGAGCCAACTGCTCAGGACGGCCAGCAACATGCCGAGCGCGAACAGGTCGAGGCACGAGGGGAGCCAGTCCAGCATGACGTAGGCGAGGGGCCGGTGGACGTGGAGCAGCCAGAAGCGAAACCCCAGGCCGGTGACGAACAGCCCGGCGACGGCACCGAGCTCACGGGCGAGCTGGTTGTGCTCGGAGCGCCGACGGGCCACCACCGCCGCGGCGAACAGGGGCAGGAACAGATAGAAGGTCACCTCCGTGCACAGCGACCAGGCCTGGGTGATACCGGTGAGCGCGTGCGACGGGAAGTAGATCTGCGCGAAACCGAGGTAGATGAGCACCGACCGCCATCCGGGTCGGAGCGTGTTGGCGTGCATGACGTAGCTCGTGATGCCGAAGGCGAGCCAGTAGGCCGGCACGATGCGCAACAGCCGCCGGACCCAGAAGCGGCCGACGTCCGGGGACAGGCCGCCACCCAGGTGAGACGCCGCGAAGGGACGGTAGAGGAGGAATCCCGAGATGAGGAAGAAGACCGACACGCCGATCTCGAGGCGCGCCGTGTAGATCCCTTCCGGCGACCGCGTCGTGAAGCCCGAAGCGAACGACGTGTGCACGAGCACGACGAGCACGGCGGCAATCGCTCGGAGGCCGTCGAAGCAGGGAAAGCGGCGGGGACGCGCCACTTCGTGGTCGCCCCCGCGCGCCGGCCGAGCGAACCATCGTCTCGTGGTGCCGCGCGGCCTCGTCGCCTCCATGGTCGACATTCCTCGTCAGCGCCGGCGGGTGTGGCGACCGCGCCGCACCGGCGGTGACGCCGCCGCCTCGTCGGGGTCGCCCGCGGTCGCCTCCGAGCCCGCGCCGCGCCACGGGGCCGGGTCTCGTACGACTTGCACGATGGCGTCGGCGACGAGCAGCACGACGGCCAGCCACGCCACGCGCCCCGCCGT
>DATGKD010000259.1:0-59124 GCA_035294855.1 Acidimicrobiales bacterium
CGATATTCCCCGCTGCGTGTATCCATCCGGGCCGAGCCACAAGTGCCGCTACCGATCGGACCGATCGTTACGGTCCTCGCTACCCCACGCACCCGGGACTGACCGACAATGGCGCCAGCTCGCGCTCCCGCCGTCGTGCGGCCTTCACGCCGCCCGGTGACCTCACGAGCACCATTCGGTGCGTCGGCCTAGCCACGGAGCCATACCGGGTCGTTCACCGGCCAATCGGGATCACACTCCGTTTGCGGTCCGTCCCCAGCTATTAGCCGGAGCTAGTAGCTGATGGTACGCAGTATCAAGATGCAGAACGTCTGACGCGCGAGCGGTGGTCCTGCTCCAGAACCACCGCCTTGCGTCGACGAACCGGTCTCGAAGTTCCCCGGCGGCACGCGAGCCCGCAGACCCGTCGCCAGTACGTCGACGAGCTGACCGACCTCATCGCCTGAACCGGCCGCGATCCGGCCGAGCTCTCCGAAGGTGACCTCTCCGTCTGGTGTGCCCGGCGCTGGGAAGCGCATCGCCAACAACGCCATCCGCAACCGCTTGTCTCGTGCGACGTCTTCATCCGGTGGTGCGTCCGACGGCCTGGCCGAGCCGGCGCTCGTGGAGGTGCTCTGCGACCGAGCCCGCCTCTGACGCCGCTGTCAGGCTGCAAGTACCATTTCGGCGCCGGATTCGGCGGGGGGCTGGACGTGGCAAACACCCAGACGGTCACGATCGTCTTCACCGACTTGGTCGGTTCGACTGCACTGCTGTCGCGCCAGGGCGAAGAGCGGGCCGCGGAGCTTCGTCGCGAGCACTTCGGGGTGCTTCGGGACGCCATCGACCGGACCGGCTGCCGCGAGGTCAAGAACCTCGGCGACGGGCTCATGATCGTGGCCGACAGCGCCGCCCGGGGAGCCGCCTGCGCGGTCAAGATCCAACAAGCCTTCGACACCCGCAACCGACGAGCGGACGAACCACTCCTGGTGCGGGTCGGTGTTTCGCTCGGCGATGTCGACGTGGACGAGGGCGACTACTTCGGCGTCCCGGTGGTGGAGGCGGCCCGTTTGTGCGCCCGGGCCGTGGGTGGCGAGGTCCTCGTCGCCGACGTGGTGCGGCAGCTGTTGGGATCACGGAGTGGTCTCGTCTTCGAGCCGGTCGGTCCGCTCGAGCTGAAGGGCCTCGACCAGCCCCTGGAGACGAGCCGAGTGGCGTGGGTGCCCGTCGACCCCATGGAGGAGCGGCCCCCGTTCCCGGCCCGCCTGGAGGCGGCGCGGTCAGAGACCTTCGTCGGTCGAAGCGCCGAGTCCGAGCGGTTGGCGGACACATGGAAAGGGGTCGTGGGTGACGGTCGGCTCCGCGCGACGCTCCTGGCCGGTGAGCCGGGGATCGGCAAGACCACCCTGGCGGCTCGCTTCGCCTCCGACGCCTACGAGCAGGGCGCCGTCGTTCTCTACGGCCGGTGCGACGAGGATCTCGGCATCCCCTATCAGCCCTGGATCGAAGCCCTCGGCCAGCTGGTGGAGGGCGTCTCCGAGACGGTGGTCGCCTCCCACGTCGCCGAGCGCGGCCCACATCTGGCCCGGCTCGTGCCCCAGCTCGCCAAGCGCGTTCCGGTGGACCTTCCCGCCCCGCAAGATCCCGACAGCGAGCGCTTCGTGCTCTTCGGCTGCATCGCCGACCTCCTCGCGCGCGCCTCGGTCGAGCATCCGGTGCTCGTGGTGCTCGACGACCTGCACTGGGCCGACCGGCCGAGCCTCCAGCTCCTGCGCCACCTGCACACGACCGAGACGCCCATGCGCGTCGGCGTCCTCGGGACGTTTCGCGACTCGGATGTGGCGGCGGGGGACCCGCTGTCGGACCTACTGGCGGCGTTGCACCGCGACGGGGGTGCCGAGCGCATCGCCTTGAGCGGGTTGTCCGACCTCGATCTGCTCGCCCTCCTGGAGAGCGTGGCGGGCCATGACATGGACGAGGAGGGCATCGCCCTCCGCGACGCATTGTTGGGCGAGACGGCCGGAAACCCGTTCTTCGTCGGCGAGATGGTGCGGCACCTGGTCGAAACCGGGGTCATCCACCAGCGCGACGACGGCCGGTGGGTGGCCGGTTCGGATCTTCGGGCCGTGGGTCTGCCGGTGAGCGTGCGCGAGGTGGTCGGGAGGCGCCTGGCACGCCTCGGCGCCGACACCGAACGCGTCCTCGCCCTGGCCTCTGTGATCGGCCGCGACTTCGACCTTGCCCTCCTCGCCACCGTGGCCCACGCAGACGAGGACTCACTCATCGACCTCTGCGACGCAGCCGTCGCCAACCGGGTGCTCCAGACCACCGACCGCACCGATCACTACACGTTCGCCCACGCGCTGATCGAGCACACCCTCTACGACGGTCTCTCCCCGGCGCGCCGCGCCCGCGCCCACAGCGCAGTCGGCGAGGCCCTCGAGAACCAGATCGGCGCCGATTCCGCCGACCGCACGGGCGAACTCGCCTACCACTGGGCAGCAGCGGTCCAACCCGCCAACTCGACCAAGGCCGTCCGCTACGCCCAGCTGGCTGGCGGCCGGGCCCTGGACCAACTCGCCCCCGACGAAGCCGTCCGCTGGTATGCCCAAGCACTCGACCTTCTCGACGGTGCCTCGCCAGCCGGCGACCGGCAACGGGCCGAACTCCTCGTCGGCCTGGGCGAGGCGCAGCGCCAGTGCGGCATCTCTGAACACCGCGAGACCCTCCTCGAGGCGGCTCGCCTGGCTGACAGCGTCGACGACGTCGACCTGTTGGTGCGGGCAGTGCTCAACAACAACCGGGGCTTTTCCAGCCTCATCGGGGGCGTCGATCACGAGCGGATCGCCGCCATCGAGCGAGCGCTTGCACGGGTTGGCGAAGCTCCCACCGCAGAGCGGGCGCGTCTGCTGGCCCTCGCCACCGCGGAGCGTCTGGTCCTGGACGATCTCGCCGAGCGAGTGGCGCTGGCCGAAAAGGCCGTGGCCGTCGCCCGCGACGTCGGTGATCCGGCGACGTTCGCCTTCACCGTGCAGCGGACGCTCCTTTCGATCCACCATCCGTCCACCCTCGCACTGCGGGTTGCATGGATCGACGAGATGCTCGCCATCGCCCACGAGGTCCTGGAACTGTCGGTGCTGTATTACCGGCACAATTACGCATGGATCACAGCTCTGGAACGGGGCGACGGCGCCGCCCTCGACGCCCACCTGGGTCGCGGCGCTGAGATCGCGGCACGGGTCCCCCACTCCACTCTCCGATGGACCCTGACATTCAATCAGGCGTGGGTCACGGGACTGCGCGGTGACCTCGCCGAGTTCGAGCGCTTGGCCGAAGCGGCCTTGTCGTTTGCGACGGAGAAGGGTGAACCCGACGCCTTCTCGATCTACGCGGCGCAGCTCGCCAACGTGCGCACGCATCAGGGCCGACTGCACGAATTGGTTCCTCTCATCGAGCAGTCCCTCGCCGAAACTCCGACACTCGGCGTTTATCGCGCCGTCCTCGCAAACGCCAAGGCGCGCGCTGGAATGGTGGAGGAGGCGAGGCAGATGCTCGACGAGGACCGAGCCGACGGCTTTCAGGTAGCGAAGGACTATGCGTGGAGTGCCGCCATGGTGTCCTGGGTCGAGGCGGCTTCGATCGTCGGCTCCGTTGACGCGGCCCCGCATCTGCGAGCCCAGATCCACCCCTATCACGACCAGGTCACCTGCTTCGAGGCCGGTTTCCATACGGCCCTGTGTCACTGCCTTGGACTACTCGACCATCTCGAGCGCCGGTATGACGACGCCGAACGGTGGTTCATCGAAGCTCTGGAGATCCACCAGCGCGTGCGCTCGCCGATCCTCGTCGCCCAGACCCAAGCTGCATGGGCGGCGATGCTCGCCGACCGCGATCGAGGGGACGACCATTCGCGCGCCCGCACGATGGCCCAAGCCGCGCTCGACGCCGCCGTCTCCGGCGGATACGGATACGTCGAAAAGGACACCCGCCTCGTCTTGGAACGTCTCGCATGACCTGACCTGTCAACCCGGTATCAGCCGATACCGGGTCGATCAGATGTTTGTCCGGGCCAGAAGTGCGGTCGCGGCGACGACGGGGATGTGCTCGGCGCTCGGGGTGTGGCCGGCTTCGAAGGGCGCCCGGCCGCAACGACACTCAGGAGCGCGGCGCCGCACAAGCATTCGAGGCGCCCACTGCCACGCGAGATTCGACGGCACTGCCGTCCCTGGCATCGTCCCTAGAGGGTTATCGGCAGCGCCGACGACAAGAGGTCGCGTGGTCCGAGCCCCAGGGCCCGAAGCCGCGTGCTGAATCCCCGAACGAGTTGATCGAGCAATGCCCGCGTGCTCCCGACGCGCAGGAACGCCCCGAAGCGGACCAGCGACGGCCCTCCGGCCAGTCCACTGAGGCCCATGTGGGCGAGCATCCGCCATGCAGCACCGGCGACCTGCGCGCGGCGAGCGGGGTCCTCCGACAACAGACGCTTGAGGTCGGCGGTCGCTCGCTCCTCGTGCCCGACTTCGTCGGCCAAGACGGTGTCGACGAACGCCGAGGTCTCGGGATCGGCGACCCGCTTCAGCCAACGCAACAGGTCGTCGGCCACTCCCTCACCGAGATACGACCACACCGCCTCCTCGAGGTCGTTCCTCGGTGTGGCGGCGTGATAGCGGTCCAGAGCCCTTCGGTACGGGCGCATCGCTCTCTCCGGATCGGCGCCGAGCGCCTCCAGCCGGCGGACGAACCCCTTGTGGTGGCGAAGCTCCTCGGCCGCCGTCTTGCGCCACACCCGCCGCTCTTGGTCGGTCCCCGCCAGCGTCGCTTTGGCCGAGGCTTCTTCGTACGCCTTCTTCTCGCCGTAGGCCACGGCTCCCAGGACCTGGAACATCGGGGCACGAGCGACCACGGTCATGGGCACCTCCCGTAGTGGTACAGTGGCTGAGCCACCGTACCACCTTGGCCCGAGGCTGTCGATACTCCGATGTCCGTCCCGCTGACACGCGAATCCCTCGTCGACCAGATCGCCCGACGCGTCACCGAGGACATCCTCACCGGCCGTTACCCGCCCGGATCGCTCCTTCCTCCCGAACGCGACCTGGCGGCGGAATACGGAGTCACCCGGACCTCGCTCAAACACACGCTCGTTCGGCTCGAACAGGCGGGGCTGATCTCGACGCGCCACGGCGTCGGCTCCACCGTGCGCGACTTTCAAGCGACCGGTGGCGCGGGCCTGTTGCCGATGTTGCTCGAAGCAGGCTCCGAGGGTTGGCTCGACGACGTCTTCGAGGCCAGGCGCCTGGTGGGTGCGTTGATCGCGCGGGAGGCGGCGACATCGATGGACGAGGCGACCGAGACGATGCTCGCCACCTCGGCGGCGGCGTTGTCGGCGGCCACGACCGCGGCCGAGGTTCAACTCGCGGAGGCGGACGTGCACCGGCTCCTGGCCCGCGCCACCGGGAACCGCGTGTTCGTCCTCTTGACCAACACGTTGATCGACAGCTACCTGGCGCTGGCGCCCCTGCTCGAGCCCGCATTCACCGACATCGGGCCGGTGACGGGCCTGCTCGCACGAGTGGTCGATGCGGTGCGCGGCCGCGACCCGGACGCCGCGGCCGCGGCATCCGACCGCTACCTGTCCGAAACCGGTGCCGCCATGGGGCGGCTGCTCCACCGCACCCAGACCGCAGGAAGGGATTGATCCGTGGGCGACACCGAAGGCAACGAGACCACCGTCAGGAACGAGGCATGGGACTTGCGCCGCGCGGCAGGGGTGTTCCTCGGCCACGCCTCGCCCCGAGTGATCGTCGTGGCGCTGGGGGCAACCGCGGTCGCCCGGTTGGTCGTGGCCCGCTGGAGCTGGTGGGACCTCCTCGCCCCCGGAGCGATCCTCGCGGCGCAGCCGTTCACGGAATGGCTCATCCACGTCTTCTTGCTGCACTTCAAGCCGAGGAGGGTCGCGGGGATGAAGGTCGACCCGCTCGTGGCGCGCAAGCATCGCGCCCACCACCTCGATCCGAAGGACCAGCTCCTCGTGTTCATCCCGCTGCCCGCGCTGGCCGGCCTGATCCTCGGGTCGGCGCTCATCTGGCTGGTGACCTCGTCGGCACCGATCGCGCTCTCTGCCATGACGGCGATCTACCTGATCCTGCTGGTCTACGAATGGACGCACTTCCTCATCCACTCCACCTACCGGCCGCGCCACGCGCTGTATCGCTACGTGTGGCGCGCCCACCGCAATCACCACTACCGCAACGAGCGCTACTGGTTCGGTGTCACCGTCCACCTGGCGGACCACCTGCTCGGGACCTTTCCCAATCGGGCCGACGTCGAGGTCTCCCCGACCGCCCGGACCCTCGGAGTGGGCCAGGCCGCCTGAGCGCCGTTCATCATCCTGATCGGGCGATGGCCGCCTGCTCCGTGCCGAGGTAGGCGGCGACGACGCCTTCGTCGTCGAACACCTCGCCCGGTGTCCCTTCGGCGATCACTTCGCCGAGGTGCATGCAGATCAGGCGCTCGGCCAACGAGGACAACAGCGGCATGTCGTGTTCGATCACGACCAGGGTGGCTCCTGTCCGGTCTCTCAGGTCGAAGAGGAGGTGCCTGAGTGCCTCGGACTCGCGCTGGGCGATGCCCGACGACGGCTCGTCGAGCAGCAGGACACTCGGGCCGTGCGCCAAGGCCGCGGCCAATTCGACGATCCTTCTCGTCCCGGTCGACAGCTCGGACACGAACGAGTCGCGATAAGCGTCGAGCCCGACCATCGACAGCAACTCCTCGACGCGCCCGGCCGCCTCCTCCTGGGCGTCGAACGCCGCGCCCAGGCCCAACGTGTTCGCGAGCGGGTCGCGCACGCCGACGTGACGATCGACGGCGACGGCCAGCGTCTCTGCGACGGTCATCGACGGGAACAGGCGCGCGTCCTGGAACAGGCGCCCCATTCCTCTTCGGGCCCGCACGGCCGCCGACAGGGCCGTCACGTCGACGCCGTCGAGGAGGATGCTGCCCGTGTCGGGGCTCAGGTATCCCGAGCAGATGTCGAACAACGTGGTCTTGCCGGCCCCGTTGGCGCCGATGATCCCGAGGATCTCGCCGGCCCGTCCACTCAGATTGACGTCGTTCAAGGCCGCCACGCCGCCGAAGTGTCGGCTGACGCCCCGGACCTCCAGAGCTCGCCGCGAGCCGTTCGTCTCGGGAGCCGAGCCATCGGTCGCCGGACCACGCCGGAACTTCGAAACCTCGGGCAGGAACACCGATCGAGCGAGCCCCGGCCGGTCGGCGAGGTCGGCTGTCGACCCGCAGAAGCGGACCTGGCCGCGTTCGAGGAACACGGCGCGCGCCGCGAGCGCGGCGGCGACGTTCAACGACTGTTCGACCAGGACCACGGTCGTGCCGGACCGGGCGAGCTGCCGCACGACCTCGAGCAGTTCCGCCACCACGCTCGGAGCGAGCCCCAAGGAGAGCTCGTCGATCAGCAGAACCTTGGGCCGGCACAAAAGCGCCTGCGCCAGCGTGAGCATCTGCTGTTCGCCTCCGGACAGCTCGGCGGCGCGCGTGTGCAGACGCCGGCTCAAGGGCGCGAAGAGCTCCAGAACTTCCGAGGTCTGGCGGCGGAGCGACTCGGGATCGTGCCGTTGCAGCCAGCCGCCGAGCCGAAGGTTCTCCATGACCGTGAGCGAAGGGAAGACGCCCCGGCCCCCGGGGACCATAACCAGCCCGGCCCGCACCCGGGAGACGGTGTCCTCGCGGCTGATGTCCCGGCCGTCGTAGAGCAGCTGGCCCGCCACCGGCGGCATCAGCCCGGCCATGACCCGCAGCACCGTCGACTTGCCGGCACCGTTCGTGCCGAGAAGAGCGAGGATCTCCCCTTGGTCGACCGAGAGGTCGACACCGAACAGCACCTGGAGGCTGCCGTAGGAGGCGTCGAGATGGTCGCAGGTGACCAGAGGGTGCCTCCCCGACGTGTGCACCGGGACACGCTCGACGGGATCTGTTGCCGGCACGTGGACGGATTCGCCCGACGCGGACGCGCGCACCGTGAACGACGGCACCGAGATGCGCCTCACCCGTGCCAGCGCGACCAGCAATCGGTCGCGCAAGCGGAACACGACCTCGCCGAGGCCTCCGGGGACGATCATCAACAGCAGGAGCAGGCCGGCCCCGGTGGCGAGGAGCTGGGCGGCCCCGTTCTTCAGGAAGTACTGGGCACACTCCACGTACAGGGCTCCGAGCAGGGCCCCGGGGAGCGACCCCAGCCCACCGACCACGACCATGGTGAAGACGACGATGCTGAGCCCGGGGTTGTACCCGCTGAACCCGATGCCCCGCTGTCCCACCACGTAGAGGCCTCCGGCCACGCCCGCCAGGGCTCCCGACAGACAGAAGGCGGTCAGCTTGGCGGCGTAGGGGCGAACACCGAAGGCGGCGGCGCCGCGTTCGTTGTCCCGCACGGCGACCGAGACCCGGCCGGCGCGCAACCTACGGAAGTTCCGGGCGACGAGGTATCCGGCCACGAGCAGCACGAGACAGAGCTCGTAGAACGCGGTCCAGTTCCCAAGGGAGATCCGTCCGAAGAGGACGGGCGCTGGCACATTCGACGGGTTGATCAGCGGGAAGTACGTCGGGTCGAGCACGTACGTGGACACGGGAACCGCGAAGGCCATCGTGGCGACGGCGAGCATGAGGCCGGGCATGCGCAATGCCGGGATCCCCACGATCACCGCGGTCACCCCTCCGACCGCGGCGGACGCCACGAGTGCGAGGAGCAGGTCGGCATGGGCGTGCACCAGCAGGGCGCCGGTGGTCGCCGAGCCCGCGCCCACGAAGGCGAACTGCCCGAGGCTCACCTGTCCGGCCCAACCGGTGAGCACCACCAACGACACCGCGATCAACCCGTAGATCGCCGTGTACGACAACAGCGTCACGTCCGACGTCGAAAGCCCAAACGGGATCCCCGCGGCGAAGCCGAGCACGACGAGCACAGCGAGCGCACGTCCGAGGCGCACCTCAGGCAAGCGGGCGAGCACCGAGGGGATCGCCCGCACCTGGCGCACGGCGACGTAGCCGCCGAGTCCCGAGTCGTCGCCTCGTGCCGAGCGGCGGCGCTGGAGCAACAGCGCGACCCAGACGACGGCGAACATGGCCACGTCGACCGTGTGCGACTGGGGATACGACCAGAACACCGCTTGTTGGAACACCCCGATCAGAAGAGACACGAAGAATGCGACGGTGAGGCTCTCCATCCGGGCGACGACCGCCGCGGTCAGGGGGGCGAGCAAGAACTCCGGACCGGCATTGACGCCGACCTGCGGTCCGAGGATGGGGGCGGTGAGCATCGCGCCGACACCGGAGAGCCCGGCAGCCACCATCCAGGTGACGCGCGAGAGCCGGCGCACGGGGATGCCCAGGAGCAGGGCCCGCTCGTCCGAGTCCGCAGCTGCTCGGATCGCGATGCCGGTGTCGGTCCGCCCGAGGAACCACCACAGACCGGCGAGCACCACCGGCACGACCACCATGGCGACGACGTGGTTGCCGTTGAAGACGATGGGACCGACGTGGAACGCGAACGTGAATGGGGTGGTGAACGTCTTGAGCGGGGCCGTATGGGTGAACGCTGACGGAAGCCCGATTTCGGCGGCCCCGATGATCTGCGCCACCCCCAGGGTGGCCACCGTGAGGATCAACCGGGGCGCACGGAAGAAGCGTCGGACGACGACCGCGTCCACGACGGCACCCGTCCCCACGGCCGCGGCGAGCCCCACCACGAGGGCGAGGAAGTACGGGAGGTGCCAGCCGATGACCATCATCACGGCGATCGCCGCGGCCAGGCCACCGATGTCGGCCTGCGCGAAGTTGATGATGCGGGCCGAGCGGTAGACGAGGACGAGCCCGATCGCGACCAGGGAACTCAAGACGCCGAGGACCACGCCGTAGAGCACGACGCCGAAAGGGAGCCCCGACGGCAATGTCCGGGTGGCGACGAACCAAGCCGCCACGACAGCGACCGTGGTCCACGCGGCGCGCGCCGCGCTGGCGCCCGGTCGCCCGTTCACGTCAGCCGCCTGCCCGCGGTGCCCGGGCGACAGGCCCCGCACCTTGGCGGACGACGGTCTCGGTTCCGGTCGAGACGGTGCCGCCGTCGCACCCCGCCGCCGGCGCCGATGGCGCGAAACCGACGACGCCGGCGACCTCGCCGACGACCCTCGGAGCGAGCACTCCGAGGTAGCGGTGCTCCGTCGCCTCGAACGACGCCACGGCGCTGCAACCATCGAGTGTCGTGCCGACGAACGACACAGCTTGGAGCCCACCCGGCACCAGCCCCGACGCGGTTGCGAGCGCGCTCCACAGGGGTACGTCGGCCGGGAGGATCCCGCTGTCCGCCCACCACAGCCCGGCCTCGGAACCGGGCCGAACGAGTTGGCGAAGCGATGCGACCGCGGCGATGGCGTCCTGCGTCGACGCCGACGCGCCGGCGCCTGGTGAGGGGCCAATGGCGACGGCGACCGCGTCGAACGCGGTGAGCTGCGCGACCACACCACTGGCCCAGGCGCTGAACGAACCCGGGGGGCCTCCAGATGCCGAGCCTGACACGGCGCTCCCGGGTACGAGGACGAGCCAGACGTTGGCGCCGGTTCTCCGAATGCGTTCCAACGAGGCGGCGAGCGGGCTCTGGACAACCGCCCCCTGCGCCAGTCCGACGACGACCGTCGGCCGATGCTGGTCGAGTCCGACCGTCACCCAACCGGGCCCCGGCGTCACCTCGTCTGTCCCGGGAATCAACAGCTGACGCGGCGCGTCGAGCCCCTGGGCACCGGATCCCGGCACACCGACGAGGTCCTCACAGATCGAGGTCACCTCCGTGAGGACCGTGTCGAGCGGGGTACCGGTCTGGGGGATCGGGATCGGGCACGGCGATGCCGGTGACGACGGGGCGGGAGACGACGGCGTCGGAGTCGGCGGGAACGCGGGAGCGGGTTGTGCCCCCGGTGGACCCGGGGACCCGGGTGTCGACGACGTCGATGCCTCCAGCGTCGATGCCTCGAGGGCCGGTGAAGCGGGAGCTTGCGAGACGACGCGTGGACCGGCGCCTGCGGAGCCAACCGGGCCGGTCTCGCCCCCGGTGCCGAAGGCGATGGACCCGCCCACTCCCAACGGCAGGGTGGAGGGGAAGAACGTCGCCATCGTCGCCAGGAATCCGCCCGCGATCGCAATCGGGTAATAGCGGCGGGCCAGGTCGCCGAGACGGCTCATCGGGGCGAGGAGCACCAGCCCCGTGGGGGGCTCCCCACCAGCTCCTCCCCCGGCCATCCTCGGGGAAACGCCCCTTGTGCAGCTTCCTTGTGTGTCGCGGACGCGCCCCGCAGCGCGCTGCGACCACGCCCGGGGAGCAGAAGATCGGCAGGCGACGGGCGTTCCCCTCCCCGGAGAAGGCGGGCCGACGTCCGTCCGCGTCCGGGGAGGGAACTCGTCGTGGACCCCGTGCCGTCTGCACCCGCCCGGGTGTTCGACGCGGCGACGAAGCGGTACATCGTCAAGACGCTCACGCGCTGGTCGCCGCTGGTCGCCGCGACCGTGACCCTCGCCCTCGTGGTCGCCCTGACGTCCCCGCCGCTGCGGGCCGGTTCCTCACGAGCGCAGCACCAGGCCGGCCCTTCGCTGATCGGGGGCGCGGCCGGTTCCACTCAGAGCGGTGGCCCGGCGACCTCGACCGGGGGCAATGGGACCGGTGGCACGTCGGGGGCAGTGACGGCCGGGGCGGGGGTGGGGTCACCGGGCACGACGCGGACCGGGGTCAATTGCGGCCCGAGCGCCAGGCAGTTCGCGTGGTCCGCGTACGCCCCGGTGTGCGCGCCGGCATTTCACGGTTCGAACGGCGGAGCCACTTCCCATGGGGTCACCGGCACGACCATCACCATCAGCTACCGCAAGCCGAACTCGGTCCAGCAATCCGCGGCGCAGTCCCTCGCCGGTGACGCCTATCCCAACGACGACGCGCTGATCGCGGACATGCAGACCTACCTTCGCTTCTTCAACGCGCAGTTCGAGCTCTACGGGCGCAAGGTTCAGCTCCTTCCCTACCAGGGCCAGGGCGACTTCTTGCAGGAGGACCAGGGACAGGGTCTCGCGGCGACCCAGGCGGATGCCCAGAGTGCGTCCGACGAGGGTGCCTTCGCAGACGTGACCATGCCGCTGTTCGGATCGCAGTTCTATGAGCAGGACCTGGCCGAGGCGGGGGTGGTCGCCGTCGGGGGGCTCGGGTTTCCGACGCAGTGGTACCAGCAGTACTCGCCGTACGAGTACTCCGTCACTCCGACCGGCACCGCCGGCGCGGACGGATTCGTCAACATCGCGTGCAACCGCATGGCCGGCCTTCCGGCGATCTTCGCCGGCGACAGCTTGTACCAGAGCCAGGTGCGGAGGTTCGGGTTCATCGGGCCCGACAACCCGGAGTACGTGGCCGTGGGCGACCTCGTGCAGAACGGCCTGCAACAGACGTGTGGCGTGCCTCTGGCCAAGCGCGTGACCTACTCGATCAACGTGACGTCCTTCGAGCAGCAGGCGGTGAGCGTGGTCGCCCAGATGAAACAAGCGGGCGTGACGACGGTCATCTGCGGGTGCGACCCCCTCTTCCCGATCCTGCTCACCCAAGCCGCCGACCAACAGCAGTACCGTCCCGAGTGGCTCGGCATCGGGTGGTACGACCCCCAGGGGAGGCTTCCCGCCCAGGACCAGATGGCACACACCCTGTCGCAGGAAGGGCTGTACCCGCCCGCCGCGAGCACCGAAGCCGCCAAGGTCTTCCAAATGGCCGCGCCGGGAAGCGCGCCGCAGGAGCAGTACTACGCGGTGGCGTACTACACGATGCTGTATCTGTTCGACGCGTTGCAGGCTGCCGGGCCGAACCTGAACCCGCAGACGTTCCAACAAGGGGTCTTCTCGATGCCGGCATCCACGCCCGGTGACGTCGGCACGTGGCAGGGCGGCCCGCAGGCCTTCTCCCCGGCGCGGACGACCCAAATCGGGTGGTGGAATCCCAACGCCACCTCCAACTTCGACGGCAAGCAGGGCGCGTGGGAGAGCTGCGAGGGCGGACGGTGGTTCGGCTTCCTGGATCCGAACGCCTGGCAGCCCGATCACACGCAATTGGCCTGCCTCGGACGCTGAGCGCGGGCGGAAAAACCGCTGGCAGGGCCCGTAACCATCGTGTAACGTCGCAGACCGGCCCGCTTCCGGGCCCGTAAGCCGATTCGACGTCTTCGAGCGCCCGCCGAGCCCGGCGGGGACCTCGGGGCAGAACATGGCGAGCGCTCCGCTCGGGTCCCCCGGGCGGAGCGTTGACATGCAAGCGGGGCCCTCGAGGCACCGACCAGCTCACCGGGGTACCGCCGCGGGCGGTGCCCCTCCATGGACACGGAAGGACCCACCCAGCGTGGCGACCAAGGCGATCGTCGGCGAGAAAGTCGGCATGACCCAGGTCTGGGACGAGAACAACCGCGCCGTGCCGGTGACGGTCCTGAAGGTCGCGCCCATGCGGATCGTCCAGGTCAAGACGCCCGAGCGCGAGGGCTACGGGGCACTCCAGGTGACCTGGGGGTTCCAGAAGGCGAACGCGCTCACCAAGCCCGAGCGCGGGCACTTCGACGCCGCGGGCGTGGAGCCCGGACGGAAGCTCGTCGAGCTGCGCCTCGACGACACGACCGGGTTCGAGGTCGGCCAGCAGCTGACAGCCGACGTCCTCCAGCCGGGCGAGCGGGTCGACGCCACCGCGGTGTCCAAGGGCAAGGGCTTCACCGGCGCCATGAAGCGCCACAACTTCAAGGGCCAGGGCGCCGCGCACGGCAACCACAAGAAGCACCGGTCCCCGGGCTCGGTGGGGGCGTGCGCCACTCCGGCCCGGGTCTTCAAGGGCACGCGCATGGCCGGACGGGTGGGCGCCCAGCAGGTCACGACGCTCAACCTCGAGGTAGTCCAGGCGGACGCCGAACGGGAGCTCGTCCTGGTGAAGGGGGCGGTGCCGGGCCCCCGTGGCGCCGTCGTCGTGCTGCGCGACAGCGTCAAGGGCTCGAACGGGGCGAAGTCGTCATGACCCAGACGATGTCCGACCGCCAAGGGCACCCCGGGACCGGCACCCGCCGCCGGACGAGGCCGGAACCGGCGCGGCGGGTCGTGGCCCGCCGGCGGGTGGACGGCACCGTGATCGACGCCGTGGCGCTCGACCCGCAGCTCTTCGGCATCGAGCCCAACACGGCCGTCCTCCACCAGGTGATCACCGCCCAGCTGGCCGCGGCTCGCTCCGGCACGCAGTCGACCAAGACGAGGTCCGAGGTGCGCGGCGGCGGCACCAAGCCCTTCCGCCAGAAGGGCACCGGCCGGGCCCGCCAGGGCTCGATCCGGGCGCCGCAGTGGACCGGCGGCGGCATCGCCCTCGGGCCCAAGCCTCGCTCGTACCGGCAACGCACGCCGAAGAAGATGATCCGCCTGGCGCTCGCCTCCGCGCTGTCGGACCGGGCGGGCTCGGGACGCGTGGCGCTCGTCGACGAATGGAGCTTCCCGGCTCCGAAGACCAAGGACGCCGTGTCCGCCCTCGCCGCCTTGGGCCTGCGCGGCAAGGTGCTCGTCGTGCTCGGCCCCGACGACGGGATCCCCGACCGGTCGTTCGCGAACCTGCGCGACGTGCGCCGCGTGCAGCGCACCGAGCTGAACGCCTACGACGTCGTGCGTGCCGATTGGGTGGTCTTCACCGACACGACCCTTCCCGGCGAGACGTCGTCGGCAAAGGTCGACGAAGCCGCCGAGCTCCCCGAGCCCATCGTCAAAGCGCCCGCCGTCCACCCGGCCCCCAGGTCCCGGCGGACCAGGGCGCGTTCGGCCCGCTCGAGCAGCACGACGGCGCCCGAGACCGAGGCCTCCGACGGCACCGAGGACGGGGGCGCCTCCGCCCACGCGGCCGCCGACGAGGTGGGTGCGGCCGATCCCGCGGGCGAAGGTGCCGATGTCGCGGGTGCAACCGAGGCAGAGACCTCGGACGCCGAGGGGGACGAGTGACGAAAGACGCCACCGACATCCTCATCCGCCCCATCGTGTCGGAGAAGTCGTACGCGCTCATGGAGTCGGGCGTGTACGTGTTCGTCGTGGCGCCGGAGTCCACCAAGATCGACGTCCGCCGCGCCGTGGAGACCACATTCGGCGTGCGGGTCGCGAGCGTGAACACCCTCAACCGCAAGGGCAAGAAGCGTCGCAACCGCCGGACCAACACCGTCGGCACCCGGTCCGACACCAAGCGGGCAGTGGTCACGCTGGCCGGCGGCGACCGGATCGACCTCTTCGAGAAGAGCTGAGAGGACTCGGCCCGTGCCACTCCGCAAGCGCAAGCCCACCAGCCCCGGGCGCCGGTTCCAGACCGCGTCCGACTTCACCGAGGTCACCCGCAACCGGCCCGAGCGATCGCTCGTCGGTCCCAAGCCGTCCACCGGCGGCCGCAACGCCTACGGGCGCAAGACGGCGCGCCACCGTGGCGGCGGCCACAAGCAGCGGTACCGCATCATCGACTTCAAGCGCGACAAGGACGGGGTCCCCGCCAAGGTGGCGGCGATCGAGTACGACCCCAACCGCAACGCGCGCATCGCGCTGCTCCACTACCGCGACGGGGAGAAGCGCTACATCCTCGCCCCCTCGCAGGTACGGGTGGGCGACATCTTGGCGAGCGGGCAGGGGGCGGAGATCCGTCCGGGCAACGCCTTGCCCCTGCGCTACATCCCGGTGGGGTCGACGGTGCACAACATCGAGCTGCGCCCCGGCCAGGGGGGCAAGTTGGCGCGCGGTGCGGGGATGAGCGCTCAGCTCGTCGCCAAGGAGGGCCTGTTCGCCACGCTGCGCCTGCCCTCCACCGAGATGCGGCGGGTCCCGATCGACTGCCGCGGCACCCTGGGCGAAGTGGGCAACCCCGAGGCCGAGCTGGTGTCGATCGGCAAGGCGGGCCGCAACCGGTGGAAGGGCGTGCGTCCCCAGACGCGCGGCGTGGCCATGAACCCGGTCGACCATCCGCTCGGGGGCGGGGAGGGCAAGTCGTCCGGAGGACGCCATCCGGTGTCGCCGTGGGGCAAGCCCGAGGGCCGTACCCGTGCGCGCCACAAGCCGTCGGACCAGATGATCGTTCGCCGGCGCCGCAGCCGCGGCGCCCGCCGCTGAGCACGGGCGGAGGAGCACGATGCCGCGCAGCCTGAAGAAGGGACCTTTCGTCGACGACCACCTCTTGAAGAAGGTGGACGCTCTCAACTCGACCAACGAGAAGCGGGTCATCCGCACGTGGTCGCGGCGCTCGACGATCATCCCCGACATGGTCGGTCACACGATCGCCATCCACGACGGGCGCAAGCACGTCCCGGTGTACATCACCGAGTCGATGGTCGGGCACAAGCTGGGAGAGTTCGCCATGACGCGGACCTTCCGCTACCACGCCGGCCAGGAGCGGCAGGCGAGGCGGTGAGATGCCGGGCGTGAAGACCAATGAGGTCCCGGGCACGCGGGCCGTTCTGCGCCACTACCGGATGTCGGCGTACAAGGCACGCCAGGTGCTCGATCTCGTGCGCGGCGAGGACGTCGACCGGGCGGAGGAGATCCTCCACACGACGCCGCGCGACGGCGCACGCGTGGTCGCGAAGGTCCTGGCGTCGGCGGTGGCCAACGCCCGCAACAACGACCAGCTCGAACGCGAGGAGCTCTACGTCTCGGCGTGCTTCGCAGACGAAGGGACCACCCTGAAGCGGTGGCGGCCGCGCGCCCGGGGTCGGGCCACCCGGATCCGCAAGCGCTCGTGCCACATCACGGTGATCGTGAGCCGTCTGCCGGAGGACCGTCTCGAGCGCAAGCGGGCCCGGCTGGCGGCCGCCACGGGAGCCATGCGCTCGCGCCGTGTGGCGGCGTCGCGGCGTGAGACGCGGCGGGGCCGGAGTGAGGAGGAGACGGTGTCGGCCGCCGACGCTGCGACCGACCAGGAGCTCGCCGCCACCGAAGAAGAGGCGTCCGCCGAGGAGGTACTGACCGAGGACCAGCTCGATTCGCAAGAGCCGGGCGAGCCTGTCGGCGCCGAGGGCGGGGACAGCGAGGACGTCACCGCCGAAGCGACCTCGGTCGAGGAGGTCGAGGCCCCCGAGGAAGAGCGCGGGGAGGACGGGACCGAAGGCGAGGCGGCACCGGCTTCGGTCGCCCGCAAGGCACCGGCCGCCAAGACCACGAAGAAAGCGACGAAGGCGACCAAGAAGGCGACGAAAAAGGCGCCGTCCGAGGCCGACGACACCGGTGACGGGGCGCAGTCCGCAGAGGACGGAGAGGGCTGAACGATGGGCCAGAAGGTCAACCCGTACGGGTTTCGCCTCGGCGTGACCACGGACTGGAAGTCACGGTGGTTCGAGGAGCGCAACTACCAGGAGTTCGTCGTCGAGGACTGGAAGATCCGCGACTACCTCATGTCGCAACTCGAGTCCGCGGCCGTCAGCCGGATCGAGATCGAGCGCACACGAGACCGACTGCGCGTGGACATCCACACCGCGAGACCCGGGATCGTGATCGGGAGGAGGGGCTCGGAGGCGGACCGCCTGAAGAAGAAGCTCGAGGACATCACCGGCCTGCGAAACCGCATCCAGCTGAACATCCAGGAGATCAAGCAGCCCGAGTTGGACGCGGCGCTCATCGCCCAGAGCATCGCCGACCAGCTGGCCCGCCGGGTGGCGTTCAGGCGGGCCATGAAGCGGGCCATCCAGACGGTGACCAAGGCGGGCGCCCTCGGGGTGCGCGTGCAGTGTGCCGGTCGCCTCGGAGGTTCCGAGATGGCGCGACGCGAGGGATACCGCGAGGGCCGCGTTCCGTTGCACACCTTGCGCGCCGACATCGACTACGGCTTCCGTGAAGCGCGCACCACATTCGGTCGGATCGGCGTGAAGACGTGGATCTACAAGGGGGACATCCTCCCGTACCGCCTGTCGTCGGAGGACAAGATCTCGCGCGAAGCAGCCATGGCCGCGGGCGAGACGTCAGGTCAGTCCGTGCCACGGCGCCTCATCACCGCCGGGGGAGGACGCCGGCGCGCCGAGCAGGGGGAGCCGGGCAGCGTCATCCCCACCCCGGACGCCGCAGAAGCAGAGCCGGCCGAGGCGGGCGCGGTTGCAGAGGGCGCAGAGGAAGTCGCCGCCGCCCCGCTGCCCGGAGGGGCACCGCCGCCCGGTGAAGCGGACGACTTCGAACGCCTGCTCGCCGAGGAGGAGGAGATCGAGCGCCGGACCCGCACCGAGCATCACGAGACGCCGCACTTCCGCAAGGAGGCCGACTGATGCTGATGCCCCGCAAGGTGAAGCATCGCAAGCAGCAGCGTGGCCGCCTGTCGGGCCACGCCAAGGGCGGCACCACCATCACTTTCGGCGACTTCGGCATCCAGGCGCTCGAGCCCGGCTGGCTCACGCAGCGGCAGATCGAGGCTGCCCGAATCGCCATGACCCGCCACGTCAAGCGGGGCGGGAAGGTGTGGATCCGTGTCTTCCCGGACAAACCCGTCACGCAGAAGCCGGCCGAGACGCGTATGGGGTCGGGCAAGGGCAATCCTGAGCACTGGGTGGCGGTGGTCCGGCCCGGCCGTGTGTTGTTCGAGCTGGCCGGGGTGGACCACGAGCTGGCGCACGCCGCCATCGACCGCGCCATCCAGAAGCTCCCCTTCAAAGCGCGTTTCATGGTGCGCCCGGGTTCGCACGGCGCGCCCGAGGTGGAGGTCTGAGGATGCCGAGCGCTTCGGAGCTGCGCGAGCTCGACGACAACGAGCTCGACGGGCGCCTCGTCGAGTACCGCCGAGAGCTGCTCAACCTCCGGTTCCAGCTGGGGACCGGACAGCTCGACAACGTGACGCGCGTGTCCGAAGTCCGGCGCGACATCGCGCGGGTCCTGACGGTCCTGCGCGACCGGGAGATCGCGGTGGCCGAGGGACGTGACGCCGGCCCGGTGTTCGCCACCCGGCCGCTTCGCCGTCCACGTGCCGAGCGCGAGGAGAGCGAGGAGGACGCCGAGCGCACCCCGCGGCCCGCACGGTCGCGGCGCAGGACGGCGGCTGGCGCCACCGAGGGCGAGGAGGTCGAGCCCGTCGGCACCGACACGGTGAGCGAAGCCGATGCCGTGCCTGCCGACAATGAGGCCGCGGACGACGTCGTCGGCGACGAGGAGGAGTCATGACGGCAGACGAGCGCGCAGAGGCGACCGACGTGGGCGAAGAGCAGGCGGCGCGCGGGAGCCGGAAGGTGCGCGAAGGGCTCGTGGTGTCCGACAAGATGCAGGCGACGGTGGTCGTCTCCGTCGTCGAGCGCGTCCGCCACACCCGGTACGGCAAGACGGTGCAGCGCACCCGCAAGCTGTACGCGCACGACGGGGGCCTCGAAGCGAGGCTCGGCGACCGCGTGCGGGTCATGGAGACGAGGCCCCTCTCCAAGCTGAAGCGCTGGCGCGTCACCGAAGTCTTGGAGCGCGCTCGGTGATCCAGCAGGAATCGCGGCTGAAGGTGGCCGACAACTCCGGAGCCCGCGAGGTGCTCTGCATCAAGGTCCTCGGAGGGTCGCGGCGACGCTACGCCGGCATCGGCGACGTCTTCGTGGCGACCGTCAAGGACGCCATCCCCGGGGCCCAGGTGAAGAAGGGTGAGGTCGTCCGGTGCGTGGTGGTGCGGACGGCCAAGGAGACGAGGCGGGCGGACGGCAGCTACATCCGGTTCGATGAGAACGCGGCGGTGCTGATCAACGAACAACAGCAGCCGCGCGGGACCCGCATCTTCGGGCCCGTGGGTCGTGAGTTGCGCGACAAACGCTTCATGCGGATCGTGTCGCTCGCTCCGGAGGTGTTGTGATGAACATTCGCAAGGGAGACACGGTGCAGGTCCTGTCAGGCAAGCACCGGGGCAAGCGCGGCCAGGTGATGGTGGCATTCCCCAAGGAGGGCAAGGTCATCGTGGACGGGGCCAACCTCGCCAAGCGGCACACCAAGCCCCGGGGCGCCACCATGCAGGGCGGCATCATCGACAAGGACATGCCGCTTCCGGTCTCGGCGGTGGCCATCGTGTGCCCCGCGTGCGGGCCCACGCGCATCGGGCACCGGATCGACGAGGCGGGCCGGAAGGTGCGCGTCTGCCGCAAGTGCGGGACCGACCTGTCATGACCGTCGCCCCGGCACGTGCTCGTCCCCGGCTGAAGGAGCGCTACGTCGCCACCGTGCGCGCCGAGCTCCAACAGCGGCTGGGCCTCTCCAACCCGATGGAGGTCCCGCGGCTCGAGAAGGTCGTCATCAACATGGGAGTCGGCCGGGCCACCCAGCAGCCCTCGCTCGTCGAGGGGGCGGTGCGGGACCTCGAGGTCATCGCCGGCCAGAAGCCGGTGGTGACCAAGGCGCGCCGTTCGATCGCAGGGTTCAAGCTGCGCGAAGGGATGTCGATCGGGGCCAAGGTGACGTTGCGCGGAGACCGGGCGTGGGAGTTCCTCGACCGACTCATCGCGCTGGCGATCCCCCGCATCCGCGACTTCCGGGGTTTGTCGCCCACGTCGTTCGACGGCCGCGGGAATTACACCTTCGGGGTCACCGAACAGCTGATCTTCCCGGAGATCGACTACGACCGCGTCGACACCACCCGCGGCATGGACATCACGATCTGCACCACAGCACGAAACGACGCCGAGGGCCGTGCGTTGCTCGACGCGTTCGGATTCCCCTTCAGGCAGGAGAACACCTGACACATGGCGAAGAAGGCACTCATCGAGAAGCAGCAGCGGACTCCGAAGTTCAAGGTGCGGGCGTACACCCGGTGCCGTCGGTGTGGGCGTCCCCGCGCCGTGTTCCGGAAATTCGGCCTGTGTCGGATCTGCCTGCGGGTGATGGTGCACGCCGGGGAGATCCCGGGCGTCACCAAGGCCAGTTGGTGAGGGGAGGGAGGCGCACGTGACGATGACCGACCCCATCGCCGACATGCTCACGCGTATCCGTAACGCCAACACGGCCATGCACGATTCCGTCACGATGCCGAGCTCCAAGCTGAAGGTGTCCCTGGCGGATCTGCTCGAGCGCGAGGGTTACATCGCCGGCTTCGGTGTCGGCCCGTCGCGCAAGGGGCCCGGCAAGGTGCTCGAGATCCAGCTCAAGTACGCGTCCGACCGGACGCGTACGATCGCCGGCCTCCGCCGCGTGTCGCGCCCCGGCCTCCGCATCTACGCCCGGGCGGACAAGATGCCGCGCGTCCTCGGCGGCATGGGGGTGGCGGTACTGTCGACCAGTCACGGCCTCATGACCGACCGCGAGGCGCGCCAGCGCCGTGTCGGGGGGGAGGTCCTCTGTTATGTCTGGTGAGGAGGGTTCCTGATGTCGCGCGTCGGACGCACGCCCATCCCCGTTCCGGGGGGTGTGACGGTGACCCTCGACGCCCGGTCGGTGACCGTGTCGGGTCCCCAGGGCGAGCTGTCACGCCCGCTGCCGGGGGCGATCACGGTCCGCCAGGAGGATGCCGCGCTGCTCGTGGAGCGACCCGACGACGAGCGGCAGAACCGCGCGCTGCACGGTCTCACCCGTTCCCTGGTGGCGAACATGGTCACCGGGGTGACCGCGGGGTTCTCCAAGGAGCTCGAGATCGTCGGGGTCGGGTACCGGGCCGTGGCCCGCGGCAACTCGACCATCGAGCTCGCCCTCGGGTTCTCGCACCCGATCGTCGTCGACGCCCCCGAGGGTGTGAGCTTCGAGGTCCCCGTCCCCACCCGCATCGTGGTGCGGGGAATCGACAAGGAGAAGGTCGGGCAGGTCGCGGCCGACATCCGCAAGCTGCGCAAGCCCGAGCCCTACAAGGGCAAGGGCATCCGCTACGCGGGCGAGCACGTCATCCGCAAGGCCGGCAAGGCGGCCAAGTGAGCACGACCGCCTCGACCCGGAAGCGCACCCTGCGCTTGCGACGCCACGCGCGGGTGCGCAAGCACATCGCGGGCACCGCGACTCGTCCCCGCCTGGCGGTGTTCCGCTCCGCGCGCCACATCTCGGCGCAGGTCATCGACGACGCCACTGGCCGGACGTTGGCTTCGGCGAGCACGGTCGAGGCCTCGCTGCGTAGCGCGTCGGGCGGCAACGTGGCGGCGGCGACGAACGTCGGCCGGCTCGTGGCCGAGCGCGCCACCGCTGCCGGGGTGTCCGCCGTGGTGTTCGACCGCGGGGGTTACCGCTATCACGGCCGCGTGGCCGCGCTGGCCGACGCGGCCCGCAAGGCCGGACTGGAGTTCTGATGCTGGACGGGCAATTCGAAGAGCGGACCATCCGCGTGAACCGGGTGGCCAAGGTGGTGCAGGGGGGCCGCCGGTTCTCGTTCACGGCGCTCATGGTGGTGGGCGACGGCAACGGCCGGGTCGGCCTCGGCTACGGCAAGGCCAAGGAAGCGGGCCTGGCGGTGCAAAAGGGCATCGAAGAGGCGCGCAAGTCGATGTTCGACGTCCCGCTCGCGGGCTCCACCATCACCCACCCCGTGACGGGCGTCTCGGGCGCCGGGCGTGTCCTGCTCAAGCCGGCGTCGCCCGGGACGGGCGTCATCGCCGGCGGAGCGGCCCGGGCGATCCTCGAGATGGCCGGCATCCACGACATCCTCTGCAAATCGCTGGGGTCGTCGAACGGCATCAACGTGGCGCACGCCACGATCGCGGGCCTGAAGGCACTCATGCGGCCCGAGGAAGTGGCGCGCCTCCGCGGCAAGCCCGCCGACGAGCTCGTCCCGAAGGGCGTGCTGCGGGCCTACCGCGAGCGCCAGCGCGCGTCCGACCTGTTCCAGGAGATCGAGCAATGAGCCCCGCGACGCGGCCAGACGGCGACGAGGGATCCGGCCACCTCCGGGTGACCCAGGTGCGCTCGGCCATCACCACCAAACCGAAGCACCGCGGCACGCTGCGGGCCCTCGGACTGCGCGGCGTGGGCCGCAGCCGTGTCCTGCCCGACCGCCCGGAGGTACGCGGCATGCTGGCGCGCGTCCCGCACCTGGTGCAGGTGATACCCGCCGACGAGGCCGAGGCGGCGCTCCAGCGACAGCGCTCCGATGCGGCGCGCCGGGCGCGGCGAGCCGGCCAAGGACAGAACGACGCGGAGGGTTCCTCGTGAAGCTGCACGACTTGAAGCCGCCCGCCGGTGCCAACCGGGCGAAGCGCAGGGTCGGACGCGGGACCGGGGGCAAAGGCGGCAAGACCGCCGGACGCGGCACGAAGGGGACCGGCGCGCGCGACACGGTGAAGCCCGGCTTCGAAGGGGGCCAGCTCCCCTTGGCCCAGCGTGTCCCCAAGTTGAAGGGCTTCCGGAACCCGTTCCGCGTGTCGTACGCGGTCGTGAACCTCGACACCCTCGACGCGTTCGACGGCGACGAGGCGACGCCCGCCACGTTGGCGGCGGCCGGCCGCGTCCGCAAGGGCGCCCTGGTCAAGGTGCTCGGCCGGGGAGAATTGCACCGCGCCGTGCAGGTGAAGGCGCACGCCGTGTCCGCGTCGGCCCGCACCGCCATCGAGCACGCCGGCGGCCAGGTGGAGTTGCTGCCACCGCCGTTCGGCCACGGGCGTCCCCCCGCGCGGGGAAACGCGCTCACCAACCGCTAGCCTCGTACCCCCGGCCGTCGCGCGCAACGAGGAGGACAGGCGTTGCTGTCGAGCCTGAAGAACATCTTCAAGGTCCCCGACCTGCGCAACAAGGTCATCTTCACGCTGCTGGTGATCTCGCTGTACCAGCTGGGGGCGAACATCATCGTCCCCTACATCTCGATCTCCAAGGTCCAGCAGCTGGAAGCTCAGGCCAAGCAGGCCGGCATCCTCGGCTTCCTGAACCTCTTCTCGGGGGGCGGCCTCCTGCGCATGGCCGTGTTCGGGCTGGGGATCATGCCGTACATCACGAGCTCGATCATCATCCAGCTGCTGTCGACGGTCATCCCGAAGCTGGAGGAGTGGCGGGACCAGGGAGCGGTGGGACAGAAGAAGCTGACCCAGACCACCCGCTACCTGACGGTCGGTCTCGCGCTGCTGCAGGCGTCAGGGCTCGTCTACGTGTTCCACACCGGCAGCGGCGCGCTCCTCGGCGGGAAGAACATCGACCTCATCCCCAACTTCACGCTCCCCAGGGCGGCATTCATCGTCTTGACGCTCACCGCGGGTACGGCGTTCGTCATGTGGCTGGGGGAGCTCATCACCCAACGGGGCATCGGCAACGGGATGTCGATCCTCATCTTCGCCAACGTCACCGCGGGCATCCCCGCAGGCGGCACGGCGGTGCTCGATCAGGGGGGCAAGCTCAAGTTCGGGGTGATCCTGGCACTCACCCTGGTCCTGCTCGTGGTGGTGGTGTTCATGGAGCAGGGCCAGCGCCGCATCCCGGTCACCTTCGCCAAGCGGGTCGTCGGTCGGCGCATGTACGGGGGATCGTCGACCTACATCCCGCTGAAGGTGAACCAGTCGGGCGTCATCCCCATCATCTTCGCCAACTCGCTGCTGTACATCCCGGTCCTGTTGGCGAACATCATCCCGTGGACGGGCTTCCGTACTTTCGTGAACAACCACATCACGCCGACGAGCCTCATGTACGTGGTGTCCTACGGGCTGCTCATCTTCGCGTTCACCTTCTTCTACGTCTACGTGGCCTTCGACCCGCATCAGCAGGCGGACATCATCCGCAAGCAGGGGGGCTACATCCCCGGGATCAGACCCGGCCCTTCGACGGAGCAGTACCTGTCGCGCATCTTGAACCGCATCACCGTCCCCGGGGGCCTGTACCTGGCCATCGTGGCCGTGCTGCCGTCGTTGCTCATGGCGCTGTGGAACATCCGCGGGTACCCCTTCTACGGCACGACGCTCCTCATTGCGGTAGGCGTGTCGCTCGAGACGATGCGACAGATCGACAGCCAGCTGATGATGCGGAACTACGAGGGCTTCCTCAAGTAGGAAGACGGTGGTACCCGGCGTCAGGCTCGTGGTCCTCGGAAAGCAGGGGGCGGGCAAGGGAACCCAGTGCGTCCGACTGTCGCACCACTACGTGGTCCCGCACATCTCCACGGGGGACATGCTGCGCGCCGCGGTCAAGACAGGCTCGGCGCTCGGCGTCAAGGTGAAGGAGGCCATGGACTCCGGCGAGTTGCTGGGCGACGACATCATCATGGAGATGGTGGCCGAGCGGCTCGGCGAGCCCGACGCGCGGGCACGGGGGTTCATCCTGGACGGGTGCCCCCGCACCACCCGGCAGGCGGAGGCGCTGGCGGCGCTCATGGCACCGGGTTCGCTCGACATGACGGTCGACATCGAGGTTCCCACAGCCCAGGCCATGCGGCGGCTGGCGGGGCGACGGGTGTGCACGGACTGCGGCGCCAATTACTCGGTGTCCTCCCCGCCGAAGGTGAACTGGTTGTGTGACGTCTGCGGTGGCGAGGTGATCCAGCGCGAGGACGACACCGAGGACGCCATCCACCGCCGGCTCGAGCTGTACGAGCGCCAGACCGCGCCCCTCATCGACTGGTACGCGGGGCGCAACCAGCTCGCCAAGGTGAACGGCGTCGGCTCGCCCGACGCCGTCCTGCGCCGGATCATCCGCGCCGTGGAAGAACGACGCCAGCGGGCGAGGGTCCGATGAGGCGGTCCGCGGAGGAGATCGCCAAGATGCGCCAGGCCGGGCGCGTCGTGGCCGAGATGCACGAAGCCACCCGGAGAGCCGCCAAGCCCGGGGTGACGACGGCCGAGCTCGACGCCGTGGCCCGCGACGTGCTCGACCGCCGGGGGGCACGGTCGAACTTCCTCCACTACCGCGGCTACCCGGCGGTGATCTGCACCTCGCCCAATGACGTCATCGTGCACGGCATCCCCGACGGCTACGTGCTGAAGGAGGGCGACATCCTGTCGATCGACTGCGGGGCGATCATCGAGGGCTACCACGGGGACGCTGCGTTCACCATGCCGATCGGCGAGGTGTCCGACGAGGCTTCCCGCCTGTTGGAGGCCACCGAGCGCAGCCTGTGGGCGGGGATCGACCGGTTGCGCGACGGCGTCCGGCTCCACGAAGTGGGCCGGGCCGTCCAGCACGTCGCCGAGTCGGCGGGGTTCTCGGTCGTGCGGGAGTACGTCGGCCACGCCATCGGGACCGCCATGCACGAGGAGCCCCAGGTCCCCAACTACTGGCCGGGCACCGGCGGTCCGACGCTCAAGCCGGGCATGGTCTTCGCCGTGGAGCCGATGGTGAACGCCGGCACGGCGACCACCAGGCTCCTCGAGGACGGCTGGAGCGTGGTCACCGCGGACGGCAGCCTTTCCGCCCATTTCGAGCACACCATCGCCGTCACCGACAACGGCCCCGAGGTCCTGACCGTGCCATGAGCGGCGGGGCTCTGCGTCGGCCGTCGGTCCGCCGCCCGCCTGGCCGCCGTACCCTGAGCCGGGCCCGATTTTCCCCGTGGTGAGGCCGGGGCATCGGCGCTATGCTGGCAGGTCGGCCCGCCAGGCGGGACGGGGTTCGGCTCCGTCCTGACGAAGTTGGCCCACGGTCGATCCACCGCCCGTTCCCCGGCTCGCGGCCCGGTGCGGACGGTGCGCCCGGCCCGGCCGTCCGGCGTTGCCCAGTAGAGAAGAACGAGGAGGAGTCACCTGCCCAAGCCGAAAGAGGATGCCATCGTCCTCGAGGGGACGGTCATCGAGCCGCTCCCGAACGCAATGTTCCGGGTCGAACTCGAGAACGGGCACAAGGTGCTGGCGCACAGCTCGGGCAAGATGCGGATGCACCGGATCCGGATCCTCCCCGGCGACCGGGTGCAGGTCGAGATCACCCCGTACGACCTGAGCCGGGGGCGCATCACCTACCGCTACAAGTAGCGGGGCACCGGGCAGCGAGGAAGCGAAGCAGAGAAGCACCCAGAGCAAGAACAGAGCCCGAGAACAGAGACCGAGAACAGAGCGCAGAGAAGCGAAGGACATGAAGGTCAGGCCGAGCGTCAAGGCGATGTGCGAGAAGTGCAAGGTGATCCGCCGCGGCGGGCGGGTCATGGTCATCTGCGCCAATCCGCGCCACAAGCAGCGCCAGGGCTGACCGGTCCACCCCGGGTCCTCACCGACTGAGCCCTTCAGAGAGAGACGAGAAAGCGAGCAGCGTTGGCACGAATCGCCGGAGTTGACATCCCCCGCGAGAAGCGGCTCGAGGTGTCCCTGACGTACATCTTCGGCATGGGCACGACACGGGCCCAGCAGACCATCGCCCAGACGGGCCTCAACCCTGAGACGAGGGTGCGAGACCTGACGGACGAGGAAGTGACGCGCCTGCGCACCTACATCGATTCCAACTTCAAGGTCGAAGGCGACCTGCGGCGTGACATCGCCCAGGACATCAAGCGCAAGATGGAGATCGGGTGTTACGAGGGTGTGCGGCACCGCAAGGGTCTCCCCGTGCACGGTCAGCGGACGCACACCAACGCACGGACGCGCAAGGGACCCAAGAAGACGGTGGCGGGTAAGAAGAAGGTGCGGAAGCACTGATGCCTGCCAAGTCCGCGAAGTCCACCAAGTCCGCCGCGGCGCGCCGACCGCGCAAGCGCGAGCGCAAGAACATCGCCTACGGCGTGGCGCATATCAAGAGCTCGTTCAACAACACGATCATCACGATCTCCGACCACGAGGGCAACGTGCTCGCGTGGGCGTCCGCCGGCAACGTCGGCTTCAAGGGCTCGCGCAAGTCGACGCCCTTCGCGGCCCAGCTCGCTGCCGAGCAAGCCGCCCGGCGCGCCATGGAGCACGGGGTCCGCAAGGTCGACGTGCTCGTGCGGGGGCCCGGCTCCGGACGCGAGACGGCCATCCGGTCTCTGGCCGCGGTAGGCATCGAAGTGGCCGGCATCAAGGACGTCACGCCCATCCCCCACAACGGCTGCCGCCCCAAGAAGCGGCGCCGGGTCTGAGAGGACGGCATGGCGCGCTACACCGGACCCGTCTGCCGGCTCTGCCGGCGCGAGCGGACCAAGCTGTTCTTGAAGGGCGAGCGGTGCTACTCGCTCAAGTGCCCCGTGAGCGAGGCGGTGACGGACCGTCACAGTCGTGCCTACCCGCCCGGTGAGCACGGGCGCGACCGGATGCGCCAGGGGTCGGAGTACCTCGCCCAGCTGCGCGAGAAGCAGAAGGCCCGTCGCATCTACGGCATCCTCGAACGGCAGTTCCGCAACATGTACGCCGAGGCGAGCCGCCAGCCCGGGATCACGGGCGAGAACCTGCTCCGCCTGCTCGAGCTTCGTCTCGACAACGTGACCTTCCGGGCGACATGGGGGGCGAGCCGGGCGCAGGCCCGTCAGCTCGTGCGTCACGGGCACGTGCTGGTGAACGGCAAGCGCGTCACGATCCCGAGCTACCGGGTGCGCCAAGGCGACGTGGTGTCGCTCAAGCCCTCCTCGCGTGAGCTGTACTTCGTCAGGCGCAATCTCGACACCCTCGACCGGCAGCTGCCGCTGTGGCTCGAGGCCGGCGGGAACCGCACCGAAGTGCGCGTGACGAGCCTGCCCGAGCGCGAGCAGATCGACGAGCCATTGCGCGAATCACTCATCGTCGAGCTCTATTCGAAGTAGGAAGCCCGCGGTGCGGGGCCGGAGGCCCGACCGGTCCCAGTCGACCACCACTCCGCACCGGGCACCGACCATCATCAGGAGCCATCCCCATGCTGATCATCCAGCGCCCCAGCGTCGAAGCCGTCGGCGAAGAAGAGGACAGCCGCCAGCGTTTCGCGGTGAGCCCACTCGAGCCGGGCTTCGGTCACACCCTCGGCAATTCGATCCGGCGGACCTTGCTCTCGTCCATTCCCGGAGCGGCGGTGACCCAGGTGCGCTTCGACGACGCCCTGCACGAATTCACCACGCTGCCCGGGGTGAAAGAGGACGTCACCGACATCATCTTGAACCTGAAGGACATCGTCTTGCGGGTCCAAGGTGATGAGCCGCTGACGCTGCGGATCGACAAGCGCGGGCCCGGGGAGGTCAGCGCGGCCGATCTCCAGGCCACCGCCGACGTGGAGATCCTCAACCCGGACCTGCACATCGCCACGCTGAACCCCAAGGGCCGGCTGGCCATCGACGTCACCGTCGAGCGCGGCCGCGGCTACGCGTCGGCCGAGCGCAACAAGCGGTCGAACACCATCGGTGTCATCCCCGTCGACTCGATCTTCTCGCCGGTGCGCCGTGTGGCGTTCAGCGTCGAACCGGTCCGAGTCGAGCAGTCGACCGACTTCGACCGCCTGGTGCTCGACATCGAGACCGACGGCTCACTCACCCCGCGCGAGGCGCTCGCATCCGCCGGCGACACACTGCGCTCGCTCGTGGGCCTGGTCGCCGAACTGGAGGAGGAGCCCCAGGGCCTCGAGCTCGGCGAGGTGGGGACGACCTCCAGCGGCTCCCCCGATCTGGACCTTCCCATCGAGGACCTCGACCTGTCCGAGCGCCCGCGCAACTGCCTGAAGCGCGCCCAGGTGAACACGATCGGCGAACTGGTCGAGCGCACGGCGGACGACTTGCTGGCCATTACGAACTTCGGCCAGAAGTCGCTCGACGAGGTGATCCAGCGCCTGGACGAGCGAGGCCTGTCGCTCCGCATCAAGGACTGAGGACCGGATGCGCGGTACGCCCCGGCGGGGACGCAGGCTCGGCGGCGACGCCGCCCACGAGAAGGCGATGCTGGGCAACCTGGTCGCTTCGCTCATCGCCGCGGAGTCGCTCGTCACCACCGAGTCCAAGGCGAAGGCGCTGCGTCCGGTGGCCGAGAAGTGCATCACCGCCGCGGTGAAAGGCGGCGTCCACCGTCACCGCCACGTGGTGTCGCTCATCCGTGACAAGGACATGGCGCACAAGTTGTTCGAGGAGATCGGCCCGCGCTACTCCGACCGCCCCGGTGGCTACACCCGCATCCTGAAGCTCGGCCCGCGCCAGGGCGACAGCGCGCCGATGGCGCGCATCGAGCTGGTTTGACCCTGTTCGACCCGGACCTCGCGCCCGCCGCCGAAGCGGGCACCGAGGCCGGACGACGCGGCGCCGACCCCGGACGGCGCGGCGCCGACCCCCGGGGGCACGGCACCGACCCCGCCCACCGAGACTCCGCCGCGGCCGTCCGGTTGCGCCTCACCGTGGCGTACTCGGGCGAAGGGTTCCGGGGCTTCGCCGCGCAGCCCGGCCAGCGGACCGTGGCGGGGGAGTTGGCGAAGGCGATCACGACGGTCACCGGCGCGTCGGTCGAGCTCGGTTGCGCGGGGCGGACCGACGCAGGGGTGCACGCGACCGGCCAGGTCGTGCACGTGGACGTCCCTCCGGGCACGGACGCGGACCGAGTGGTGCGCTCGGTGAACGCCATGCTGGGGCCGAAGGTGGTGATCCGGGAGGCATCGATCGTTTCCCGTGGATTCGACGCCCGGCGATCGGCGCTGTCGCGGCGGTACCGCTACCTGATCCTCGAGGCCGACGCCCCCGATCCCCTGCTGGCGCCGATCGCCTGGCTGGTGGCGGGGCCCCTCGACCTGCGGGCCATGACGGCGGCGGCCGACGCGCTGCTGGGCGAGCACGATTTCCGGGCCTTCTGCCGGCGCGTCCCGGGGACCCCGGCGGGGACGCCGATCCATCGCCGGGTGATCGACGCCCGGTTCTCGCGGGTCCCGGTGCCCGCGGGCGAGCTCGGCGACGGCGCGCGCCTGCTGCGGTTCGACATCGAGGCGGTCTCGTTCTGCCACCAAATGGTCCGCTCCATCGTGGGTGTCCTGGTCGACGTGGGCCGGGGGCGCCGGCGCGTGTCCGACGTCACCTGGCTGCTGGGAAGTGGAGACCGCTCGCGCGGTGGCGTCCTCGCCCCCCCGCACGGGCTGTGCCTGACGGCGGTCGCCTACCCCTCTTGACCTGGTCACTCTTGTGGGGCGCGGCGCGGCGGCGTATCCTTGCCGGTCGGCCATCTCCCGGCGCCTGGTTCGTCGGCGGGCGCCCCTGGCTGGCATCGAGCCGATCGGCGCAGTCCGCGCCGTCCCGGCCCGGGAAGCAGCAAAGGAACATCTGTGCGGACCTTCTCACCCAGACAGAACGACATTGCCCGTGCGTGGCACGTGGTCGACGCCGACGGCCTCGTCCTCGGCCGGCTGGCCACCGAGGTCGCGTCGCGCCTGCGCGGCAAGCACAAGCCCGTGTTCGCCCCTCACCTCGACACCGGTGACCACGTCATCGTCGTGAACGCCGCCAAGGTCGTCACCACCGCCGACAAGCGCGACAAGAAGGTCGTCTACCGGCACAGCGGCTACCCAGGGGGCCTCAAGATGAGCCGGTACTCCGACTTGCTGGCGTCGCGCCCCGAAGAGGTCGTGAGGCGAGCGGTGCGGGGCATGCTGCCGCGCACGCGTCTCGGGCGGCGCCAGCTGACGAAGCTGAAGGTGTACGCCGGGCCCGACCACCCCCACCAGGCTCAGCAACCGCAGCCCCTGGACCTGCCGGACGCGCGCCGGCGCCCCTGAGACTCCACCGATCACTGCGACAGGACACGACGTGGCCACCAAGACCAAGCTCCCCGCTCCGTTGAACCAGAGCACCGGCCGGCGCAAGGCCGCCGTGGCCCGCGTCCGCTTCAGGCCGGGCCAGGGCACCATCACCGTCAACCGGCGCGCGCTGGACGACTACTTCACCTCGGCCACCCACCGGATGGTGGTGACGGAGCCGATGCGGGTCGTCACCCTGGCGCGCGGCTATGACATCGACGCCACCATCGACGGCGGCGGCGTGTCGGGGCAGGCAGGCGCGCTCCGGCTCGGCATCGCGCGCTGCATCGTCGAGGTGGAGCCCGAGTTGCGGCCTACGCTCAAGAAGGCGGGACTCCTCACCCGGGACGCGCGTGAGAAGGAGTCCAAGAAGTACGGTCTCAAGAAGGCCCGCAAGGCACCGCAGTACTCGAAGCGGTAGCCGGCCGTGGGGGTGCAGTTCGGCACCGACGGCATCCGAGGGGTTGCCAACGCCGAGCTCGGCGCCGAGCTCGTTCTCGCACTGGGGCGCGCCGCGGCGCGCGCCCTGCCCGCGTCGTGCTTCCTCGTCGGACGGGACACCCGTCGCTCGGGGCCGCTGCTCCAGGCCGCGTTGTCGGCCGGTCTGGCGAGCGAGGGCGCGGACGTCGTCGACCTCGGGGTGCTGCCGACCCCCGCCGTGGCGTGGCACGCGGCGCACCGCCGCGTGCCCGCGGCGGTGGTCTCCGCCTCGCACAATCTGTTCACCGACAACGGCGTGAAGCTGTTCGCCGCGGGAGGCCTCAAGCTGCCCGACGCCGCCGAGGAGCAGATCGAGGCCGAGCTCGAGCGCGTGCTGCACGGCGAGCCGGTCGCGTCCCCCCTGACGGGCCATGGCGTCGGGCGCTTGACGGCCGAGCCGGACGCGGCCGCCGGATACGTCGACCACCTGGTCGGTGTGCTCGAAGGCAGGGACCTCGGTCAGATGCGGGTGGTGGTCGACGCCGCCAACGGAGCCGCCTTCGAGGT
This sequence comes from Acidimicrobiales bacterium, assembly GCA_035294855.1. Taxonomy (GTDB): domain Bacteria; phylum Actinomycetota; class Acidimicrobiia; order Acidimicrobiales; family UBA8190; genus DATGKD01. The sequence goes on from DATGKD010000259.1 coordinate 32,485, forward strand.
CGCCCCCGCCGTCCTCCGACGGCTCGGGGCGGAGGTGCACACGCTGTCGTGCGAGCCTGACGGCGCCAACATCAACGACGGTTGCGGGTCGACGCACCCCGAGCGTCTGGCCGACGAGGTGGTGCGGACCGGCGCGGAGGTCGGTCTCGCCTTGGACGGCGATGCCGACCGATTGCTCGCGGTCGACCACACGGGCGCCATCACGAGCGGCGACGAGCTCCTCGCGCTGTTCGCCGCCGATCTGCGCGACCGGGGACGTTTGCGCGGCAACGCCATCGTCGTGACCGTCATGTCGAACCTCGGTCTCCGCTTGGCGATGGACGAGCTCGGGGTGGCGGTGCGCGACACCCCGGTGGGCGACCGCTACGTCCTCGAGGCGCTCGACGGCGAAGGTCTCGTCCTCGGGGGCGAGCAGTCGGGACACCTCGTGTTCCGGGATCTCGCCACCACCGGAGACGGCGTGATGACCGGACTGCTCCTGCTCGACCTCGTCCGGCGGCGCGGTCGTCCCCTCGCGGAGCTGGCGCGCGGCGCCATGCAGCGACTGCCTCAGGTGCTCGTCAACGTGGCCGTGCCCCGTCCGGCCGAGACGGTCGCCCTTCCCACGGTGCAAGCCGAGGTGGCCGAGGTCGAAGCCGAGCTCGGGGCCCGGGGCCGCGTGGTGCTGCGGGCGAGCGGCACGGAGCCGCTCGTGCGGGTGATGGTCGAAGCCTCCGACGAGCAGACCGCCAGGGCCGCCGCCGGGCGACTCTCCGCGGCCGTCGAACGGGCTCACCGAAACTGAGGTCGACGACCCACTACCAGGTCCCCGGGTCGTAGCCTGGTAGGCCTATGTGCGGGATCATCGGCGCCACCGGGGGGAGCGACGTCCTCGACGTCCTGCTCCAAGGGCTCAGTCGCCTCGAGTACCGCGGCTATGACTCCGCGGGGGTGGCCCTCCAGAGCGACGGCTCGTTGTGGCGGGCACGCGCCGCGGCCGGCACGCAGTCGCTCGTGGACCTCCGCAAGGTCGTCGAGGAAGGCCCTCGCCACGTGACGGCGGGCATCGGCCACACCCGCTGGGCGACCCACGGTCATCCCACCGAAGAGAACGCGCACCCCATCTTCGACTGCACGAACACGGTGGCCGTCGTCCACAACGGGATCATCGAGAACTGGCGTGAGCTCGCCGCCCGCCTCGCCGACGAGGGGCACGAGCTCACCTCGCAGACCGACACCGAGGTCCTTGCCCACCTCATCGAAGAGGAATTGTCCGGAGGGGCGTCGCTCGGCGACGCCGTCCGCTCCACGTTGCGCGAGGTGCGGGGTGCGTTCGCGCTGGCCGTGGTGAGCGCGGGGCAGCCGGGCACCATCGTGGCGGGCCGTCGGGTCTCCCCGCTCATCATCGGCCTGGGGGACGACCACGGCAACGGCGCGGAGGCGCTGTTGGCGTCGGACATCCCGGCGCTGTTGGGCCGGGCTCGCCGCTTCTGGGTCCTCGACGACGACCAGGTCGTCGAGATGCACCCCGGCACTCTGCGAGTGACGACCCTCGCTGGCAAGGAAGTGGAGCCGAAGGAGCTCCACGTCGACTGGGACCTCGAGGCCGCCGAAAAGGGCGGCTACCCCGACTTCATGGGCAAGGAGATCCACGAACAGCCCCGGGCCGTGTCCGACACTCTTCTGGGGCGCCTGCTTCCCGACGGCACCCTCGGCCTCGACGAGATGCGGATCTCCGACGACGAGCTGCGTCAAGTCGACAAGGTATTCGTGGTGGCGTGCGGGTCGAGCTACCACGCGGGGATGGTCGCCAAGTACGCCATCGAGCACTTCGCGCGCCTGCCGACCGAGGTCGACATCGCGTCCGAGTTCCGGTACCGGGACCCCGTTCTGGACCACCGGACACTCGTCGTCGGCGTGAGCCAGTCGGGCGAGACGATCGACACCCTGCAAGCCATGCGCGAAGCCCGCCAGTGGGATGCGCGCGTCCTGGTCATCTCGAACGTGGTCGACTCTTCGATGGCCCGTGACGCCGACGGGGTGCTGTACACGCGGGCTGGGCCCGAGGTGGGGGTGGCCGCCACGAAGACCCATCTCACCCAGGTGGCCGCGCTCGAGCTGCTGGCGCTGTACCTGGCGCAGCTCCGCAAGACCATCACGCCGGATGACGAGCGGAAGTTGTTCGCCAGCCTTGCCGGGCTCCCCGATCTCGTGGAACGGGCGCTGTCGCCGGAGCGCGACGCCGAGGCGGCCACGGTGGCCGAGCGGTTCGTCGATACGCGCGACTTCTTCTTCCTCGGGCGCCACGTGGGTTTCCCCGTGGCGCTCGAAGGCGCGCTGAAGCTGAAGGAGATCTCCTACGTCCGGGCCGAGGGTTATCCGGCGGGTGAGCTCAAGCACGGGCCGATCGCGCTCATCGAGCCGGGGACGGCGGTGGTGGCCGTGGCGACGCGTACCGACCTGTGGGAGAAGATGATGGCCAACGTGGCCGAGGTGAAGAGCCGGGGCGCCACCGTCGTGCTGGTGGCCAACGAGGGCGACGACGAGACGGCGGCACAGGGTGACGAAGTCCTGTGGGTGCCCCGCACCGTCGCGCACTTCGCGCCGTTGGTGGACGTGGTCCCGCTGCAGCTGTTCGCGTATCACCTCGCGCGGCTGCACGGACACGATGTCGACCGGCCCCGCAACCTGGCGAAGACCGTCACGGTGGAGTGACCGGGACCGGCCCCGGACCCGCCGCAGCGGGTGTGCGAGGCATCGGCGTGGACGCCGTCGACGTGGTGCGGTTCCGACGGGTGATCGAGCGGAGGCCCGCCCTGGTCGATCGCGTGTTCACGGCGTCCGAACGCCGCGACGCAGAACGCGGCGGCGATCCGGGGCCGCGTTTGGCGGCCCGTTTCGCCGCCAAGGAAGCGGTGTGGAAGGCGCTCGGCGTCGGGGTGGGCGCCGTCGGCTTCCGCGACGTGGAGGTGGTCCGCCAAGACGGGGGGGCGCCGACGTTGTCGTTGTCCGGCCGTGCCGCCTCCCTCGCCGCTCAACGCGGTGTCAGTCGTTGGCACGTCTCGTTGACCCACACCGGCACCGTCGCGGTGGCGAGCGTGGTCGCCGAGGGCCTGCCCCACGGGGAGCTCTGACGTGCTGGCGGTTCTGAGCGTCGAGGAGATGCGCGCCGTCGACGCCCGCGCCCTCGCCCGGGTGAGCGAGGAGACGCTCGTCGAACGGGCCGGCACCGCGGTGGCGACCGCGGCCTTGCGCCTGCTCGGTGGCACCTACGGCCGGCGGGTGGTGGTGGTGGCCGGCAAGGGCAACAACGGTGCCGACGGACGCGTGGCCGCCGACCGGCTGCGCCGCCGCGGGGCGCGGGTGACGGTGGTGGACGCGGCCGACGCTCCCGAGCACATCGGGCCGGCGGGGGTGGTCGATCTCGTCGTCGACGCGGCGTACGGCACGGGTTTCCGGGGGACCTACCGGGCGCCGTCGGTCCCGGCCGGGGTGCCCGTTCTGGCGGTCGACATTCCCTCGGGGGTGGACGGTGACACCGGCGAGGCCTCGGGGGAGCCGCTGCGTGCGGACGTGACGGTGACGTTCGCGGCCTACAAGGCCGGCCTGCTGCAGGGCGCCGGCCCCACACTCGCCGGACGAGTGGTCGTCGCCGACATCGGCCTGGACGTGAGCGGGGCGCGCGCGTGGGTCGTGGAGGACGCCGATGTCGCCGCGCTCGTGCCGGACCGCCCGCGCGATGCGTACAAGTGGCAGTCGGCGGTCGCCATGGTGGCCGGTTCCCCGGGGATGACGGGCGCGGCCGCGCTGTGCGCCCGGGCGGCCTACCGCGCCGGGGCGGGAATGGTCCGGCTCGGGATCCCGGGGCAGGTGGGCACGGACCTGCCCGTGTCCGAGGCCGTCGGGGTGGCGTTGCCGGCGACGGGGTGGACGGACCCGGCCCTTCAGATGACCGAGCGCTGCCGGGCGCTCGTGGTGGGCCCCGGGCTGGGGCGGGCGCCCTCCACCGTGGCCGATGTCCGGTCCACGGTGGAGCGCGTCGGCGTGCCGACGGTCGTGGACGCCGACGGCCTGTACGCCCTCGCCAGCGGGGAAGAGCTCGCGGCGGTGGTGGCCGGCGGCGCGGCTCACGGCGGGCGGCCACCGGCGTCGGTCATCATGACCCCCCATGACGGTGAGTTCGCCCACCTGGCGGGACGCCCCCCGGCCGCCGACCGGATGGGCGAGGCCCGCCGCCTGGCCGCCTCGAGCAGGGCGGTCGTGCTCCTGAAGGGGCCCGTCACGGTCGTCGCCCACCCCGACGGCCGGCTGCTGTGCGCCACCGCGGGGTCGCCGCGGCTCGCCACCGCGGGGACCGGCGATGTGTTGTCGGGTGTGATCGGAGCCTTCACGGCGCGTGGCCTCGACCTGTGGCACGCGGGGGCGCTGGGCGCGCACGTCCACGGCCGCGCGGCCGAGCTCGGCCCCCACCAGGGCCTGGTGGCGGGAGACCTTGCCGACCTGGTGGCGCGCTGGCTGTCGTGCGAGCGGTGAGGACGAGCCTCGTGTCGGACCCGCCGAGGACCGGAGCACTCCCGGCATCCGCCCGGCCGGTGTGGGCGGAGGTCGACCTCAGCGCGCTGCGGCACAACGCCTCGGTGTTGGCCCGTCTGGCGTCGCCGGCGGCTCTGTGCGCAGTCGTGAAGGCCGACGGTTACGGCCACGGGGCCGCTCCGGTGGCGCGCGCCGCGCTCGAGGGGGGCGCCACCTGGCTGGCGGTGGCGACGGTCGACGAAGGCGTCGAACTCCGCGACGCGGGGATCACCGCGCCGGTGCTCCTGCTCTCCGAGCCCCCGTTGCCGGCGATGCCCGAGGTGGTGGCGCACCGGCTGACGCCGACGGTGTACACGAAGAGCGGCGTTCGGGCGGTTTCGGACGCGTCGGCGGCGTCCGGCGTCGTGACCGACGTCCATGTCAAGGCGAACACCGGCATGCACCGGGTGGGCGCGGACGGAGCCGACGTCCTCGGCGTGGTCTCGGCGGTGGCCTCGTCGCCGGGGCTCCGGTTCGGCGCGCTGTGGACGCACTTCCCGGTGGCCGACGGCGTGTCCGAGGACGACCGCCTGTTCACCGAGGGGCAACTCGCCCAACTGGCAGGGCTGCGCGTCGCCCTCGAGGCGGCTGGTATGCCCCCGCCCATGGTCCACGCCGCCAATTCCGCGGCCACCGGCGCGTACCCGGGTTCTCGTCTGGACATGGTGCGTTGCGGGATCGCCCTGTACGGCGTCGTCCCCGCACCTGCCATGCGTTCGGTGTGGGCGCGCGCCCTCGACGAGGCCGGCGCGCCGGCGCTGCGACCGGTGTTGTCGTGGCACGCCCGCGTCACCTTGGTGCGCCTGCTCGACGAGGCCGAGCGACCGTCGTACGGACGGCTCGCCCCGCTGCCGGCGCGGTCGTGGGTGGCGACCGTGCCGCTCGGCTACGCCGACGGCGTGCCCCGCCGCTACTTCAGCGCCGGCGGCACGGTGCTCTTGGGCGGCACGCGGCGGCCGCTCGCCGGGATGGTCACCATGGACCAGATCGTGGTGGACTGCGGGGTGGACGAGGGGGTGTCGGTGGGGGATCACGTGGTGCTGATCGGCGAGCAGGACGGTGCGTCGCTCACGACCGAGGAGTGGGCGGAGACCCTCGGCACGATCGCGCACGAGGTGTTCTGCGCCATCGGCCGACGCGTCCCGCGCGTGATCGTCGGTGGAGGGGGAAACAGATGAGTGCGGATCCCCCCCGACGCGGGCACCGGCGCCTGCTCGCCGGCATCCTGGGCGTGGCAGCTTCCACCGTCACCGCGGGGTACGTGGCCCAGCACCGCGTCGTCGCCAGGACGCGCGCCGCGGCGGAGGACGAGGCCGAGGGTCTCACGCTGCCCGACGACGTCACGCGCACCGTCGTCGAGACCGACGACGGAGGACAGATCCACGTCCTCGAACGAGGGCACGGCCCCGCGCTCGTGCTCCTCCACGGCTTCATGCTGAGCGGCGCGATCTGGGCGCACCAGCTGCGCGATCTGGCGGGGGGCCACCGGGTGATCGCCGTGGAACTGCGGGGCCACGGCCGGTCCGTGCCCGGCACGGCACGATTCGACGTGAGCCCGGACGGCGAGGAGTCCGGGTCAGTGGTCGCCGGGGCCCGAATGGCCGCGGCGCAGCAGGGGGCCCCGGCCATCCGGCGAATGGCGATGGACGTGCGCCAGGTGCTCGACCGCCTCGGTGTGGAGCGTGCCGTCTTGGTGGGTCACTCCATGGGAGGCATGGTCGCCCTGCAGCTCCTCCACGACCTGCCGGGTGCCGAGTTGGACCGCAGGGTGGTGGGCCTCGTGCTCGTCTCCACGACGGCGGGCCCGTTCTCGCGCCTCCCCGGCTACTCCGGTGTTGTGCGCCTCGCCGGTCCGGCCTCGGCACGGGCGATCGGGCTGGCCGACCGCTTTGGGGCCCGGTTCGTGCCCTCGCAGGACCTGCGGTGGTGGCTCACCCGGGCGGGCTTCGGTCCCGACACCCCGGCGGCGCTGGTGCGCTTCATCGAGAGCGTGCAGCTCGCGACGCCGGCGGGGACGCTGCCGGACCTCGTCCCCTCCGTGGCGGCGTTCGACCTCTCCCGCTGGATCGGCACCCTGGACCTGCCGGTGCTCGTGCTCGTGGGATCGCATGATCACCTCACGCCGCCGCGCCACGCGTGGCGGACCGCAGGAGCGTTGCCACGCGCCGAAGTCGTGGAGCTCCCCCGTTGCGGGCACATGCCGATGCTCGAACGCCGGCGGGAGTTCGGCCGCCTCGTCGACGAGTTCTCCGCCAAGGTTCGCTGACCTCGACAGAGCGCCGCCCGGCGGCGTGCCCCGGCGGTGTGCCGGAGGAGCGCCGCTACCATCGACCGACGTGGGCACGCTGGCCGAGCTTCGGACGGAGGCCCTGGCCTGCACGCGCTGCGCGCTGGCGTCCACCCGCACGCAAGTCGTGTTCGGCGTGGGCGACCCGTCGGCGGGCCTCATGTTCGTCGGCGAGGGGCCGGGTCGCGACGAAGACCTCGCCGGGGAGCCGTTCGTGGGCCGCTCCGGGAAGCTGCTCGACAAGCTCATGCGCCAGGAGATCGGCATCGACCGCAGCCGCTGTTACATCGCCAACGTCGTGAAATGCCGGCCTCCGGGCAACCGGGACCCGCATCCCGACGAGATCGCGTCGTGCCGCCCGTACCTCGACGCGCAGTTGGCGATGATCGCCCCCAACGTGGTCGTGACGCTCGGGAACTTCGCCACCCGGCTGCTGCTCGAGACGTCGGAGGGCATCCGCCGCCTGCGTGGGCGCGCGTATCCCTTCGGTCGCGGCCACCTCGTTCCGACCTATCACCCCGCGGCCGCGTTGCGCGGTGGTGCGGAGGTGGTGGCCGAGATGCGCGCCGACTTCGTGCGGGCCAAGCGGCTCCTCGAGCAGCACCAGGGGGCTCGCGTCGAGGTCGGTGAGCGGTGACGACGCCCACCGAGGGTGGAGCGGTCGTCGAGCCGACGTCGACGTCGGCGGCCGCGTCGGTGACGCTGCGGACGTCGTCGGCCGAGGCCACGCGCGCGCTGGGGTCGGCGTTCGCCGGCATCCTCTGTGCCGGTGACGTCGTGCTGGTGGCGGGCGAGCTGGGAGCCGGGAAGACCACCTTCGTGCAAGGCGTCGCCGCGGGCCTGGGCGTCGCCGACCACGTGACGAGCCCGACGTTCACGCTGGTGCGCCCGTATGCGTGCGACGCACCACGCGACGACAGGGTGGTCGACGGCGCGCCCGTGCGGGTGCTCCTCCACGCCGACCTGTACCGGCTCGATCGCGTGGCCGAGGTGGTCGACCTCGCCCTCGGCGAGCTCGTCGAGGAGGAGGCGGTGGCCGTCGTCGAGTGGGGCGACGTCGCGGAGCCCGTCCTCGGCCGCCACGCCCTGCGCGTGGCCCTGCGATCCGGGTCGACGGAGGACGAGCGGCTCGTCACCGTGGACGCCGAAGGAATCGCCGAACCCCGGCGCACCGACATCGACGCGCGCATGCGCGCCTGGACCGACGACAACCGGCCCGTGGACACGAATTTCCCGGGCACAACGGCGACGAGGGTCCGGTGACGCGAACGACGACGGCAGACAGGACCGTCGTGCTCGCTCTCGAGTCGGCCACCGACGTCGCCGGTGTCGCCCTGGCGGATGCCACGGGCACGCTGGCGTCGGTGAGCTCGGGGGTGCGACGGCGCCACGCCGAGACGATCGTTCCCGCGGTCGACTTCGTGTGCCGCATGGCGAACGTGGAGCTGGCATCGATCCGTGCCGTGGCCGTCGACGTCGGGCCCGGCCTGTTCACCGGGCTGCGGGTGGGGGTGGCGAGCGCCAAGGCGTTCGCGTTCGCCTTGGGTGTGCCGGTCGTGACGGCGACGAGCCTGGAGCTGCTCGCCCGGGCGGCGGCGGACGCCGTCGTGGTGCAGGAGGCGACGGTCGTCTCCGTCGTCGACGCACGGCGTGGCGAGCTGTTCGTGCAGTTCTTCCGGCCGGGGCCGGACGGCGTGGAGCCCGTGGGCGACGCCACCCGGCAGACGCCCGAGGGGCTGGCTGCGGCACTGCGCGCCGTCGGTGAGCCGGCCGTGGTCGTGGGAGACGGGGCATGTCGTTACGAGCCGGTCCTGCGGGGGATCCCCGGGACGACCGTGGCCGGGGCCGTCCTGGCGCATCCGCCGGTGGCCGGGCTCGCCGCGCTCGGCGTGGCTCGAGCCGACAAGGGCGATGTCCGCGACGGCGCGTCGGTGGTGCCGTGGTACTTGCGCGACGCGGACACCCGTATCAACTGGGAGCGCCGGGCGCGGAGACCGGCGCCCGGTGAGGTGACACCCGAGGCGGTGGTCTGAGGTGCCCGACGCCATGTGGGAACCGGACGACGCGCTGTCGGGGCTCGCCGGAGACGGCGTTCCGGCGCGCACCGACGACGTCACCGCGGCGGTGCGGCTGACGCCCCTGCGGCGTCGGCATCTGCGTGCGGTGGTCCGTATCGAAGAGCAGTGCTACCCGAGACCGTGGTCGGCGACCTTGTTCCTCTCGGAGATCGCGCAGCGGACGTCGCGCCGCTACACGGTGGCGACCATCGGTCCGCTCGTCGTGGGGTACTGCGGGCTCATGATCGTGGGTGACGAGGGCCACATCACCACGGTCACCGTCGACCCGGCCTGGCACCGCCGGGGGATCGGCACGCTCATGCTCCTCGACACCGCCCGAGCCGCCCCCGGCCACGGGGTGCGCCACCTGACCCTCGAGGTCCGCGTGTCGAACGCTCCCGCGCAGGTGCTCTACCGCCGCTTCGGGTTCGCTCCCGTCGGGGTACGCAAGAACTACTACGCGGAGACCGGCGAGGACGCCATCGTCATGTGGGCGCGCGACATCGACACCGACGAGTACGCCCGGCGACTCGAGCGCATCGACGAGCGGGTCCGGTCGGCACGATGACCGACCCGGGCTCGCCGGTGCTCGGCATCGAGACGTCGTGTGACGAAACGGCGGCTGCCGTCGTGGGTGGCGACGCGAGCGTGCGGTCGTCGGTCGTGGCCAGCCAGATCGAGGTCCACGCGGCGTACGGAGGCGTCGTTCCCGAGCTCGCCGGCCGTGCCCACCTCGAAATGCTGATGCCGGTCGTGGACGAGGCCATCCGGCGCGCCGACGTGCGCCCGGCGGACCTCGGTGCGGTCGCCGCCACCGTCGGCCCGGGGCTCGTCGGGTCGCTGCTCGTCGGCGTGAGCGCGGCCAAGGCGCTCGCGCTCACCTGGCGCACGCCGTTCGTGGGGGTGAACCACCTCGAAGGCCACCTCTTCGCCGCCCTGCTCGACCATCCCGGCATCGACTGGCCCGTCACCGTGCTCCTCGTGTCCGGCGGCCACACGCTGTTGGTGTCCATGCAGGGCCCCGGTCGCTACCGCCTTCTCGGGCAGACCCTCGACGACGCCGCCGGCGAGGCCTTCGACAAGGTGGCGCGCTTCTTGGAGCTCGGCTACCCGGGCGGCCCGGCCATCGAGCGGGCCGCCGAGACGGGAGACCCGACGGCCTTCGCGTTCCCGCGGGCCATGGCATCCGACGGCCTCGACGTCTCCTTCAGCGGCCTCAAGACCGCTGTCGTCCACGCCGTGCGGAAGCAGCCCGGGGCCACCGACAGCGACGTGGCCGCCTCGTTCCAGGAGGCCGTGGTGGACGTGCTCGTGGCCAAGACCCTGCGCGCCGCCCACGTCAGCGGGGCGCGCGGCGTGTGCCTGGCGGGCGGGGTGGCGGCGAACGGCCGCCTGCGGTCGCTCCTGACCGACGCCTGCGCCCAGGCCGCCTTGCCCCTGTACCTGCCGAGCCGGGCCATGTGCACCGACAACGCGGCGATGATCGCCGCCGCCGGCACATGGCAGCTCGAGCACCTCGGCCCGAGCTCGCTCGGGCTGGGCGCCGACCCGAACCTCCGGCTGGCCTTCGTGGCCTGAATCCGCGCCGGCGCGCGGTTGCCCGGGCGGGGTGCGCCCGCTATCGTTAGCACTCGCAAGGTTTGAGTGCTAACAGCCCACAGGAGGCTCCCCTGCCATGAAGCTCCAGCCCCTCGAGGACCGGATCGTCGTCCGTCCGGGTGAGTCCGAGGAGACCACGGCCTCCGGACTCGTGATCCCCGACACCGCCAAGGAGAAGCCCCAACAGGGCGAGGTGCTCGCGGTCGGCCCCGGGCGCCGCAGCGACAACACCGGCGAGATCATCCCGATCGACGTCAAGGTGGGCGACACCGTCGTGTATTCGAAGTACGGCGGAACCGAGATCACCGTGGACGGCGAGGACCTGCTGATCCTCTCGGGCCGCGACGTGCTCGCCAAGATGGGCAAGAAGTAGCCGCCCGCGCCATGGCGAAGATCCTCAAGTTCGACGAGGCGGCGCGCCGCTCCCTCGAGAGCGGCGTGAACAAGTTGGCCGACACCGTCAAGGTGACGCTCGGGCCCCGCGGCCGCAACGTCGTGATCGACAAGAAGTTCGGTGCGCCCACGATCACCAACGACGGCGTGACGATCGCCCGGGAGGTCGAGCTGGAAGACCCCTTCGAGAACATGGGGGCACAGCTCGTCAAGGAGGTCGCCACCAAGACCAACGACGTGGCCGGTGACGGCACCACGACCGCCACGGTCCTCGCCCAGGCCCTGGTGCACGAGGGACTGCGCAACGTCGCCGCGGGCGCCAGCCCCATGTCGCTCAAGCGCGGCATCGACAAGGCGGTCGAGGCCGCCGTGGGCGCCATCCAGAAGCAGGCGAAGGACATCGACTCGCGCACCGAGATCGCCCAGGTCGCCGCCATCTCGGCGGCCGACACCTCGATCGGCGACGTCCTGGCCGAGGCGATCGACAAAGTCGGCAAGGACGGCACCGTGACCGTCGAGGAGTCGAACACCTTCGGGCTCGAGCTCGAGTTCACCGAAGGGATGCAGTTCGACAAGGGCTACCTGTCGCCCTACTTCGTCACCGACGCCGAGCGTCAGGAGGCCGTCCTCGACGAGCCGTCGATCCTGATCGTCAACCAGAAGATCAGCTCGGTGCACGACCTCGTCCCCGTGCTCGAGAAGGTCATGCAGACGGGCAAGCCCCTCCTCGTGATCGCCGAGGACGTCGAGGGCGAGGCGCTCGCCACCCTCGTGGTCAACAAGATCCGGGGGACGTTCATCTCGGTCGCCGTCAAGGCGCCCGGCTTCGGCGAGCGGCGCAAGGCGATGCTCCAGGACATGGCCGTCCTCACCGGTGGCCAGGTGATCTCCGAGGAGATCGGCCTCAAGCTGGAGAACGTCACCGTCGACCTGCTCGGCAAGGCGCGTCGAGTGATCGTGACCAAGGACGACACCACCATCGTGGAGGGCGCCGGCTCCGAAGAGGACGTCAAGGGTCGCATCGCCCAGATCAAGCGCGAGATCGAGGACACCGACTCGGACTGGGACCGCGAGAAGCTGCAGGAGCGGCTGGCCAAGCTGGCCGGCGGCGTCGCCGTGGTGCGGGTGGGAGCGGCCACCGAGGTCGAGCTCAAGGAGAAGAAGCACCGCATCGAGGACGCGCTGTCCGCGACCCGGGCGGCCATCGAGGAGGGCATCGTGGCCGGCGGCGGTGTCGCCCTGGTACGCAGCCGTGCCGCGGTGGCGAAGGTGGCCGCCAGCCTCTCCGGGGACGAAGCCACCGGTGCCCGCGTCGTCGCCAACGCCCTGGAAGAGCCCCTCAAGTGGATCGCCATCAACGCGGGCCACGAGGGGGCGGTCATGGTGCGTCTGGTCGAGGCGGAGTCCGGATCCCGCGGCCTCAACGCAGCCACGGGGGAGATCGAGGACCTCATCAAGGCGGGGGTCATCGACCCGGCCAAGGTCACGCGCTCGGCGCTGCAGAACGCGGCCTCGGTCGCCGGTCTGCTGCTCACGACGGAGGCGGTCGTGGCCGACAAGCCCGAGAAGCCCGAGCCCGCCGCCGCCGGTGCCGGTGGCATGGGCGGCATGGGCGGCATGGGTGGCATGGGGATGATGTGACCGGCCGGCCCGCGTGACGCGGGCCGGGTGGCCATCTCCGGTCCCGAGACCGGTCGTGGCGATCGATTCACGCTGCCAAGAGCGAAGGCCTACGGCGTGACCCGCCGCGGAAGGTCCGTCGCGCCGGCCCGGTAGCTTCCGGAGCGTGGACGTCCCCGCCGTTTCCGGACGCCGCCACGCGGGGAGGCAGGTCATTCCGAGGCCGGCGGACGCGGCGCCCGGGCGGCCCGCCCCGTGGGGGGCGCTCCCCGTGGAGCTCCGACGGGGCATTCGCCTGGCGCCGCTCGCGGCTGCGGTGGCGGCGCACCATCGTGCGCTCGAGTCGTCCGAGCGCGTCACCTTCGACGAGCTCCGCGACCCCGGCGCGCCGGCCGGAGTGCTCGTCCCGCTGTTCGAGGAGGCCGGCGAGGCGCGCGTCGTCCTCACGCGGCGGGCCGCGCACCTTCGGACCCATACGGGCGAAGTGAGCTTCCCCGGGGGGCGGCTCGAGCCTGGGGAGTCGCCCGAGGACGGGGCGCGCCGCGAGGCCGCCGAGGAGGTGGGGCTCGACCCGGCGTCCGTCGAGGTGGTCGGCCGCCTCACGCCGTTGGCGACCTTTTCGTCCCGCTCCGCGATCACCCCCGTCGTGGGGCTGCTCGCCGCCCGGCCACAGCTCGTTCCCAATCCCCACGAGGTGGAGCGCGTGTTCGACGTCGCCCTGGCGGAGTTGGCGGCGGACGGCGTGTTCCGCGAGGAGCGATGGGTGCTCCCCGGGGCGATCCGCACGCGCTCCGCGCGTCCGCTGCCCGCGGACGACGACGGCGGCTTCCCGATGTGGTTCTTCGAGGTCGACGAGGACACGGTGTGGGGCGCGACCGCGCGCATGCTGGTCGAGCTCCTTCGCCTCGCGCTGGGCTGTTGACCGCCCTCACCAGGACGTCTGTGTGGAACGCGAGCGAGGCGACGAGACCGCCAGCACGAGCGCGGATGGACCCGGGGCGGCGAGGGTCGGACGGTATCGTGGGGGATGCCGCGGGCGGCGGTAGCGGGCCCACCACACCGTGCAGGAGGCAGCCAGGTGGCTGAGATCGAGATCGGCATCTACAAGTCGGGGCGCCGTGCCTACGGCCTCGACGACATCGCCATCGTGCCGAGCCGCCGGACGCGCGACCCCGAGGATGTCGACATCTCCTGGGAGATCGACGCCTTCCGCTTCGACCTCCCCCTCATGGCCGCGGCCATGGACGGGGTGGTGAGCCCCCGCACCGCCATCGAGATCGGACGCCTCGGCGGCCTCGCGGTGCTGAACCTCGAAGGGCTCTGGACGCGCTACGAGGAGCCCGAGTTGCTCTTCGACGAGATCGCCGAGCTCGACGACGACAAGGCCACCGCGCGGATGCAGCAGATGTACCTCGAGCCGGTCAAGCCGGACCTCGTGACACAGCGCATCCGCGAGATCAAGTCCGCCGGCGTCGTGTCGTGCGCCTCCGTGACGCCGCAGCGCACGACCGAGCTCGCCTCCGCCATCCTGGCGGGAGAGCTGGACCTGCTCGTCATCCAGGGCACTGTCGTCTCCGCCGAGCACGTTTCGAAGACCGTCGAGCCACTCAACCTGAAGAAGTTCATCCGCTCGTTCGACCTTCCGGTCATCGTGGGAGGGTGCGCCTCGTACCAGGCCGCCCTGCACCTCATGCGCACCGGGGCAGTGGGTGTGCTCGTCGGCGTGGGCCCGGGCAACGCGTGCACGACGCGCGGCGTGCTCGGCCTCGGGGTTCCCCAGGCGACCGCCATCGCTGACGTGGCGGGGGCCCGCATGCGCCACCTCGACGAGACCGGTGTGTACGTGCACGTCATCGCGGACGGCGGCATGAGTCGCGGCGGTGACGTCGCCAAGGCGATCGCGTGCGGCGCGGATGCCGTCATGCTCGGATCGCCGTTGTCGTCGGCCGAAGAGGCCCCGTGCCGCGGCTTCCACTGGGGCATGGCCACGTTCCACCCGACGCTCCCGCGGGGCACCCGCGTGCGGACCACGGTGCGGGGCTCGCTGAAGGAGATCCTCCTCGGTCCGGCCCACGAGAACGACGGTCGCATGAACCTGTTCGGGGCCCTGCGCGCCGCCATGGCCACGTGCGGCTACGAGTCGGTGAAGGAATTCCAGAAGGCCGAGGTCATGGTGGCCCCCGCGCTGCAGACCGAGGGCAAGGCCCTACAGCGAGCGCAGGGCGTGGGGATGGGGCACTGACGCCCCGTCGCCGTTCCCGCCCGCCGCCGTCTCCGAAACCGCTCCGTTGACCGACCCGTCTGACACCGTTCTCGTCGTCGACTTCGGCGCGCAGTACGCGCAGCTGATCGCGCGGCGCGTGCGACAGGCGCGGGTCTACTCGGAGATCGTCGCCTACGACACACCGGCGGCCGAGCTCCTGGCGCGTCGGCCCAAGGGGATCATCTTCTCCGGCGGTCCGCAGTCGGTGTACGCCGACTGGGCCCCGAGCGTCGACCCCGGCGTCTACGAGGCCGGCGTCCCCATCCTGGGTATCTGCTACGGGGCGCAGCTGCTCACCAGGCAGCTCGGTGGCACCGTGACGCGCACCGGCCGGGGCGAGTACGGGCGCACCGCGCTCACGCGCAGCGGGCCCTGGCCGTTGTTCGCCGACTGGCCGCCGGGGCCGGCGGACGTGTGGATGAGCCATGCCGACTCCATCACCGGTGTGCCGTCGGGGTTCGTCGCCACCGCGTCGACGCCCGACGCGCCGGTGGCGGCTCTGGGCGACGACGGGCGGAGGATCTACGGCGTCCAGTTCCACCCCGAAGTGGTCCACACCGAGCGGGGCCAGGAACTGCTCGAGCGGTTCCTGTTCGACGTGTGCGGGGCCCGCCCGCTGTGGACCCACACCAACATCATCGACTCGGCTCTCTCCGACATCCGGGAACAGGTCGGCACGGCGAAGGTCCTGTGCGCGCTGTCGGGTGGCGTGGACTCCGCGGTGGCGGCCGCGCTCGTGCACCGAGCCGTGGGCGACCAGCTGACCTGCGTCTTCGTGGACACCGGGCTCATGCGCGCCGGTGAGGCCGAGCAGGTGGAGGAGACCTTTCGCCGGCAGTTCCACATGGACCTCGTGCACGTCAAGGCGGCCGACCGCTTCTTTTCGGTCCTGCGCGGCCTCACCGATCCGGAGGAGAAGCGCAAGGCGATCGGTGAGACGTTCATCCGTGTCTTCGAGGAAGTGGCCTCGGACGTGGCGGGCGCGCGCTTCCTGGTGCAGGGGACGCTCTACCCCGACATCATCGAATCGGGGACGCGTGACGCGGCGGTGATCAAGTCGCACCACAACGTGGGTGGCCTCCCTGCCGACATGGCGTTCGATCTCATCGAGCCGTTGCGCCTGTTGTTCAAGGACGAGGTGCGCGCCGTAGGCGAGGAGCTCGGGTTGCCCGAGGAGATCGTGTGGCGGCAGCCGTTCCCCGGCCCGGGCCTGGCGGTCCGCATCATCGGCGAGGTCACCCCCGTTCGGGCGGAGATCCTGCGCAACGCGGACGCCATCGTGCTCGAGGAGGTCCGCCGCGCCGGGCTCTACCGACAGCTGTGGCAGAGCTTCGCCGTCCTGCCCGCCGTGCGCACCGTGGGCGTCATGGGCGACGGCCGCACCTATGCGTATCCGGTGGTCATCCGGGCGGTGACGTCGGACGACGCCATGACGGCGGACTGGGCCCGCCTTCCCCACGACCTGCTCGAGCGGCTGTCGTCGCGCATCATCAACGAGGTCGACGGGGTCAACCGCGTGGCCCTGGACATCACGTCCAAGCCGCCGGGCACCATCGAGTGGGAGTGACCGTGACCGGCACCCCGTTGCACCGTTTCGGAGGCCTGGGGTCGTTCGACGATGCCGACGAATTCGAAGGGTTGCTGCCGCCCGCCCGGCCCTCGGCGGCACCGGCGGACACCGCTTCGAGCGCCCCCCGGGGCGCGTCGGAGCCCGAAGGCGAGGCCGAGGCCCCGGGCGACGAGCCGGGGCCGGTCGAGCCGGCGCGCCGCCCGCCGCGCTGGACGGAGTCGCTGCCCACCCCGGACTCCCTCCTCGAAGGGTTGAACGGCCCGCAGCGGCGCGCCGTCCTGCACCGGGGCCGCCCGCTGCTCGTGGTGGCCGGCGCCGGCTCGGGCAAGACCCGCGTGCTCACCCACCGCATCGCCCACCTCATCGCGGCCGGCGACGCCTCGCCGTGGGAGATCCTCGCCATAACGTTCACCAACAAGGCGGCGGACGAGATGCGCGAGCGCCTCGTGGGCCTCATCGGCCCCGTCGCCGAGCGGATGTGGGTCTCGACGTTTCACGCGGCGTGCGTCCGGATGCTGCGTTCCCACGCCGATCGACTCGGGTACGCCAAGTCGTTCACGATCTACGACGACACCGACTCGCGCCGGCTCGTCGAACACATCGAGCGGGACCTGAACATCGACACGAAGAAGCTGCCCGCACGCGGCGTCCAGGCCGCCATTTCCGGGGCCAAGGCCGAGTTGGTCGATCCCCCGGCCTACGCGGCCGCCGCCCGGACCGTGTTCGAGCGCAGGATCGCCGAGGTCTATCAGGAGTACGCCGGCCGCCTGTTCGCCTCGTCGGCCATGGACTTCGACGACCTGCTCCTCAATGTCGTGAAGCTGTTCCGCACCGCCCCCGACGTCCTCGACGCGCAGCGGAGGCGTTTCAAGCACGTGCTCGTGGACGAGTTCCAGGACACCAACCGCGCGCAGAACGAGATCGTGCTCATGCTCGCCGCCGAGCACCACAACGTGTGCGTGGTGGGCGACAGCGACCAGTCGATCTTCGGCTGGCGCGGCGCGGACATCCGCAACATCGTCGAGTTCGAAGAAGCGTTCCCCGACGCCGTCGTCATCCCGCTCGAGCAGAACTACCGGTCGACGAAGACCATCCTGGACGCCGCCAACGCTGTCATCGCCAACAACGACACCCGCGTGCCGAAGGAGCTGTGGACCGAAGGCGAGGCCGGGGACCCCATCGTCCGGTACCGGGCGGAGGACGAGTACGACGAGGCCGCGTGGGTGGTCACCGAGATCGGCCGGCTGCGCGCATTCGACGGCATCGGGCCCGGGGACGTGGCCGTCTTCTACCGCACCAACGCCCAGAGCAGGGCGCTGGAGGAGGAGCTCGTGCGGGCGGGCATCGCCTACAAGGTCGTGGGGGGGACCCGCTTCTACGACCGTCGCGAGGTGAAGGACCTGCTCGCGTACGTGCGGCTGCTCTCCAATCCCTCCGACGAGGTCTCCGCCCGACGCATCGTGAACGTGCCGCGCCGCGGCGTGGGTGACGCGTCCGTCGACCGTCTGGCCACCTGGGCCCGCCGTCACGGACGGCCGTTCCTCGACGCGCTCGGCCACGCCGAGGACGCGGGATTGGCGGGCCGGGCGGTCAAGGGGGCCGCGTCGTTGCTCGCGCTGTTCGACGAGCTGCGTGCCCTCGCCGAGGGTGGCGCCAGCCCTGGCGAGTTGATCGGCACCGTGGCGGAGCGCACGGGGTACCGCGCCGAGCTCGAGGCAACCGACACGGTCGAAGCACGCGGCCGGGTCGAGAACATCGACGAGCTCGTCGTGGCGGCGTCCGACTACCAAGCCGTCGACGACTTCCTCGAATCCGTCGCGCTCGTCTCCGACGTCGACGAGCTCGAGACCTCCGAAGACCGCGTGTCGCTCATGACGTTGCACACGGCCAAGGGCCTCGAGTTCCCCGCGGTGTTCCTCGTCGGCATGGAGGACGGTGTCTTCCCCCACCTGCGGGCCCTGGAGGACCCCCGGCAGCTCGAAGAGGAACGCCGCCTGTGCTACGTGGGCATCACCCGGGCTCGGCGGCAGCTGTACCTCACCCACGCGTGGAGCCGGACTTCGTGGGGATCGACGAACCACGCAATTCCGAGCCGGTTCCTCGCCGAGGTGCCGGGGGATCTCGTGCGCGAGGTCGGATCGTCGTATGGCAGGCGGCCGGACCCGTTGCGGGACGCGAGCTCGTGGACGCGCCGGCGGCGCGGCCGCCGGTCGTCCGGCGCGGCATTCGACGGGGCCGACGCGGCTCGTGTCGACGGGGACGTCGACGTCGACCGCGGCGACGCGTGGGTGGACGACTGCCACGACCCCGACCCCTGGGGTGACGCCGTCACCGGTGGCGCCGTCGCTGGTGACGACGTCGCTGGCGCGGACGTCCCCCGCCCGTCGCCCGCTCCGCCACGTCGTCCTTCGGGGGCGCGCCGGCGCCGGCTGCCCAAGATGGCCGAGGAGAAGTTCGGCCTCGGTACGGGCGGGTCGTCGGAGAGGCGCACGTGGTCCTGAGGCCGCCGGACACCACCGAGGAGCTCCCGCGCGCCGGGGCCCCCGACGGCGCGCCCGGCGCGTCGGCGCCGTCGCCCGGCGGCAAGCACGGTGCCCACCAGGTCGAAGGCTGGCGGGGGCGCCATCGGGCCCGGACCACCGACCGCCGCGCCCGGCGGCGCGAGCGGCGGTCTGCCCGTCGTTTCTGGTTCGGCCGCCACCCCTGGCCGACCGGGCTCCTCGCCGCCGTCGTGCTGCTCACACCGGTATGGGTGTCGCTCGGGTCCACCCTGACCGACTCGGCCCTCGGCCCGACGGTCGGCGCGCGCTTCGTCGAGTGGGTCCGCGACCACGGTGGCAATGGTCTCGTGCGGTGGATCGAGAACGAGTGGTACACACACCACCAGCCTCCGAAGGGCGGCCAGCCCCCCAAGGGCGCGATCCCGCCTCCCCCCGCGCAGGCCTACGGTCGGCGGCCCACCCAGCACGTCGTGCCGCACCTGCCGGCGCCCGCCTCCATCGCGCCGTTCACCAACCCGCCGGTGGCGGGCGAGGGCCAGTGGCATCCCGCCGGCCGCCTCGTCGGCGGCATGCCCGCCGTGTACGAAGCCTTCCTGCGGCCCGATGCCGTGCACACCAGCCTCGTCGTCGGCGTGGCGTGGATGGACACCAGCCTGCTGCGGGCGACGCAGTACTCGGGCACCTACGTACCGGGAGACGGCCCGTGGCACTACACCGCCCCTGTGGCGCGCGACGACGCCGCCACCCTCGTCGCCGCGTTCAACTCGGGCTTCCGGATGAAGGACGCGCAGGGCGGCTACTACGCCGAAGGCAAGATGGTCACGCCCCTGCGCAACGGGGCGGCCTCGTTCGTCATCTACGACAACGGCACCGCGTCGGTGGGGCAATGGGGCCGGGACTTCACCTCGACCGCGGGCATGGGGAGCGTCCGCCAGAACCTCGACCTGCTCGTCGACAACGGCCAGCCGGTTCCCGGCCTGTACCCCAACGACACCACCCGGTGGGGGTTCACGCTCGGCAACGCGGTGTACGTGTGGCGCTCGGGCGTGGGCGTGACCGCCAACGGGGCGCTCGTGTACGCCGGTGGCCCCGGGCTCAACATCACGACCCTCGCCGACGTCCTCGCCCGCGCGGGTGCGGTGCGTGCCATGGAGCTCGACATCAACACCGCATGGGTCAACCTGACGACGTACGCGCCGGCCACGCCGGACGTCTACGCCGCGCCGGCCAACGGGACGCCGCTGCTCCCGGCGATGAGCGGCGGAGCCACGCGCTGGTTCAGCGCGTGGGACCGGGACTTCATCACGATGTCGTCGCGCTACTCGGGCTGAGAGCGCCGCGATGCCGCCTGCCGCCGGACCCGCCCCCGGGCCCGCCCCCGGCGCCCACGACTGGGACGCCGCCACCTACGACCGGATCGCCGACCCCATGACGCGCTGGGGCGCCCGTGTCCTCGAGCGCCTCGAGCTCGTCGGTGACGAGACCGTCCTCGACGCGGGGTGTGGGAGCGGGCGCGTGACCGAGCTCCTGCTCGGCCGGTTGCCCGCAGGCCACGTGGTCGCGCTGGACGCCTCACCGTCGATGCTGGTGGAGGCGCGCCGGCGGCTCGCCGGGCAGG
Source organism: Acidimicrobiales bacterium (assembly GCA_035294855.1). Taxonomy (GTDB): domain Bacteria; phylum Actinomycetota; class Acidimicrobiia; order Acidimicrobiales; family UBA8190; genus DATGKD01. Next base: position 52,944 of record DATGKD010000259.1, read on the forward strand.
CAGCGCGGGTGAGCTTCGTCGAGTCGGACCTCTTGGACCTCACGCCCGCCGGCCTGGGTGGCTACGCCCCCGTGGACGCGGTGCTCTCGACGGCCACGTTCCACTGGGTGCTCGATCACGACCGCCTGTTCGCCAACCTGGCGGCGGTCATGCGTCCCGGGGCGAGCCTGGTGGCGCAGTGCGGCGCGGCGGGGAACATTGCGTCATTGGTGGACGCGGTGGCCGCCACCGGGAGCGAGCGCGCCGGGACGTGGCTCTATGCCACACCGGACGAGACACGTGCCCGCTTGGAGCACGCCGGTTTCGAGGCGATCCATGTGTGGACCCACCCTGAGCCGACCCGACTCGAGCGTGGCGAAGAGCTCGAGACCTATCTCGAGACCGTCTGCCTGCGGACGCATGTGGCGGAACTCGCCGAGGACGAGCGAGCACCGTTCATCGCCGCGGTCGCCGCCGCCATGGAGGAGCCCGTCATCGACTACGTGCGGTTGAACATCGTGGCTCGCCGGCGCTGAGGAAGCGCCGCGCCAGCGCGCGGTCAGCCGGGCAACCGGCGCCACACGGCGCCCGGCAGCAGCCGCATCACCGCGAAGACCAGGCGCAAGGGGGCGGGCGACCACACCACCGTGGCCGACCGCTCGAGACCTCGCACCACATCGGCGGCGACGGCGTCGGCAGTCGTGGCGAGCGGGCCCGGCGTGCGACCCTTGGTCATCTTGGTGTCGACCCATCCCGGTCGCACGATCATGAGCGACACCCCGGACCCCCGAAGCGCATCGGCCATACCTTGGGCGAAGCCGTCGAGCCCGGCTTTCGAAGCCCCGTAGACGTAGTTGGCGCGCCGGACGCGCACGCCCGCCACCGACGAAAGCACCACCAGGCGGCCGTGGCCCTGGGCCTTGAGCATTTCGGCGAAGGCCACCAGCGCGGCCGCCGGGCCGGTGAAGTTGGTGTCGAGGACCTGCGCCGTGGCGCGGGCGTCGACCTCGTCGGCCGCCTGGTCGCCGAGCACGCCCGCCGCCACGATCACGACGTCGACGTCACCGAGGCGAGCTTTCACGTCGCGCGCCAAGGCGCCGTGCGACGCCACGTCGGTGATGTCGGAGATGCGCGTGTCCACCTCGATGCCGCCCAGCGCCTCCAACTCCTTGGCGGCGGCCGCCAGGCCGACCTCGTCACGACCGGTGAGTACCACGCGGCGGAGCCGGCCGGCCGCCAGCGCGCGCAGCACGGCCCGCCCGATGTCGGAGGTGCCCCCGAGCACGACCGCGGTCTGTGGCTGTCCGAGGGCGTCGATCATGGCTGCTCCGTCCCGGTTCCGGTGGTGTGTCGAGCGGGGCCCGTCCCCGCCGTGGACGTCCGCGCCGCGCCGCGCGTCGCGCGTGTGCCACTGCGGTTGCCGGGACGTGCGGCGGTGCCGCCGCGGGTCGTCCGCCGTCGCGTGGACCTCGCCGGCCCGGTGACGCCCAGCCGGCGCGCCAGGTCGGACGACATCGTGCCGGACGGGTCGACACGCTCGCGCACGGCGCGCCACTCGGCGAGGCGCGGGTACATGGCTTCGAGGAACTCGGGCCGCAGGCGGGCGTCCTTGGCCAGGTAGACGCGCCCGCCGACGTCGACGACGGCCTGGTCGAGCTCGTCGAGCAGGGGGCCGAGCGCGGCGGGACCGACGGGAAGATCGAGGGCGAGCGTCCACCCCTCCGCCGGGAACGACAGAGGCCCGGGATCGCCCGCGCCGAAGCGCTTCAGGACGGCAAGGAACGATGCCACCCGCTGGCCGCTCAACCGCTCGAGGACGGTGCGCACGGTGTCCTCCGCTCCGAAGGGCACGACGAATTGGTACTGGACGAAGCCCCGGGGCCCGTACAGGCGGTTCCAGGCGCCCACCCCGTCGAGCGGGTGGAAGAACGTCGCCATCGATTCGAGCGCGCCGCGGCGCAGGCGAGGCGCCTTGCGGAACCACAGCTCGTTGAACGCGCTCACGCTCCACGCGTTGAGCAGGCCGGGAGGCGCGGTGAACGGCACGGACGCCCGCACGGTGGCGTCGAACCGGCGCGCCGCCACAGGGTCACGCTCGCTGAGCGGCAGGTCGTCGAGCGCCGCGTGGTCGCCGCGGGTGAGCACCGACCGCCCGAGCCGACCCCCTCTGGCCATGCAATCCACCCACGCCACCGAGTAGCGATACTCGTGGTCGCGCTCGCTCATGCGGGCCATGCAGTCGTCGAGGTCCCGGGCGCGCTCGGTGTCGACGCGCAGGCGCGAGGTCTCGATCCGCAGGAGCCGCACCGTGGCCTCGACGACGACCCCGGTGAGGCCCATCCCGCCGGCCGTCGCCCAGAACAGGTCGGGCTCCGACTCGGGTGACACCTCTCGCCGGCCGACAGGGGTGGCGAGCGACATGCGCGCCACGTGCGAACAGAACGAGCCCTCGCGATGGTGGTTCTTGCCGTGGATGTCGGCGGCGATCGCTCCGCCCACGGTGACGTAGCGCGTACCCGGCGTGACCGGCACGAACCACCCCTTGGGGACGAGCATGCGCATGAGCGTGTCGAGGCTCGTGCCCGCGCCCACGCGGATCCATCCCTCGTCGAGGTCGGCGTCGAGCACACGGTCGAGAGCGGTGGTGTCGAGCACCACACCGCCGGCGCTCTGCGCGGCGTCGCCGTACGAACGGCCGAGGCCGCGCGCCACGACGGCGCGTTTGCCCCCCAGCGTGGCGAGGGCGTCATCGACCTCCGAGGCGCTCGACACGCGCCAGGTGTCCGCCGTGCTCGGGGCGGTGCATCCCCAGCCGGTCAGGGTCTGGCGGCGCGTCGGAAGAGCGGGGGCGGCCCGTGGGCTCACGGAACGGCGTGCGGGTTCACGTGTACACGCCGACGGCGAACAGGAGTACCCACGTCACAGCGAGGATCTGCAGGGTGCGGTCTCGCAGGGCCAGGTCCTCGGGCGCGGCGCCCATGCCGCGTTCGAACCGCAGCTCCACGTGCAAGATGGCGAGCACGAACGGAACGATCGAGAGTTGGAACCAGATCGGGTGGTGGCTGTGGCGCTGCACCGACCGCTCGAAGGCCCACAGGCAGTACGCCGTGACCGTGACCGCGGCCGACAACAGCCGGACCGACCGGAGGAACGGCGGCGGGTAGGCGGTGAGCGTCTTGCGGGTCAACGCCCGGAGCTCGCCGAGCTGCGCCTGTTCCGAGCTGCGCTTGCCCGTCACCACGAGCAGTGAGCCGAACGACGACACGATGATGAACCAGTTCGACAGGGGGTAGCCCGTGGCCACGCCTCCGGCGATGGCGCGCAGGACGAACCCGGCGGACACGCACGCCAGGTCGATGACGGGCTCGTGCTTCAAGCGGAACGAGTACGCGGTCGACACCGCGGTGTAGGTGGCGATCACCAGGGCGAAGCGGCCGCCCGCCAGCCACCACGCCAGCGCGATGCTCGCCGTCAGAAGAATCGTCCCCACCGACAAGGCGAGGGGGATCCCCACCTCGCCGGCCGCGATGGGCCGCAGCCGCTTCACGGGATGGTGGCGGTCGGCGGCCACGTCCAGGGTGTCGTTCAAGAAGTACGTCCCCGACGCCGCCACGCAGAAGATGCCGAACGCCGCCAGGGCCCGAGCGGCGACGTGGCCGTGGGTGAGGACGCCGGCCGCGCCCGGGGCGGCCAGGACGAGGACGTTCTTGACCCACTGTCGGGGGCGGGCGATGCGGACGAGCCCCGTCAGCTGAGTGGACGCGCTCGGACCTGGGCTCTGGGGTTCGGGTTCGGCGTCCCGCTGGCTCGGAATGGCGCGGACCATGGTGCGATGGGCGGGCGGCGCGGCTCTCGGCCACCGGCCGCAGCCGATACGGCGACGCTACCACGGGCCCGTCGGCTACCTCGGGCTTGTTGCCCGCGGCGGGCGTCGGTGGCGCGACGCACGGTGACGTCGCCTGGGTCCCACCCCGGTGACCTGCGTACACTCGGAGACCGATGAAGCGTCCTTACCGGGTCGTCGTGGCCAAGCCCGGACTCGACGGCCATGACCGCGGCGCCAAGGTGATCGCCCGGGCGTTGCGCGACGCCGGGTTCGAGGTGATCTACACCGGCCTTCACCAGACCCCGGAGCAAGTCGTCCAGGCGGTGGTCCAGGAAGATGCGGACGCCGTGGGTCTTTCGTTGTTGTCGGGAGCCCACCTGACGCTCGTGCCTCGTGTCCTCGACGGCCTGCGTGCCCAAGGGCTCGACGACGTGCTCGTCATGGTGGGCGGCATCATCCCCGAGGCCGACATCCCCGTCCTGAAGGAGATGGGGGTGGCCGAGGTCTTCACGCCCGGCGCGTCGCTGGATGCCACCGTCGGCTGGCTGGCGGACGCCCTCGACCGCCGGGAGGAGGCGACGGCGGGGAGCTGAGCGGACCGGTGCTGGACGGCAGGGACGGAACCCGCCGGTCCCGTCGGATACCACCGTGCGCCCCGTGGGCCGCGTCCGCTTCCACGAGAGGGAGAGCACCAGAACATGCACGCACAGACACGTCACCCGCGATAGGCGCACAGGCGAACAGGAAGGACGAAGGGACCTCCGGTGGACCTCTACGAGTACCAGGGCAAGCAGTACTTCGCCCGCTTCGGCATCCCCATCTCGCCGGGCGGCGTGGCCGACACGGTCGACGAAGCCGTCGCTCAGGCCGATCGCGCCGGCTACCCGGTGGTGGTGAAGGCACAGGTCAAGGTGGGCGGGCGGGGCAAGGCGGGCGGCATCAAGTTGGCCGCCGACGCCGCCGAGGTGCGCACCCATGCCGGGGCGATCCTGGGCATGGACATCAAAGGCCACACCGTCGGACGGTTGTGGGTGGAGCACGCGTCGGACATCGCCCGTGAGTACTACGCGAGCTTCACGCTCGACCGGGCCGCGAAGCTGCATCTGTGCATGGTCTCCGCACGCGGCGGCGTGGACATCGAGGAGGTCGCCGAAACCGACCCCGGTGCCATCGTGCGGATGCATGTGGACCCCGTCGACGGGCTCTCGCCGGACGCGGCGGCCCGGGTGGTCGCCGATGCTGGCCTCGACGATGAAGCCCGCCCGCAGGCCGCCGAGCTGCTCCAGGCGCTGTACCGCTGCTACGTCGAAGGCGACTGCGACCTGGCCGAGATCAACCCGCTCATCCTCACCACCGACGGACGCGTGCACGCACTCGATGCCAAGGTGACGCTCGACGACAACGCCGCCTTCCGGCACCCGGAATGGGAGGAGTTCGAAGGCACCGAGACGGCCGACCCGCGTGAGCGCCTCGCCAAGGAGCGCGGCCTGAACTACATCGGGCTGTCGGGGTCGGTCGGCATCATCGCCAATGGCGCCGGCCTGGCGATGAGCACCCTGGACGTCGTCAACCAGGTGGGCGGCTCGGCCGCCAATTTCCTCGACGTCGGCGGTGGCGCCAACGCCGACGTCATGGCCGCCGCGCTCGAGGTGATCAACACTGACGACGCCGTGCGGTCGATCTTCGTCAACATCTTCGGCGGCATCACGCGCTGCGACGAGGTCGCCAACGGCATCGTGGAGGCGCTCGCCCGGGTCGACCTGCGCTCCCCGATCGTGCTGCGCCTCGACGGAACGAATGCCGAGGCCGGTCACGAGATCCTGGCGGACCACCAATCGGAGCGGCTCATCGTGGAGGAGACCATGCTCGGCGCGGCCCGACGTGCCGTGGCGCTCGCGGGAGGCAAGGCATGAGCATCTTCGTGGACGAGAACACCCGCGTCGTGGTGCAGGGACTGACCGGCAGCCAAGGACGGTTCCACGGTTTGCGCAACCGGGACTACGGCACGCAGGTGGTGGCCGGCGTCACCCCGGGCAAGGGCGGGACCGACGTGGACGGCGTTCCCGTGTTCGACACCGTGGAAGAAGCGGTGAGGGCCACGGGGGCCGATGCGTCGTTCGTGGTGGTGCCTCCCAAGGGCGCGTCGGGCGCCATCCTCGACGCGGCTGCGGCGGGGATCTCCTTCGTCGTGTGCATCACCGAGGGCATCCCCGCCCAGGACGAGGCCCGGGTGTTCAACGTGCTGCGCCGGGACTATCCGCGCACGCGCCTGCTGGGGCCGAATTGCCCGGGCGTGATCTCGCCGGGCAAGTGCAACATCGGCATCACCTCCGGGGACATCGCCCTGCCCGGGGGGCCCGTGGGCATCGTGAGCCG
>DATGKD010000260.1:0-3138 GCA_035294855.1 Acidimicrobiales bacterium
GACCTCACCGCCACATCGACATGGGCCTCGTCGAACACAGCGACAGCGACCATCTCCTCGAGTGGGCTCGCAACCGGGAAGACCACGGGTGCCGTGACCATCAGCGCTACCGACCCCACCTCACTCGTCCAGGGCACCGCGGCGTTGACGGTGACATCAGCTTCACTTGTGGCCCTTACGGTGACACCGCCGATCGCGTCTGTGCCGGCGGGGGAGACCGTCCAGTTCACGGCGACAGCCCACTACTCGGACCTGAGCACACAGGACGTGACGACGAGCGTGACGTGGACCTCGTCCGGCGCAGCCGCGACGGTCTCGAACTCGACGCACTCGCATGGTCTCGCCACGGGTCAGAGCGTGGGCGCCGTGACCATCACCGCGACGGACCCGAGCTCGCTCATCCAGGGGACTGCGGCGTTGACGATTACCCCGGCTGTTCTCGCGAGCATCGCGGTTTCCCCTGCTGCCAGTGCGATCGCGCAAGGGCAGACGCAGCAGTTCAAAGCCACCGGGCATTACTCCGACCAGACGGTGCAGGACCTGACGATGTCGGTGACCTGGTCGTCGTCGAGCGCGTCGGTGGCCACGGCGTCGAACACGGCGGGCTCGCAGGGTCTTGCCACCGGTGTCGGGGCGGGCTCGGTGCTGGTTACGGCCACGGACTCGTTGAGCGGTGTGCACGGTTCGGCACAGTTGAGCGTGGGTCAGACACCGCTACTCGTGATCACTCCTTCAGCGGGACCTGCCGGCGCGGCCGTCCAAGCCCAGGCCTTCTCTTTCCACCCGCGATCGAGCATCACGATCTACTACCTCGTCGGGAAAAGGAGCCACAGGATCTGCCATGCCCGGGTGGCGACGAACGGCGCGTTGCAGTGCAACGGCACCATCCCCGTTCTGTCCCGTGCCGGCGCCATGGGTCAACACACCATGGTCGCCAAGGGGTGGCGTGGCCACCTGGTGACGACGACCTTCATGCTCACGAACTGACGCAGCGTCCCGATCGGTGAGGTTGGCAGCGTTGTGTCGACCGGCGCGTGCCGGCCTTGTCGCTTTGGCGTCGATCGCTGGTGTGGCGTGCCTCGCGAGCTGTGGCGGGCCCTCGGCGGCCGACCGCGCCAACGCGACGAACCCCGCCTGCGCGCTCGTGACAAGCGCCCAGGCGGGACACGTCCTCGGCCGCAGGGCTATTGCAAATGGCGCGCGAGCGGGCGCACCGGGCGAAAGCGTCTGCACGTGGCGGGCCGCTTCGTCGCAGGGGTCGGCAGGATCGTTCGAGGTGTTGCTCTACCAGAGCACGTCGGCGGTTCAGACGTTCCGGTCGGAGCTCGCCGCGCCCGCCGCCCCCGTGACCGCGATCTCCATTGGGGGTGTTCGCGCACTGTGGCGGCCCGCGGCGGAAGGCGCGGGTGGGGAGGCGTTCGTGTCCGCCGTCGGCGGTGGGCGGCTCGTGACGGTCGCCGCGTCCGGGGGTGTGGGCGGCGCGGACGCCGCGGCGAAGTCAGCGATGGCCGTGGCGCTGGCCACGCTCCGCTCGGGATCGGGCTGACTGCATGGCCGTCGAGTTGACCGCCGCGACGTGGTTGTAGCGCCGTTGGTCTGACCGAGGGCTACGACGGGCCGATATGAGCGGATAGGGCACACGGGCCGGCATGCCCGTCTGCAAGAGGTTGGCAAAGTACGGTGCCCTGCGTGAGCGCGCACGTGAGCGGACGTCGCGTCCTCGTCGTCGGGGCGGGACGGTCCGGGACGACGTGGGTGGGGGAGATCCTCGGCCGAGCGAAGGACGCCACCTACGTCCACGAGCCCGACAACTTCGACTGGGTGCCGTTCGCAGGGCGCGCCCGGGCGGGATTGGGCCTGCTCCCGGCGATCGACGCTGGCGCCGACGCGCCGGAACCGTACGCTCGGTTGTGGGATGCGGCCTTCGCGACCGGGCGCCCGGCGCTACGCAATCGCGTCGCTACACGGCTGTACGGCGGTCTCCCCGAAGCCACCAAGTACGCCGTCATCCAGCCGGGCGGTCGGGCGCGCTCGCTTCGTCATGCCGTGGCGACGCGTCTGGCCAAGGCCCACACCGGGTCGCCGGGTGCCACCCACCACGTCGTCAAGTCGGTGACGGTGCCGCTCGCACTCGAGTGGCTCGCCGCCCGTTACCAGCCGGCCGTGGTCCTCGTCCGTCGTCACCCGCTCGACGTCCTGGCGAGCCGGGTGGGGTTCGGGACGATCTTCCTCGCCAACGTTCACCACTACGTGGACCCCGACGCCATGGCACAACGCGTCGAGCGGTGGGGAGTCCCCCCGCGCCCCCCGGCCACAGACGGGTTCGCGCACCTCGTGTGGATGGCGGCATTCACCATGTCCGCGTACGACGAGGTCGCCGCCCGTCACGCCGAGTTCCACGTGGTCGACCACGAGACGCTGCGGGCCGACCCGCAAGCGCAGCTCCGCCGCCTGGTGGACGCGGTCGGGCTCGAGTGGAGCGACCGGGCCGACGAGCACCTGCGGGCGTCGAACCGGCCCGGCACGGGCTTCGAGACGAAACGGGTCGCCGAGGCGGCGAGCAGTGACGGCCGGGACCGGTTGTCGCCGGATCAGAGGCGCGTGGCGGTCGAGATCCTGTCGGCGTTTCCGGTGGGGAAGCGGTACGGCGATCTGGCGGGGACCCCGGTGACTGCCGAACCGTCAGGCCCGTCCGCCGACCAGGCGTCGGGAGAGCAGTTCAGCCCGTAGCGTGCCGCGTGGCGGCCGTCAGGGGCGCATCGCCTTCGAGGAGGTGGACGAGGCCGGCTGCTTCGACGACGGTGCGCACCGGTGCCGAGGCGTTGCGAACGACGAGGGCCCCTCCCTCAGCCCCGAGGTCGCTGGCTGCCTCGGCGAGCACGCCCACGCCCGACGCGTCGAGAAAGGTCAACTCGCCGCAGTCGAGGACCAGGTGGTGCACGCCCACCTTCACCGAGACCGACACCGCCCGGCGGAACTCCTGGGCCGTTGCCAGGTCCACTTCGCCACGCAACGCCAGCACGGCTGTGCGGTCGGTGGAAGCACGGACCGTCACACCGAAGGCGGGCGCGTGGTAGCGCGAGGAGGGCGGTGTTCTAGGGGACGGTTCGTCTCGGAGCCCGTCACTCATGACGCCGC
>DATGKD010000261.1:0-26115 GCA_035294855.1 Acidimicrobiales bacterium
TGAGCCCGCAGATCGCTACGGCCGTCGGACGTTTCTCACGCGAGGAGCGCGCACCGCCGCGGCGGTCGGACTTGCCGGGGTGGGGGCACCCGCGATCCTCGAGGGATGCGGCACCTCGACCGGGGCCACCGTCGCCACCCCGGGGGTCAGCTCACTGAAGCCACGGTCCGGGGGCACCGTCACCATCGGCGTCAACTCCGAGATCAACGGCTTCCTGCCCTCGACCAGCCACTGGGACAACACCGGGCTCACCTACGCCAACACCGTCTTCGACTCCCTGACTCAGGTTGCCGCCGATGGCACCGCCAAGCCGTACCTGGCGCAGGCCGTGACCCCCAACCCCGACAAGACCGTCTGGACGATCACGCTGCGTCCCAACGTGATGTTCCACGACGGTTCCCCGCTCAACGCGGACGTGATCGTGGCCAACTTCGAGGCGCTGCGCGCGTCGCCGCTCACCGCGCAGGCGGTGACCCCCATCAGCGGCGTCGCAGCCACGGGGCCGCTCGAGGTCACCGTCACCTGCAAGGAACCGCTCGTCGCGTTCCCTCATTACCTCGCGACCCAGGTGGGCTACCCGGTGGCGCTGGCGCAGCTCGAGAAGAACGACACGCAGCACCCCATCGGGACCGGACCCTTCTCGATCGTGTCGTGGGAGCCGAACGACCACTTCACCGTGCAGCGGAACCCGCACTACTGGCGCAACAACCTGCCGTACCTCGACAGCATCACCTTCAAGCCGATCGCCTCGGACAACTCACGCGAGGCGTCGCTGCGCTCCGGGACGATCGACCTGATGCTCACCCGAGACCCCCACGCCATCCAGGGCCTCCGAAACAACCCGGGGTTCCAGCAGATCGCCGACCTCCATCGCTCGGTGGGCCAGACCGACAGCGACTTCATCATCCTCAACTGTGCGGCCGAGCCCACCAACGACATCACCGTCCGCCAGGCGATGGCGTACGCGCTCAACGTCGACGAGCTCGTGCGGTTGTTCGGAGCGGGGGTCACGACACCCAACCTGAGCCTGTTCCCCCCGGGCTCGCCGTACCGGCCGTCGGACAACGGCTACCCGACCTACGACCTCAACAAGGCCAAGCAGCTCGTCGCCCAGGCCGCCCCCAACCACGGCGGCGCCATCAAGCTGACGCTCGCCACGATCACCGATCCCCGTCTCCTCACGCAGATCCAGGCCGTGTCCAACATGTGGGAGCTGGCCGGCATGCAGGTGTCGGTCAACACCGTCCTGCAGGTGGAATTCATCGACAACCTGGTGACCGGGGCATTTCAGGCCTATACCGACGAGATGTTCGGGGCCTCGGACCCCGACCTCAACTATGTGTGGTTGAGCTCCACCACAGCCGGTGGTCCTGGGTCCATCGCCCTCAACTTCGCCCGCAACAAGGACGATGTGCTGGAGGCAGCCCTGCAGGAGGGGCGGACCCAGTCCGACCCCGCGGCGCGTGCCGCCGCGTACCAGACAGTCGACAAGCAGCTGGCGAAGGATCTGCCCTACCTGTGGGTATCCAGGGCGACCTGGTCGCTCACGGGGAGCAATGCCGTCATGAACTTCGACAACCTCACCTTGCCGGATGGCTCACGAGCGCAAGGATTCGCCGGCGGCATCTTCACGCCCACCCCCATGTGGCGGCGGGCCTGAGCGAGGGCGCGACATGGCGCGCTACGTCGTCACCCGACTCGTCCAGCTGCTGATCATCAGCTTCATCATCTCGGTCCTGACGTTCCTGCTCGTCCACCTGCTGCCGGGTGACCCGTCGGTCGCCATCCTCGGGCCGAACGACACCCCGCAAGCACGCAAGGAGCTCTTCGCGCAGCTGGGCCTGAACAAAGGGCTGCTCCAGCAGTACGCGACGTGGATCTCCAACGTCTTCCGGGGAAACCTCGGCCAGTCCTTCCTGACCCACCAGACGGTCACCAACGCGTTGAGCGTGGCGTTCCCGATCGACCTCGAGCTCATCGTCGTGTCGCAGGTCATCGCGCTGCTCCTGGCCATTCCGTTGGCCCTCGCCTCGGCCCTGCGCCCCAACCGGCTCTTCGACCGGTCCGCGACCACGTCGACCTTCGCACTCCTGTCGGTGCCGCCGTTCGTGGCCGGACCCATCCTCGTGCTGATCTTCGCGGTGGGCCTGAAGGCGCTGCCGGCGACCGGCTTCGTCCGACTATCGGGAGGGCTCGGGCCCAACCTCAAGTCGGCCCTGCTGCCTTCGATCGTGCTCGCCATCGGGTCGATCGTCGTGTATTACCGCCTCCTGCGGGCCGACCTGATCTCGACCCTGCAAGAGGACTTCGTGACCATGGCGCGGTCCAAGGGCCTGTCGACGCCCTACATCCTGTTGCGCCACGCCCTGCGGCCTTCGTCGTTCTCCTTGCTGGCGAGCGCCGGCCTCGCCATCGGAAGCCTGTTCACCGGCGCGTTCGTGGTCGAGGCGATCTTCGCCATGCCGGGCATCGGCTACCAGCTCGTCCAGGCCATCTATTCGAACGACTACCTGATGGTGCAGGGCATGGCGCTCGTCGCCGCCATCGCATTCGTGGTCGTCAACTTCGTCGCCGACCTGGCGCTCACGTTCCTCGATCCGCGGGTGCGCCGTGCCTGACGGCGTGCCGACCGTGTCGCAGCTGACCGCCGAGCTGGCGGCGGCGGACCTCGGCGCCGAGGGCGCGCTGGCGCTCGCGCCGCAGTCCGCCACCCGGCCGCGCCCGGCACGCCGGGCGCTCGGGGTCCTGTTCTGGGTGAGCGCGGCGTGGCTCGGGCTCATGGTCCTGCTGGCGGTGCTGGCCCCGGTGTTGCCGCTCAAGGCGCCCAACTTCCAGGACTACTCGGTGGTCAACCGGGGGCCGAGCATCCACCACCTGCTCGGCACCGACGACCTCGGCCGCGACCTGGTGTCGCGCATCATCTTCGGGTCGCGCCCCTCGCTCATCATCGGGTTCGCCTCGATCTCGATCGGCCTCGTGGTGGGCGGTGTCATGGGACTGCTCGCGGGGTTCCGTGGCGGCGTGGTCGACGGCGCCTTCAACGCCGTGTCCTTCGTGATCCTGGCGTTCCCGGCGCTGCTCGCCATCATCGTCATCGAGGAGTTCTGGGGCCGCTCACTGTTGAAGCTCGTGATCCTGTTCGCCTTCGTGGCCACCCCGCAGCTGTTCCGTGTGATGCGTGCCACCACGTTGTCGTTCGCCAACCGGGAGTTCGTCGTGGCGGCGCGCGCCCTCGGCGCGACCACCCGACGGATCCTGTTGCGTGAGCTGCTGCCCAACGTGATCCCCGCCGCTCTGTCCTTTGCGCTCATCGGCGTGGCGCTCGCCATCGTGCTCGAAGGGTCGCTCGCCTATCTCGGACTGTCGATCAAGCTCCCCACCCCGTCGCTCGGCAACATCATCAACGAAGGTGTGAACAACAACAACCTGAGCACGAACCCGTACATCGCGCTGTGGCCGTCGGTCTACATCTTCTTGCTGCTGACCACGCTCAACCTGATGTCGGACCGGCTCCGGTCGTGGTTCGACGTCCGCGAGGGGCGGCTGTGATGCGCACGGCCGCTCTCATGCCGTGGCGCCGCCGCCCGCAGCTCAGCTTCCCCGACGTGGCGTCGTTGTCGGGGCCCCTCCTCGAGGTCGAGAACCTCCGCACGTCGTTCCGCACCTCCCGGGGGCTCGTCCGGGCCGTCGACGGGGTGTCGTTCTCCCTCGGGCGCGGCCGGACGCTCGGCGTCGTCGGCGAGTCCGGCTCGGGCAAGACGGTGCTGTCGCGCTCGGTCATGGGCTTGTTGTCGGGCACGAACGTGGAGCGATCGGGGACGGTGCGCTTCGCGGGCCATGACCTCACCGAGATGTCAGTGCCCGAGCTGCGCGAGGTGTGGGGCATGCAGGTCGCCATGGTCTTCCAGGACCCCATGACCGCCCTCAACCCCGTCGTGCGCGTGGGTCGCCAGATCACCGAGGCGCTGCGGATGCGCGCCGGGCTCGACCGGAAGGCCGCGGCGGAGACGGCCGTGGCCCTCATGCGCTCGGTCGGCATCCCGGCCCCCCAGCGCCGGCTGCGCGCCTATCCCCACGAGCTGTCGGGGGGCATGCGCCAGCGGGTCATGATCGCCATCGCCCTGGCCTGCGGCCCCAAGCTGCTGCTGGCGGACGAGCCCACCACCGGCCTGGACGTCACGGTGCAGGCGCAGATCCTCGACCTGCTCGCCACCCAGCAGCGCGAGCGGCACATGGGCATGATCCTCGTCACCCACGACCTCGGCGTCGTGGCCAACCGCACCGACGAGATCGCCGTCATGTACGCGGGGCGCATCGTCGAACAGGCGGCCACCGCGGAGCTGTTCGCGCACACCCGCATGCCCTACACCGAGGCGCTCCTGCGCTCGATCCCCCGTCTTTCGGAGGCACCCCACACGCGCTTGCGGGCGATTCCCGGCCGGCCCCCCGATCTGGCCAGCAATCTGTCGGGGTGCCGGTTCGCGCCCCGCTGCCCGTACGTGCAGGAGCGGTGCCGGCGCGAAGAGCCCGAGCTGCGCGCCGCGGGCCACGGCCACGTCTTTCGGTGCTGGTACCCGGTCGGGTCACGCGAGGGAGAAGAGGCGCTCGCCCGCAACGTCGCCGCCCGTGTCCCCGCCGCCCTCGCGTTCACCGGTGCCCGCGTTCGCGAATCGGTGCTCGCCACCGCGGTCGCCGCGACACCCGCAGGCAACGGGGCCCCCGCGGTCGTCCCCGCCGACGCCCTCGCCGCCAACGGGCCGGGTCCGGCGGCCGGCGCGGCGCCCGCGGCCACCGGCACTCCGCTGTTCCGCACCGAGGCCCCGCCATCCGCCGCGCCAGGGACGCAGAACACGGCGTCGCCGCCGGTGTGGCGGAAGGAGCCCCCGGGGGCGCGGCCGAACGGCGACAGGAGCCCGTGATGGCGGGGAGCGGCACCGCCCACCTGCGCGGTGACGATGTCCTGTTGCGGGCCAATCACCTCGTCGTCGAGTTCGGCTCGGGCGAGCATCGCGTCCGCGCCGTGTCGGATGTCAGCTTGGACGTCGCCGCAGGCGAGACGCTCGGGCTCGTGGGCGAGTCGGGTTGCGGCAAGTCCACCACGGGCCGCGCCATCGCCCTCGTCCAGGCACCCAACTCGGGCGAGGTGCTGTTCCAAGGGACCGACCTCACCAAGCTGCGCGGCGAGGAGCGGCGCCGGGCCCGCACGCGGATCCAGATGGTCTTCCAAGACCCGATCTCGTCGCTGAACCCGCGTCGGCGCGTGCTCGACGCCGTGGCGGAGCCGCTCGCGGTCTGGAATCTCGGCACGAAGGAGGAGCGTCGGGCGAAGGCCGGCACCATGCTCGATTCGGTGGGTATCGACCCCGGCGACGCCGGCTCGCGGCGTCCGATCGAGATGTCCGGCGGCCAGTGTCAACGTGTGAGCATTGCCCGAGCGCTCATGCTCGAGCCCACCGTGCTGATCTGCGACGAGCCGGTGTCCGCCCTCGACGTGTCGGTGCAGGCCCAGATCCTGAACCTCCTCGACGACCTGAAGCGCGACCGTGGCCTGACCATGTTGTTCATCGCGCACGACCTCGCGGTCGTGAAGAACGTGAGCGACCGGGTGGCAGTGATGTACCTCGGCAAACTCTGCGAGGTCGCCCCGCCCGACGCGCTGTATCACCGTCCGGAGCATCCGTATACCGACGCGCTGTTGGCGTCCATCCCCGAGCCCGACCCGACGACGTCGACGAACGGTTCGGCGCCTCTGTCCGGGGACCTCCCCTCACCGATCGACCCGCCCTCGGGTTGCCGCTTCCGGACGCGCTGTCCGTACTCCCAGCAGCGCTGCATCGACGAGGAGCCGCAGATGCGCGCCATGGGCCCGAACCACTTCGTGGCGTGCCACTTCCCGCTCAGCACCACCAACGGCGTTGCCTCGCCGACCGCGGCCGGGGCGAATCAGGCCCAGCCCGAGGCGTGGGGCTCGACGTCGCCGCCGCCGCCACGGCACGCGCACCCGACCGAGCCGGTGGCCCCTCCAGCGGTGACCCCGACCGCGTCGGGGGACCCCGCTCCCCCCGCGGAGAAACGGCCGCCGTTGTGGGTGACGCCGCGGCCGACGCGCGAGCGCTGAGCCTTTAGCCCTCAGGCGGCGTACCCTCGTCGCCGGCCGACGCGCCGTTGGCCGGCGCCTCGTCCTGCGATCCGGTGCCGTCGCCGTTGGTGGCCGCCCCCGCGGCGTCGGGGCCCACGGCCTCGGGCGCCGGGCTCTCCGGCACCGCACCGTGTGGCGCGGGGCCCTCAGGCGCGGCCCCTTCTGCCGGAGCAGAACCGGCCGCGCCTTCCTGGCGGGCGTACTCCGCCGCCCATGCGGCCTGGGCTTCTGTCTCCGGCGTGAATTCGCTGGCGCCGTAGTCGAAGCCGCCGATGTAGTTGCCCTGCTCGTCGTACGCGTGCTCGCCGAAGGCCTCGCGGTACTCCTCGGACACCTCGCCGCCCTCGGCCGCCTGCTTGATCGACAGGCTGATCCGACGGCGCTGCAAGTCGATGTCGATGATCTTGACCCAAAGCTCTTCTCCCGGCGTCACGACCTGCTCGGGCAGGTCCACATGGTGGCCCGCCATCTCCGAGATATGGACGAGTCCTTCGATGCCGTCCCCCACCTGCACGAAGGCCCCGAACGGCACGAGCTTCGTGATGCGCCCGTAGACGAGCTCCCCCACCTGGTGGGTGTTGGCGAATTCCTGCCACGGGTCGGTCTGCGTGGCCTTGAGCGACAGGCTGATCCGCTCCTTGTCGAGGTCGACGTCGAGCACCTCGACCTCGACCTCGTCGCCCACCGACACCACCGATGACGGGTGGTCGACGTGCTTCCACGACAACTCCGACACGTGGATCAGGCCGTCCATGCCGCCCAGGTCGACGAATGCGCCGAAGTTCACGACGGACGACACCGTGCCCCGACGGCGCTCCCCCGGCTTCAGGTTCACGAGGAACTCGCCGCGCTGCTCCTTCTGCGTCTCCTCCAGCCACGCCCGACGGGAGAGGACGACGTTGTTGCGATTGCGGTCGAGCTCGATGATCTTCGCTTCGATCGAGCGCCCCACGTACGGCTGCAACTCGCGGACCCGACGCAGTTCGACGAGCGACGCCGGCAGGAAGCCCCGGAGCCCGATGTCGACGATGAGGCCACCCTTGACGACCTCGATCACCGGGCCCTTGACGACTCCGTCGGAGTCCTTGATCCGTTCGATCTTTCCCCACGCCCGTTCGTACTGGGCGCGCTTCTTCGACAGGACGAGCCGGCCCTCTTTGTCCTCCTTCTGGAGGACGAGCGCCTCGATCCGGTCGCCGAGCTCGACGATCTGCGACGGATCGATGTCGTTGCGGATGGAGAGCTCGCGGGCGGGGATGACGCCTTCGGACTTGAAGCCGATGTCCAGCAGGACTTCGTCCTTGTCGATCTTGACGACAGATCCCTCGACGATGTCGCCGTCGTCGAATTCGACGATGGTGGCGTCGATCGCCTTTTCGAGGGAGTCGCCTCCGAGGTCGTCCTCGACGATCGCGCGGGGTACGTAGGTCCCTTTGTCGTCGAAAGTGCCCATCGGGGCACCCGAGAGCAGCGCTGTGGCGCCGGGTACTGCGCTGGTGGCGGGGGCTGCCACGGGTTCAGTTGCGCCGGCGGTGCCGGCGGCCGTATCTGACATAGAGGGTTGCGAACTCGCTTTCGGGACTTTGCAGGACATGGTCGCCCCACGCATCGAGAGTGCGGGGGACGGTCACCGTTCGGGCGACCAAATGACGAGCCTACCAGCCAAAGGCCCCGCTCAGCCCGGAGAGTCGCTCGGTGGGGGGCCACCCCACGTCGACGCCAGCCGACTGCCGACATGCACGTGGCGTCAGCAGCTGTCGAGGTCCGCCCGTCGAGTCCGCCCGTCGAGGTCAGCCCTTGGCGTCAGCCCACGAGGTGCCCCACGACGCGGAGACTTCGAGCGGGACCACGAGATCGGCGGCCGCCGCGACGCCGGCCATGACGTCGGGGACGAGGGCGCCCACCGTGTCGCGCTCTGCTTCGGGCACTTCGACGAGCACCTCGTCGTGCACTTGGAGCACCAGCCTCGAGGCCAGGCGACGCTCTTCGAGGGCGTGATCGAGGCGCACCAACGCCACTTTGAACAGGTCCGCTGCCAGCCCCTGGATGCCGGCGTTCATCGCCTGGCGTTCGGCGGCCATGCGCAGCGTCCGGTTGGGCGAGTGGAGATCCGGCAGGGGACGACGCCGGCCGAACAGCGTCTCGGTGTAACCCCGGGAGCGTGCCTCGACGACGGTGCGGTCCATGAAGGCCCGAACCGCCGGGAACGCCGCGAAGTACGCGGCGAGGATCTCCTGGGCTTCGGGGGGCTCGATCGACAGCCGCTGGGCGAGGCCGTGCGCCTCCATGCCGTAGGCCAGTCCGTACGAGACCATCTTCGCCCGGCTGCGCTGGGCGACCGTGACGTCCACGGGGGCCACTCCGAAGACGCGGGCCGCCGTCGTGCGGTGGATGTCGCGTGCCTCTGCGAACGCGGTGACGAGGCCCGGATCCTTGGACACGTGCGCGATGACCCGCAGCTCGATCTGGTCGTAGTCGGCCACGAGGAGCAGGCATCCGTCGGCGGGAATGAAGGCCTTGCGCATCTGCCGGCCTTCCTCGCTGCGCACGGGGATGTTGTGGAGGTTGGGGCGGTCGGAGGACAGCCGGCCGGTGCGCGCCACGGTCTGGTGGAACGTGGCGTGGATGCGACCGTCGGGCCCGACCTCGGCGAGCAGGCTTTCGCCGTACGTCGAGCGGAGCTTCTCCACCTCCCGGTAACGCAACAGCGTGTCGACGATGGGGTGCTGGCCGCGCAGCTTCTCCAGAGTGGCGGCGTCGGTCGAGAACCCCGTCTTCGTCTTGCGGCCCGGGGTCAAGCCGAGCCGGTCGTAGAGCACCGTCCGCAGCTGCGGCGTCGAGTTCACGTTGAAGGGCTCGCCCGCCAGATCGTGGATCTCCTTTTCGAGGTGCTGGCACTCCGCCCGGAGCTCGTCGGCGATCCGGCGCAGCACGTGGGCGTCGACCCGGATGCCGGTCACCTCCATGCGGGCGAGCACGCGGACGAGCGGAAGCTCGACCTCGTCGTGCAACTTCTCGAGCCCGGCCTGGGCGAGCGCACGACGGAGTGGCGCGAGCAGCAGCGAGAGCGCCACCGCGCACCGAGCGGCGTAGGTGGGGAGCTCGTCGTTGGCGCCGGGGTCCAGCGCCAGCTGGCCGGCCGACGCCGCGGCGGCGGTGTCGTCGAGCGCCAGGCTGAGTTGTTGCTCCGCCACCTCCTCGAGGCGGTAGCGACCGGACGACGGGTCGAGGAGGTACGCCGCCACCGCGGTGTCCATGACGAGGCCGGTGATGTCGACGCCCGCGGGAGCGAGCGTCCGCATGAGCTCCTTGACGCCGTGCGCCACCACGCCCGGCCCCTCGGAGCCCGCCAGCTCGCCGAGGGCGGCGAGCACGTCCTGCGATCCCATGAGCGCCTCGTCGAGCCAGATCGGCGATGGCACCGCCGACGCCGTCGTCGGACCCTCGGCCGGCTGACCGGACTGCTCGCCGTCGTCGGCTTCGGTCACGGCCAACGCCGCCATTCCCGCCAACGGCGAGCGACCGGCGACGCCCGCCCATACCGGTGCCAACGCGACCGGGTGGCCGCCCTCGCCGAGCGCGGCGAGCACGGCGCGAGCTTCGGCAGCGTCACCCACAGGTGCGGGGGTGACGGCGGCGATGTCCAGCGCGGGCGGCGCGCCAGCACCGGCGGCGCGGGGCAGCTCCTCCTCCATGCCGGAGCCCACGATCGGCGCCAGCCGCTGCCATACCGAGCGCAGTTCGAGCTCACCGAAGACCGTTTTCATGCCTTCGACGTCCCAGTCGCCGGGCGTCAGCTCGTCGAACGCGACGTCGAGCGGGACATCGCGAACCAGCGTGATGACCTCCGCGTTGCGACGGACCTGCTCCTCGTGGTCCGCCAAGTTCTGACGCAACTTGGGCGAGAGGTCGTCGAGGTGGGCGAAGATGCCGTCGAGGTCGCCGTAGGCGGCAACGAGCTTGGCCGCTGTCTTCTCACCCACCCCCGGCACGCCGGGCAGGTTGTCCGAGGTGTCGCCGCGCAGCGCGGCCAGCATCGGGTACGACTTCGGTGGTACGCCGTGGCGCTCGATGATGCCCGCCTCGTCGTACACGACGGTGTCCGACATGCCGCGGCGGGTGTACATCACCTTGACGTGCGGGTCCTCGACGAGCTGGAAGGTGTCGCGGTCGCCCGTCACCACGACCACATCACGGCCGAGGTCGCGAGCGCGCGTCGCCATGGTGGCGAGGATGTCGTCGGCTTCGTACCCGACGAGCTCGAAGGTCGCGATGCGCATTGCCGAAAGGACGCTGCGGACCATGCCGAACTGAGGGACGAGCAGGTCGGGCATCTCAGGGCGATTGCCCTTGTAGTCGGCCACCACCGCGTCCCGGAAGGTGGGCTCGGGTCGGTCGAAAGCCACGGCCACGCCGCTGGGCTCGTTGTCGCGCAGCAGCATCACGAGCATCGAGGTGAAGCCGTGGACGGCGTTCGTCACCTGCCCGGTGGTCGTCGCCAGGTCGATGGGCAACGCGAAGAACGCCCGGAAGATGAGGGAGTTCCCGTCGAGGACGTACAACGCGCCGCGTTCGGCCACGTCCGCATCCTAGGGGTGGGGGCTCGCGCCTTCGGCGGCCGGTTCGGCCTTCACCCCTGCGGTTCAGGCGTTCCGATCGGAGGGGAACCTAGGGAACGAGGGTCCCCTCGACGATCTCCTTCGACACTTCTTTCATCCGGGCGCGTCGGTCCATCGCCGTCCGCTGGATGAACGAGAACGCCTCGGCCTCCCCCATGCCGTGCCGGTCCATGAGGACGCCCTTTGCCCGGTCCACGAGCTGACGCGTCTCGAGCTTGTCCTCGAGTGTGGCGACCTCTTGGGAAAGACGCGACGACTCCTCCTCGATCGCCCGGTACTCCGCGTAGCGAGCCATCGCCACCTCGATGGCAGGGATCAACTCGCTCCTCTGGAACGGCTTCACGAGATAGGCCGCCACTCCCGCGTCACGAGCCTCTTCGATCAGGTTCCGCTGGCTGAAGGCGGTGAGAATGAGCACGGCGACCTTGCAGTCGCCGGAGATGCGCCGGGCGGCTTCGATGCCGTCGATCCCGGGCATCTTGATGTCGAGGATGGCCAGGTCGGGCAGCTCCTGGGCGACGAGCTCCACCGCTTCGTCGCCGCGGCCGGTCTCGCCCACGACCTCGTAACCCTCGTCTTCCAGGATCTCTTTGAGGTCGAGGCGGATGATCGCTTCGTCCTCGGCGATGACGACGCGCTTACCCATGCCGGGACTCCTCGTTCAACTCGGGGTCTGGGTTATCTCGGCTCGACGACCAGTTGGCCGAGCAGTTCGTCTTGCCGGCGCTCGAGCTCGCCGATGGAGTCCGATAAGGAGGCCCGCGCCCGAGTGGCCGCATCCGCGTGGCGCTGGGCGTCGGCGTACTCGTACCCCGCCAGGGGCGTCTCGGACACCAACGACCGGATACGGGCATCGTCGGCGGCGTCGTTCAGGACCGCCAGCTGCTCGTCGAGGACCGCCAATTCCTGGCGCGCGCGGACGAGACGAACGTGCACATCGCGGAGAGACCGCTCGACCATCGACCGGCGCATGGGGGGGCAATTGTACGCACATCCTGGTCGCAGGACTGCGGACGAACATCAGTTCGTGGCGCCCAGCGCGGGCGGTGTGGGAAGGGGACCGTGAAGCAACGGTGGTCGCGCCGATCATCACTACGGCTCCGACGCGACCATCCCCCCGGGCTGAACCCGGGGGGATGGTCAGGTGTCACCGCAGTGGCGAGGGACGTTACGAAGGCAGCGGGAGAAGACTGAAGCCGTTCACGGTCGTCTTCTGCAGCAGGACCTGCTGGATGTTCGGGTTCAGCTGCGTGGCTTGGTCCCAGCCGGCATCCACCACGATCTCGATGTCGTCCACGGTCCACGATCCATAGGTGGACTCGACGCTGCTGGTCGTCTGCGGGGTGTTTCCGTTGTTCACCCACCAGGCAGTGGTCGGGTCGCTCATGATGTTCGGCTCCTGTTGCGCACCTCCGCTACAGCCGCCGTACGGCTGTGTGCCGAAGTACACCAACAACGACGCCGTCTGCGACGGGTTGCTCGGGTTGTGGAGGTCAATGATCCAACGCGGCGCGCCACCCCCGCAGGTTCCCTGCGTCATGGCGTACTGCGTCTGGACGTCGCTCAACGAGCTGAACGGCACGGTCGTGCCCTTCCCAGCTTTCAGGCCGGCCAAGCCGTAGCCCGCCTCGTTCGGCGCTCCGCTTATCGATGTCAGCAAGACGCCCTGCCCGTGGCTTCCCTCGTCGACGAAGACGGCGGCACCGCCGTTCGGCTTGGGAAAGCCGTTGTTGC
Source organism: Acidimicrobiales bacterium (assembly GCA_035294855.1). GTDB lineage: Bacteria > Actinomycetota > Acidimicrobiia > Acidimicrobiales > UBA8190 > DATGKD01. The sequence goes on from DATGKD010000261.1 coordinate 12,493, forward strand.
CGCTCTGAAGGAACGGCGTGACGGCGGGGTCCGGGCCTTGGGCAGACGCCACCGCGCTCAACCCGCCCAACGTGCCCCCGACGAGAGCAAACGCCCCAGCCGCCTTCATGACGTGACGGGTCCGCTTCGGCAGTGCCGCTACAACGGCACACGCACGACGGAAGCGTCCCTTTCTGTTTGTGGGGCTGTCGTGGGACAGCCGGTGGTGAGTCAGATGTTCGGTCATCGCGAGACAATCTCCTTCCTCTTCTCGGTCAGAGAAATAGGCGTGAGTAGGCGTGTCGCATTGTCCGATTGTTGACTGCCTCCCCGGTCGCATGACCGCGGAGATGCAAACGCGCCTACCCGCGAGGATGTCGCCGCAAACCGTACGTCGTCGTCAGTGCAACGACCCCGAGGACACCGAGGCGACCCCGCCCAATTCCGTCATGCGAGCGCGCGCTGCGCGAGAGCGTGCGTGCCACGACTCGGGTGCTCCCTCGTCGAACGACCTCGCACCCACTCGTCCGCGGCGCGAGGCTTGCAAGATTCGCAGGCGCGGCCCCCTCTTTCTGTGCCGCTCATGTGCCGCTCATGTGCCGATCATCGGCTGCACGAATCGTGCCCGAGGCGGGATTCGAACCCGCACGTCCTTTCGGACAATGGCTTTTGAGGCCATCAGGTCTGCCTATTCCCTCACTCGGGCGCACGTTCGATGCTAACCGTGGGGGTCGTCAGCGACGCGTGGGTGCCGGCCCGGCGCCCGCCGGTGACGTTTCACCGGACGCCGGGCGCAGGGTGCGCGACGGCGGCGGATGCGCCCTGATGACCTGCCGGTAACGTGACCGGCACCGGCCGATCGTGTAACCCTGGAGGACTGCCCGAGCCGCCCCGCCACCACCGGCTCGGAGCCTCCGCACAGAGAAGGAGTGCCGGTGCTGGCGTTCACCTTCCCGGGTCAGGGTTCGCAACGGCCTGGCATGGGTCGCGCCTGGGTCGACCACCCGTCGTGGGAGGTGGTCGAAGAGGCGTCGGCGGTGGCCGGACGCGATCTGGGCCGCCTGCTCCTCGACGCCGAAAAGGACGAGCTGACGCTCACCGCCAATGCGCAGCTGAGCACCTTCGTCTTGAGCCTGGTCGTCCTGGACGCCATCGAGCGGGTCGGAGTGGAGCCGAGGGCGTGCGCGGGTCACAGCCTCGGCGAGTACACCGCACTGGCGGCAAGTGGCGCGCTCGGGTTCGAGGACGGCGTACGGCTCGTGGCCGAACGCGGCGAGGCCATGCACCATGCCGCGCAGGACAACCCGGGGACGATGGCAGCCGTCCTCGGAGCTGACGACGACGCGGTGGAAGCCGCCTGCCAACGAGCCGAAGGCGACGTCTGGGTCGCCAACTACAACGCACCCGGGCAGGTCGCCATCGCCGGGAACGCCGATGCCGTGGCGGTGGCCGGGACGATCGCCAAGGAGCTGGGGGCGAAGAAGGTCGTGCCGCTGCAGGTCGAAGGCGCGTTCCACACGGCGCTCATGGGCCCGGCGCGCTCGTGGTTGCGCAAGGCATTGTCTCAGACGGAGTTCTCGGCACCTGAGATCCCCGTCGTCGCCAACGTCGACGCGCGCCAGCACGGCAGCGCCGAGGAATGGCCATCGCTCCTTTCCGCGCAGCTGTGCAGCCCTGTCCGTTGGCGGCAGAGCCTCGACACGCTTCTTGCGCTCGGCGCGACCAGATTCGTGGAAGTCGGCCCCGGCGGCGTGCTCGCCGGGCTGGCGCGGCGCAGCGCGCCGGAGGCGGCTTCGATGTCGGTGTCGTCGCCCGACGATCTCGACACCCTCGTGGACGCGGTTTCCGACAGCGAGACCTGGCACGCGTATGCCGCCGCGCACCAGGGCGAGCACCTCTACACGTCCGAGCGAGTCGTCGTCTCGCCGGCCCCTGGTGTCTTCGAACCCGCTCCGGGACTGGAGGCCCCTGGCCCGGGTCAAGGTGGGCCTGGCGCCGCCGGGGCGTTGCAGGTCGCTGTGGCTGTCGCCGTGGGAGACCTGCTCGGGACGGTGGGCGCGGCGGAGGTCCGGACGCCGTTCGCCGGCGAGGTGGTCGGATTCCTCGCGCACTCGGGTGAGCGGGTGGTGGCCGGTCAGCCGGTGGCATGGCTGCGCATCCACGCCGGCTGAGGCGGGGACGGGTGCGGGCGCGTCGCACGCGCGCACGCGTCGAAGACGGGAGTGGTTCATGCCGGGCGGCGTGATCACGGGCTGGGGAGCAGCTCTCCCCGAAACCGTGGTGACCAACAAGGACCTGGAGGCCAGGCTCGACACGAACGATGCCTGGATCGTGGAGCGCTCGGGGATCCGGGAACGTCGCGTCGGCGGCACGGTTTCCGAGTTGGCCACCGAGGCCGGCCGCCGCGCCATCGACCGGGCCGGAGCGTCCCCCAGCGACGTCGACCTCGTCGTGCTGGCGACCTCGACGCCCGACCTCGCCGTCCCGGCGACCTCGGCCAAGGTGCACCAGACCCTCGGCCTGTCGGGCTCGGCGTTCGACGTCAACGCGGCGTGCGCGGGCTTCGTGTACGCACTGGTCGCGGCGTTCGGCACCCTGGCGTTGTCGGCAGCCCACCGGGTGCTCGTCGTGGGGGCCGACTGCTTGTCACGGATCACCGATCCCGACGACCGGTCCACGGCCGTGCTCTTCGCCGACGGTGCGGGCGCCGTGGTGGTCGAGGGAACCGACGCCGACGGCAGCCTGCTGGCGGTGGATCTCGGCACCGACGGCAGCGCCTACGACCTCCTCACCTGCCCACACGGCGGTTTCATGGCCATGGAAGGGCGAGAGGTCTTCCGGCGCGCGGTGCGCGTCACGGTCGAGTCCGCCTCCGCCGCGCTCGAGCGGGCGAAGCTCAGCGCCGAGAACGTGTCGCTGTTCGTCCCGCACCAGGCCAACCTCCGCATCATCGAGGCCGCCGCCACCCGTCTCGGCATCCCCATGGAGCGCACCGCGATCGTCCTCGACCGCACCGGCAACACCTCCGCAGCCACGGTGCCACTGGCGCTCGCCGACGCCGCCGACGCCGGGCGTCTGGCACCCGGCGACGTCGTCCTCATGACCGGTTTCGGGGCCGGCATGACGTGGGCGAGCCTCGTGCTGCGCTGGACCGCCGAGAGGAGCGGGTAGGACGATGAGCGGGGCCGCGACCAGGAAACCGACCGACACCGAGGGCGAGTCCGGGGGGCGTGTCGTCCTCGTGACCGGCGGCTCGCGCGGCATCGGGCTGGAATGCGCCCGGCGCTTCCAAGCCATGGGCGACCGTGTCGCCATCACGGTGCGCGAGTCATCCCCTGGAGACCTGTCCGGCTCCGCACCGGGGAGCTCGGATCTCTATCCCGTTCGCTGCGACGTGACGGTACCCGAGGAGATCGAAAGCGCGTTCAAACAGGTGGAGTCGGCCCTCGGGCCCGTCGAGGTCCTGGTGGCCAACGCCGGCATCACGCGCGACACGCTCGTGCTTCGGATGGGCGAAGACGCCTGGCACGACGTCCTCGACACCGACCTGACCGGCGTGTACCGCGTGGTGAAACGGGCCCTCGGGCCGATGGTGCGCCAGCACCGGGGGCGCATCGTGCTCGTGTCGTCGGTCGTCGCCTTTCTCGGCTCGCCCGGCCAGGCCAACTACGGCGCCGCCAAGGCCGGCCTCGTGGGCATGGCCCGCTCGCTGGCGCGCGAAGTCGGCAGCCGTGGCATCACGGTGAACGTGGTCGCTCCGGGGATCGTCGAGACCGATATGATCGCTGGCCTGGGAGAACAACGAGTCGAGCAGCTACGGTCCATGGTTCCGCTGGGTCGGTCGGCTTCGCCCCAGGAGGTGGCTGGAGCGGTCGCCTTTCTCGCTTCCGACGACGCGGCGTACATCACCGGCGTGGTCCTCCCCGTCGACGGTGGCATGGCCATGGGTATCTGAATTTTCCGGGCGAGACGTCAGAGCCCAGGAACGACGTCGAACGGACAACGACAGAAGACGGACAAGGAGGAAAGTGGTGAGCGACAACGGCACCTTCGAGAAGTTTCGGGCGTGCGCGGTCGACGTTTTGCAGGTCCCGGCCGACAAGGTCGTCCGTGAGGCGCGCTTCGACGACGACCTCGACGCCGACAGCCTCGACCTCGTCGAGCTCGTCATGGCCCTCGAGGAAGCCTTCGAGATCTCCGTCGACGAATCGGAGCTCGAGGGAATCGAGACCGTCGGCCAGGCCTACGACCTCATCGCCGCCAAGCTCTGATGCTTCTTGGCGTCGGACAGGACGGCCCGGTCGCAGGGCGGCGGGTCGTCGTCACCGGCATGGGCGTCCTGGCGTGCTGCGGCGTCGGCGTCGACGCCTTCTGGGAGGGTCTCCACCACCCGGCGCCCGAAGGCGAGCGTCGCGTGCGCGACTTCGACCCCACCGGATGGTTCGGGCCGAAGGAGGTGCGCCGCGTCGACCGCTTCGCCCAGTTCTCGGTGGCGACGGCCGACATGGCCATCCGTGACGCCGGTGACATCGACGTCGACCCCGACCGGGCAGGCGTGATCTTCGCCTCAGGGGTGGGGGGCCTCGAGTCCCTCGAAGAGCAGATCAAGGTGTTCCTCGACAAGGGCGCGCGGCGCGTCTCTCCTTTCCTCATCCCCATGATGATGGCCAACGCCGGGGCCGCCAACGTGTCGATGCGCGTGGGTTGGCACGGCCCGTGCGAGACGATTGCCACGGCATGTGCCGCGGGAACGCACGCCGTCGGTGCGGCTGCCCGCCTCGTCGCCAGTGGCCGCTGCGATGCAGCCATCGGCGGCGGCGCCGAGGCCGCCATGACCGGAGTGGGCATTGCGGCATTCACCAACATGACCGCGCTGTCGAGCGAAGGTGTGTCCCGGCCGTTCGACAGCCGCCGTGACGGGTTCGTGTGCGCGGAGGGAGCCGGCGCGCTCGTGCTCGAGGAGCTCGACCACGCCCGCCGGCGCGGCGCACGCATCTACGCCGAGCTCCTGGGGGCAGCTTCGACGGCCGACGCCCATCACATCACCGCCCCCGCGCCGGGCGGGAACGGAGCCGCGGCCTGCATGGAGCTCGCCCTGGGGGACGCCCAGCTCTCCCCCGGTGACATCGGCCACATCAACGCGCACGGCACGTCCACTCCCCTGAACGATCTCGCCGAGGCCCAGGCGATCGAGAAGGTCTTCGGCTCGCCGTGCCCGCCGGTCACGTCGACGAAGGGCGTGACCGGGCACGCGCTGGGAGGTGCGGGGGCGATCGAGGCGGTGGCCACCGTCGTGGCCATCGACCGCCGACTCATCCCGCCGACCGCCGGCTACGAGCAACCGGACCCCGAGATCCACCTCGACGTCGTGCACGGCGAGGCTCGGGAGTGGGTCCCCGCTCCGTCGCTGTCGAATTCCTTCGGGTTCGGCGGCCACAACGGCTGTCTCGTGATCGGCCCGCCCCCGGCCTGATCGTCCCGGTGCCGCGGGCCCACGTCCGCACCTCCGACTCGCCGACCCCGCCGGCGGCCGCCCAGTCGACACCGCGATCTCGCCAGGTTCGCACCAGCACCCGGTTACCCCATCGCCGTCGGCCGGTCAGAAGGCCCGGCGCTCGAACCCCCACCCGGTACGGTCCCTTGCCATTGACGATGCCTGACTCCGAGAACCCCCACGACGCGGCCGGCGACGGCTCGGCGCCTGACGGCGCCGCGTCACGCGGGGCCGCTCCCCGGAAGCCGGACCCTGCCGATCTGGCCTTCGGGGCATTCTCGTCCCATCCCCCGTGGGTCCTCGACCTCGAGGCGATCGAATGGCGGTCCGGCATCGACGAGCGGCGCGCCCGGACGGCCGCCGAGGCCCCGCGGCTCACCCGGCGCCGTCGCCTCCCCCCCGGCGTGCGCGTCGTGCGCGTCCTCACCCAGCTGGGCGGCGCGCTCGGGGGCTGGTACGCATGGGACCGCCGGCGCGACCGGGGCTCGTCCCGAGCCGGGCTTTCCCGCCGGCTGCGGCGTGCCTTCGAGCGCCTGGGCCCGACCTACATCAAGTTGGGGCAGATCCTGTCGGCGGGCGAGGGCGTGTTCCCCGAGGAGTTGGTCGCCGAGTTCCGGCTGTGCCGCGACCAGGTGCCCGCCGAGTCCTTCGAGGCGGTGCGCGCCATCGTCGAAGCGGACCTCGGCATGCCGCTCGACAAGGTGTTCCGGGAGTTCGACGAGGTGCCGATCGCCGCCGCGTCGATCGCCCAGGTCCACGGGGCGGTGCTCGCCGGCGGCGAGCCGGTGGTGGTCAAGGTGCAGCGGCCCGACGTGGCCCGCCTCGTCCGGCGCGACCTCGCCGCCATGAGCTGGATCGCCCCGTTGCTCGTGGGGCGCATCCCGGTGGCGGCGCTCGCCAACCCGCCCGCGCTGGTCGAGCTGTTCGGCGAGACGATCGTCGAGGAGCTCGACTTCCGCCTCGAGGCGCAGAACATGCTCGATGTCGCCGCCGTCCTGGCCGACACCGGCCAGACCGCCATCGTCGTCCCCCGCCCCCATCCGTCGTTGGTCACGCGTCGGGTCCTCGTCATGGAACGGCTCTCGGGGTTCGCGTGGGGCGATGCACCGGCCATGCAGGCCGCCGGCATCGACACCGAGGCGGTCCTACACGCCGGCCTGATCGCGTTCCTCGAAGGAGCGCTCCTGTACGGCGTGTTCCACGGCGACCTGCACGGCGGGAACCTCTTCGTCCAGCCCGACGGCCGCGTCGCCCTGCTCGACTTCGGCATCACGGGCCGGTTCGACGAGCTCAAGCGACGCGCGTTCCTCCGGCTCGTCATCGCGGCGTCGGCCAACGACATCCGCGGGCAGATCGCCGCCATGCGCGACCTCGGCGCCCTACCGGTGGACGTCGACGTCGAAGCGGTGATCCGCGACCTGAAGCTCGACCGGCCCCCGCTGGATCCCACGACGCTCACCGCCGAGGAGCTCACGGCCGAGATCCGCGACATCACCAAGGCCCTCCTCGGTTACGGCGCCCGCATGCCGAAGGAGCTCATGCTCTACGTGAAGGACATGATCTTCCTCGACGGTGCCATGGCCGTCATGGCTCCCAACGTCGACGTGATCGGAGAGATCGTCCGCGTCGTCATGTACTTCCACGAGCGACACGGCGAACGCATCGCCCTCGAGATCGGGGTCGAGCCGGGCGCCATCCCGGCAATCGACGTCGCCGGCATCCGCGCCTCGTTCGGCGTGACCGAGCCCGTCGACGCGCTCACCTACCGGGAGCTCCAGGAGCGGCGCGAGATCATCCGCCGCCGGTTCGAGCAGCGCCGCCGGGGCAGGCGCCGCCGCCGCTGACATCCGAGCCGGGGCCCCACGGCCGCGGGGCAGAACGCGCCGCAGCCGGGATGCCCGCATCGGCATTGTCAGTCGGGCGGGGTCGGGCCGCAGTCGGGCCGAGGTTCAGGTCGGGGTCTCGGTCGACGTCCCCGACGAACCCGACGACGACCCGTTGTCCGGGGGCATCTGCGGGCGGGGCAACCAACCGTTGCCGTTCGACTGCTCGACGGTCTCGTCGGTGACCCGCTTGGCGGTCGCGGTGTTCCCCGAGACGACGGCGATCACGCGCACGGTGTCGTTCTGCTTGACGCTCGAGATGCCCATCTCCCCGCCGTTCACGCTCGTGCCCGAGTCCACGACGAACGTCTGCGACGTCCCGTCGGCGCTCTTTACCTCGAGCGACCACGTGTCGCCCGAGGTGTTGCTGACGCCGGAGACGGTGCCCGAACGTTCGGCCAGGGTTTCGTAGCCGTTCGGTCCCTGCACGGTGAACGTGCCGTAGAGGAGCGGCCCGCCGACGCCGAGTCCCCCACCGAAAGGACCGCCGAAGGCGCGGCCGAAGTGCCCCTTGGGCCCCTCGTTGGGCATCGTCGGGGTGGTTGAGGCGCTCGACGCCGTGGCGTCAGCCTGTTGCGGGCTCGACGGCGAGGTCGCCGCGTTGGCGAGCGCGGCCGCCCCCACGGCGAGCCCGGCGGCCGCCCCCACGACGAGGGCGCCGCGGGCCAACAGGACCCCCCTGCGCCTCGGCCCACCGGCTCCCGGAGGTGGCGACGCCGGGGGGTAGGGCGGCAAAGGCGGGTAGCCGGAGGCCGTCGGCGCTTGCCATGTGACCCGGGGGGGCGCCGGGTCCTGGGCGCCGGGCGTCGGGTCCTGTGGCGTGCTCCCTGGCGACTGCTCCATGTCGGGTCCCTCCCCTGCCTCTGAGCGGTGGCGGCTGAAGGCAACCTACGGCGCGCACCTTGGCGGAACCTGTGCGTCGCGGCGGGAGCGGTGAGAAATGTTCCTGGGGTTCCCGAGGGATCACCGAACGCTGTGGTCTGTCGGAACCACGGAGTGCCGGGCGTTCCTCAGGAACGGCACCCGCACTCAGCCGGCTGCATCGATCCCCGCTCGCAACGCGGCCACGAACTCGGCGGCACCCTCCGCCCCCGCTCCCTCGAGGAGCCGCCGCACGAGCGCCGAACCGACGACGACGCCGTCGGCCTCCGAGCACGCCTCGGCCGCCTGCTCGGGGTTCGACACGCCGATGCCGATGCACACCGGCCGGTCGGTGACCTTCCTGACCTTGGCCGCCACCTCGCGGACCGACGACGCCAGGGCGGCACGCTCGCCGGTGACGCCCATCACCCCGACGCCGTAGACGAAGCCCCGCGACCGCGCACAGATCATCCGGGCGCGTTCCTCCGGCGTCGACGGCGCGACGAGGAGCACCGTCGCCACGCCCGCGTCGTCGGCCTCGTCGCACCACCCGCCCGCCTCTTCGATCGGAAGGTCAGGGACGATGGCACCCGCCACGCCGGCGTCGGCGAGTGAGCGCGCGAAACGACGCAGCCCGGCGCGCGCCACGATGTTGTAGTACGTCATGACGCACACCGGCACCGGCAGCTCGGCGCGCGCCAGATCGTCGAGGATCGCGCTGGGCGTGGTCCCGCGTTCCAGTGCCCGCAGCGACGCCTGTTGCACCGTCGGGCCGTCGATCATCGGGTCCGAGAAGGGGATGCCCACCTCGAGGGCGTCCGCGCCCGCGTCGGCCACCGCGTAGGCGACCTGCGTCCAGTCCGGCGCCATCCCCCCCGTGACGTAGGGCACGAGCAACTTGCGGCCTGCGTCGCGCCGCGCCCGCAGGTGGGCTTCGAGCGTCCCGAGCGCCGGGTCGACGCGGTCGACGGTCACGCGGTGACGGGGGCGCCCGCGCCGTTCACGCCATCAGGGCCCGGACCTGGGCCACGTCCTTGTCGCCCCGTCCGGACAGCGTCACGAGCACGGTGGCGCCCAGGGGGATCGCCCGTCCGGCTTGGCGTGCCACCCACGCCAGCGCGTGCGCGGGCTCGAGCGCGGGGATGATCCCCTCGGTCTCCGACAACAGGCGGAAGGCGGCGAGCACCTCGTCGTCGTCCGCCTGCTCGTAGCGCGCCCGGCCGGCCGCCGACAGGTACGCGTGTTCCGGCCCGATGCCGGGGTAGTCCAGCCCGGCCGAGATCGAGTGCGCCTCGAGAATCTGTCCCGCCTCGTCCTGCAGCAGGAACGACCGCATGCCGTGCACGACGCCGGGCACGCCGCGCCCCAGGGCCGCGCCCCCCGCCGCCTCCACCCCCACCAACTCGGCGGCGGTGTCGACGAAGCCCGCGAACGTCCCCGCGGCGTTGGACCCACCCCCGACGCACGCCACCACCCAGTCGGGGTCGGCCCCGCCGAGCAGGGCCCGGCACTGCGCGCGCGCCTCCTCGCCCACGACCCGTTGGAGCTCGCGCACGATCCACGGATACGGGTGCGGGCCCATGACCGAACCCAGGCAGTAGTGGGTGGTGTCGACGCTCGCCACCCAGTCGCGCAGTGCCTCGTTCACCGCGTCCTTGAGCGTCCGGCTGCCGGCGAGCACGGGCCGGACCTCGGCGCCGAGCAACTCCATGCGGAACACGTTCAGCGCCTGGCGCTCGGTGTCGAGCTCCCCCATGTACACCACGCACTCCATGCCGAACAGCGCCGCCGCGGTCGCGGTGGCCACGCCGTGCTGGCCCGCACCGGTCTCGGCGATCAGGCGGTGCTTGCCCATGCGCCGGGCCAGCAGCGCCTGCCCGATCACGTTGTTCAGCTTGTGCGAACCGGTGTGCGCCAGGTCCTCGCGCTTGAGCAGCACGCGCACCCCCAGCCGTTCCGACAACCGGTGACACTCGGTCACCGGTGTGGGGCGGCCGCCGTAGTCGCGCAGCAGCGCGTCGAGCTCGGAGCGGAACCCGCGATCGGACCATGCGGCGCGGAAGGCGGCTTCGAGCTGCATGCACGCAGGTACGAGCGACTCCGGGACGAACCGTCCGCCGAACTCGCCGAATCGTCCGTCCTCGCCCGGGTCGACCATGAACCCCGACGGCGACACCTCGCTCAAACGTCCGACTCCCAGTCGAAGGGGGCTCCCCCGCGCACGCCCGTGCCGGCGGCTTCGACGTGGTCGTCCCGGTCGAGATCGTCGTCGGCGCTCACGCCCTCCTGCTCGGCAGCGACGGCCGCCGCCGCGGTGCGCGCCGCGGCCACGAACGCCCGCACCGCGTGCGGGTCCTTCTTCCCCGGCTCCGCCTCCACTCCCGAGGACACGTCGACACCGTAGGGCCGCAGGTGCGCGATGGCGTCGCCCACGTTGGCGGGGTTGAGGCCGCCCGACACGATGAGACGCGTGGTGTCGGCGACACCCTCCGCGAGCCTCCAGTCGAACACTTCGCCCGAGCCGGGCGACTGCGCGTCGACGAGGACGACGTCCGCGCCGTACTCCTCGAGACGCGAGATGTTGCGGTGGCCGGCGGGGAACGCCTTGATCGTCACCGGGACGCGCGCCGCCACCCACTGCGTGTCGTCGGGCGTCTCGTTGCCGTGCAACTGCGCGCCGCGCAACCCGATGCCGTTGACGATGTCGACCACGCGGGTCCTGGCCTCGTTGCGGAACACCCCGACCGTCAGGATGTGCGCGGGCACGCGCTCGACGATGCGCCGCACCGCCTGGGCCGCCACCTGGCGGGGGGACGGCGCGAACACGAAGCCGAGGGCGTCCGCGCCGAGGCCCACGGCGAGCAGCGCGTCGGCCTCGGAGGTGATCCCGCAGATCTTGACGAGCATCGGTCAGCTCCGGCGGGTGCCGAGGCTCGGGGGCGCAACCCGCGCGCCCACCCGGTGGCCCGAGAGCGCCGCCACGCCGGCGCGCCGGTCGGACGCCCGCAGCAGCGACTCGCCCACCAGCACCGCCTGATAGCCCGCGTCGGCGAGCGCCCGGGCGTCCTCCGCACCCTCGATCCCCGACTCGGCGACCGCCACGACCTCGGCCGGGATGTGCTCGGCCAGGCGCACGGCGCGCCCCCGGTCGACCTCGAACGTGGTCAGGTCGCGCTGGTTCACGCCGACCAGGCTGGCGCCGGCGTCGAGGGCGCGGTCCAACTCTGCCGCGTCGTGCACCTCGACCAGGGAGTCGAGAGCGAGCTCCTGGGCCACGGTCAAGAGTCCCACGAGCTCGTCGTCGGAGAGGGCGGCCACGATGAGCAGCACGGCGTCGGCCCCCATGATCCGGGCGTCGAACACGTCGGCAGCGCAGACGGTGAAGTCCTTGCGCAGCACCGGCAGCGAGCACCCGGCGCGTGCCGCCGCCAGGTCGTCCGGCGACCCGCCGAAGAACTCGGCGTCGGTCAACACCGAGACGCCGCGCGCCCCGCCGGCTTGGTACTGGGCGGCCAGCGCGGCCGGGTCCAGGTCGGTGGCGATGTCGCCCTTCGACGGCGACCGCCGCTTGACCTCGGCGATGACCGCCAGCTCCCCGCCCGCGGCCGATTCCAGGCCGGCGGCGAATCCACGGGTCGGCGGGGCCGCCTCGGCCGCCGCCGCCAACGTGGCGGCGTCACGGCGGTCCCGGCGGGCCCGGGCGCGGTGGCTCTCCAGGATCTTGCTCAGGTAGGTGTCCGACGCCACCTGCGCCAGCCTAACGACAGGACCCCCCACCCCCTCGATACCCGCCGTCCCCCTCGGGACGTTGTTCGTTCCGGAGTTGGGCCTGACACCGTGTTCCGGATAGATGCTTGACACTGATTAGCCCTTGGCGGTCCCCTTTCGCTTGGACCAGCCCCTGCTGATGTGTCGTTGGCCGAGCGGCTGGTATTGGCGGTCGGGATCGATGACGAGCGCCCGCACGAGCTGGTCTCCGTAGAAGCAGTGGACCACCCCGTCGATCTCGGTGATGCGCAGTTGGAGGTCCTTCCACGCGCCTCCGACGTGGATGGCGAAGCCTCGATAGCCGAGCGTCCCGTTGCAGTTGACGCGGCGCAGGATCGCCCCCGAAGGGTGTGGGGCCTCGGGAAGCGGGCCGGGTAACGACGCTTGTTCTCGAGGTGCGTCGTGCTGGTAGCGCTCGATCGGGAGGGCGTCGTCGATGCCCTGGTGGGGCCGGTCCTCGTTGTAGTGGACCCGGAATTCGTCGAGCAGCGCTTGCAGCTCGTCGGTCGTCTCCGCCCGGGGGTGGTCGTCCAGCCACTCCTTCAAAGTGCGATGGAAGCGCTCGAGCTTGCCCAGGGTCTGGGGATGGTAGGGGCGGGAGTTGATGAGCCTCACGCCCAAGACCTCGAGGCGCCGTTCGAACTCCACCCGAGCACCGATGAGCCGTCCGGTGAAGCAGGTGCCGTTGTCCGACAACACCTGGGCGGGAAGCCCGTAGCGGGCCACGGCCCACTCGAAGCACTCCCAGGCGGCCTGCCCGGTGGGGCCGTCGACGACGCGCAAGGCGAGGAGGAACCGGGCGTGGTCGTCCAAGATGTCCATCTCCCAGACCTTCTGGTCGTCGGCCAGGAACAGACAGCTGAAGTCGATCTGCCACAGGTCATTGGGAGAGGCCCACTCGAAGCGACGCGTGGCGGGGCGCGGACGCGACGGTCGGAGGGCCACCAGGTTGTTTCGCACGAGCGCCCGGTGGATCGACGACACCGCCGGCGGGTCCATCCCCTTGCGGCGGAGCTCGGCCCGGATGCGCCTCGCCCCCCACTTGGGGTGTTCTTTGCGCATCCGGCATACCAGCTCTTCGACCGCCGCCGGCATGCGCTGGGGCTGGTTCACCGGCTGGCGGGACCGGGGCTCAAGTCCGTCGATGCCCTCGGCCTCGAACCGGCGCCGGTAGACGTAGAAGGTCTGTCTCGAGATGCCGTAGCGCTTGCACACTGCCGCCACGGCCTCGCCACTGCGGGCCGCCTCGAGCAGCACCTCCAGGCGCATTTCCGCCATTGCCATCACCCTCAGAGCCATTCCCCGACCCCCTTGTCCAGGGCAGGGTGGCTTGCTCGCGGGTGTCAGTCATGTCTCCGGAACGTCACAGGTGTCCCGGGAACGTTCTGTCAGGAATGTCCCCGGTCAGCACAGTCCCCCTCGGGACGTGACCCATCACAGAATCCTCATGATTCGATGACCGCCTCCTGACCGCGCCGGCGTGTGATGTCGGCGTGCCGAGCCGGATCACCGAACCGAGCGCGCCGCGCGCCGCGGCGGCTGCGACAACGATGGCGAAAGGGCTCGGGGGTCCTCCCGGGACGAGGGTGGCCGGTGGCAGGCTGGTGCCGGTGGCAGGTGACGGGGAGACCATCGTCG
>DATGKD010000262.1:0-3555 GCA_035294855.1 Acidimicrobiales bacterium
AGCGCGAGGTCGACCTCGAGCAGGTTCCGGCTGAGCAACCGCTGGCGGTCGAACAGCGGCACGTGGAACATCACGTGGCCGAACGGGGTGAAGTCCCCCCACGTGAGCACCAAGCCCACGATCAGGATGCCGTACCAGATCCACCACTGACGCGCGTCTGCCGCGCGCCGGTGCCGACGGCCGAGGAGGCCGAAGAGGCCCATGACGGGGAGTAGTCCGATGTAGCTCGACAGCTCCGGCAGGTTGTACGTGCCGAAGTAGGGGGCGGGGAAGGTGTGGTCGCCGCCCAGCAACAACGGGTCGAGACCGAGGATCGTGAGCGACTTGTTCATCGATCCCGAGGTGAAGTACCAGTAATCGTGCACGGCGCGCTGCGACTGCGACTGCAAGAGTGCGCCCGGGACGAGCTGCGCCCCGGCCAGCAAGAGCCCGACCCCGACGCCGGCGATGGCGCCCAGGAAGATGGCGGCGCGCCGTGCCGGGCACGTCCACAGGAGCCACAGCGCGTACAGCGCCAGCACGAGGCCGCCGTCGAGGATGGGCTCGACGGCTCCGGACAGCGCCATCAGCCCGATGGTCACGCCGAGCAGGGCGGCCCACGGCGCCGCGGGCCGGCCCTCGGGCCGATGGGCGAGGCGGTCGAGCGCGACGAACGCCCACGGCAGCCACGCGGCCGCCTGCACCACGTCGAGGTGCACGGTCTGGGCGGCCATGAACCCGCCGTAGGTGAACGCCAACGCACCGAGGGCCGACGCCGTCCAGGTCCTCCCCAACAGCCGCAGCAGGGCGAGCATGCCGGTGGCCGCCACGACCTCGACGAGCGCCTGGTTGACGAACCACGAGAAGACGTTGGGGAGGACACCGAAGAGCCACGTCGTGGGATAGGCGGCTCCGGCGTTGAACCCGGCCAGCAGGGGCGACCCGCTCCACAGGTAGGGGTTCCACAGCGGCAGGTGCCCGTGGCTCAGGTCGGTGCCCACGAGCACGCGCAGCGGGTAGTTCTGGATGAGGTTGTCGCCCACCAGCCACGGCGCCCCCGCCGCGGCGGGGATCCCGAAGAGCGCGGCCGGCAGCGCCACGAGCACCGCCACCAGGCGCCACGAGGGTCGCCGTCGCGGACGCGCCACGGCAGGTCTCACCCTCGCCAGCTCCCGGGGAGACCGGGTCAGCGGCGGTCGCGCAACCAGGTGCGGACGATCACCCGGGCGTACTGGAGGGCGAAGAAGACGTTGTGGCCCTTCTTCGACTCGCCCGACGACCGCCGGTGCCAGACCACGGGCACCTCGGCCAGGCGCCATCCCCGCGAGGCGGCACTGATGACGAGCTCGGCCGTCTGGTACTGGTCCTGTTCCAGCGTGACGTCGGAGAGCACGTCCACCCGCATGGCGCGAAAGCCGTTCGACGTATCGGTGAGTCGCTGTCCGGTCAGGAGGTTGATGACCGACGCGAAGAACCGGACGCCGGCGCGTCGCACGCGGTCGGTGGTTTCGTCGACGCCCAGCCGGCGGCTGCCGATGACGAAGTCGGCCCGCCCCTCGACGACAGGAGCGAGCACGTCGGTGAGCTCGGCGGGGTCGTTCTGACCGTCGGCGTCGACGGTGACGACGTAGTGCGCTCCGTGTGCGGCGGCCAGCTCGTACCCGAGCCGCAGCGCCACACCCTGGCCCATGTTGACCGGCAGCACCGCGCACCGGGCGCCGTGGCCGGCCGCCACGTCCTCGGTGCCGTCGTCACCGCCGTCCACCACCACCAGCGTGGCCACGTCCATGCCGTGCGCTTCGGCGGGAACCGCCTTCAGGACGGGGCCGATGTTGTCGGCTTCCAGGTACGAGGCGATCACCACCGTGACCGGAGCCAACGACGCGTCGGAATGTCGCCGATGGAAGTCCTGGCGGCCCAGCTCCATGACCAGCCGGCGCACGTCCTCGTCGTGCCGCCGGCGCCGGGCGCGGGCGCGCTGCACCTGCGCCAGGGCCGAACGGGCCATCAGAAGCTTTTGGGGCGGGCGAAGACCTCGCGGACGATCGGCTCGAAGTGCGACAGCGGCTTCGTGGGGTAGTCGGGGTCGAAGCTCGTCTGGTCCCACTCGTCGGCGAAGCGCTCGCCCAGGGCGAACCACGGCTCGCCCCGGTACTGCTCGCGGGCGTCGGGATCACCGCCGAAGTGGTGGTAGTAGTGCCGCCCCTGGAAGTCCTGGTGCGTGCGGATGACGTCGAAGACCTCCTCGCGCACGTACGGACGCAGGATCTCCGCCGCGATGCGGGGATGGTTCGGGACCGACACGTACTTGCCGATGTCGTGGCACAGAGCGGCGACCACCATGTCGTCCTCCGCCCCCGCCTCCTCTGCCCGGGTGGCGGTCTGCAGCGAGTGCGTCAACTGATCCACGGCGAAGCCGTCGGTGATGTCACCGAGCGCCTCCAGCATGGCCAGGACCCGGTTGGCGACACGATCCTGTCGCTCGAACGTCCGCGAACCGATCTCGGCCCACTGCTCGGCGGTGGACTCGTCCATGCGGCGGAAGCTGGTCGTCGTGCTCATCCCGCCATTCTCGCGCCCCGGCCCGGACGCCGTGGAGCTGAGCAGGTTCCCAGGACCGGCGCCGCGGTCGGGTCCCTGTGCTCAGGCCACCTCGCCCACGGTCTCTCTGGCCACCTGGTCGCCGCACTGGGGGGTCGCGTCGAGCGGGCACGACATCCGGACGGGGGAACGGACACGGCGCACCCGCGCGGGATTGCGGATGAAGACGGCGGCGAGCACGCCGCCCGCAGCCGCGGCGACCCCCGTGATGGTCACCGCGTTGTGGAAGCCGTGCTCGAACAGCTGGGGGTGCAGGTAGCTCAGCCCGGTGATGCCCGCCACCGCGGGCAAAAGGGCCACCGCGATGAGCCCGCCGGCCCGCGCCACGTCGTTGTTGACCGCCGAGGCCATGCCGGCGTGCTCGGTGGGCGCGGAGGAGAGCGCGGTGGACGTGAGCGGCGCCACGGTGATGACGAGGCCGATGCCGAGCACGACGACCCCGGGGAACACCTGGGTGACGTAGTCGCCCGACGAGCCGATGAGCCGGAGCATCACGAGGCCGAGCCCGGCGACGACCGGTCCGACCGCCATCTGGAGACGAGGGCCGATGCGTGCCGCCAATGCACCCGAGCGCGCCGAGAACAGCAGCATGATCCCCGTCAACGGGAGAAGGGACACCCCGGCGCCCATGGGTGAGTAGTGCGACACCTGCTGCAGCTCGACCGGCAGGAGGAACAGCGCGCCGCCGAGTGCGGCGTACACGACGAAGGTGACCACGTTGGTGGCGGTGAACTGCACGGACGAGAAGATCCCGGGGGGCAGGATGGGAGCGCGGGCGCCGCGTTCGACCACGACGAACGCCACCATGAGCGCCGCACCGGCCACGAGCGATCCGAGGACGAAGGCCGACGACCACCCGTGCGCGGGCCCTTCGATGAGGCCCATGGTCAGGCCCACCAGCCCGAGGGTGACGAGCGCGGCGCCGGGGAGGTCGACGCGCCCGGTGGCCTCGGGGTCGTGCGTCTCGGGGACGTG
>DATGKD010000263.1:0-3265 GCA_035294855.1 Acidimicrobiales bacterium
CACGCCCGTGGACAGACCGCTGGCGATCACCATCGGCACAAGCATGACAGGTGGGGCTCGAACCGCGGTCGCTTCTGTTGCGCAGTCACCGGCCGATGTGAAGGGTCCCACGTCTCGTCCGACGGTGCGCGGTGTGGACCGGCGCGCGACGTTCGTCGGAACGCTTTTCGACGTCTTCTCCGGCCGGGTCGGTCCCCACGGTGTGCCGCACGCGGCGCCCCGTCTCGTTGCAAAAAACATTGAAATCACTTGAAAGTACACCGGGGCATTCATAGTGTGTCGCTCCGTCCCACGCGCACTGCCGGCGCTCTCCGGCACGCGTGGGCGGGTCGGGGAGGTCCGATGAGCGTGGTGTGGGCAGTGCACGTGGCCGCTTCCGAGGTGACGTTGACGCCGGATCCGTCGAGCCTCCCGGGCGGGGACGTCCTTCGGAGCCTGACGAACGGTCTCGGTTGGTGGGCGCTCGTGTTGGCGCTCGTGGGTCTCGTGATCGGTGCGGCCGCGTGGGCCATCGGGGCCCACTCGCAGAACTACCACCAGTCGTACGCGGGACGACGCACGGTCCTCGTGTCGGGGCTGGCGGCGTTGCTCATCGGCGCCGCACCCGGCCTGGTGAACTTCTTCTTCCACTCGGGCACGAACGTTCACTGAGGGCGCACCGAGGTGCACGCCGCGCTCCCGCTCTGTCCCGGATCCGTCCCCGTCCTCGGCACCGCGTGCTCGGCGGTGTCGGGTGCGACCGGTGTCGCCGGGGGCGTCGCCGGTACGGCGGCGGGCGTCGGCGTGGACGCCGTCTTCGCCGCAGCCGGCCGATGGGTCGCCTCGGGTGCGGTGTGGCTCCTCGGTCAGGTGGGCAACGCCATGTCGGCCACGACGTCGGTCGATCTCGGCGCGTCGTGGTTCGCGTCGCACGAGGCGGTGATGGCCGGGTTGGCTGCAGCCGTCGTCCTCCCCATGGCGTGCTGTGCGGCCATTCAGGCCGTGTACCGGCAGAGCCCTTCGATGTTGGTGCGCACGTTCTTCGTCTCTCTCCCGCTCTCGCTTCTCCTCACCGGGGTCGCCATCGCCCTCGTCCGGTTGGGACTGGCGCTGACCGACCAACTCTCCAGCCGGGTCCTGTCCGGCGCGGGTGTCGACACCACGAATCTGCTCTCGCCCGTGATGACGTTCTTCGCCGGCACGCTCGATCCCGCTGTTCCCGCCTTTGTCGTGTTCGTGGGCGGTCTCCTGGTGGCGATCGCCGCTCTCGTCCTCTGGCTCGAACTGGTGGTGCGGGCCGCGGCCATCTCGGCCGCCGTGCTGTTCCTGCCGCTGGCCCTGGCGTCACTCGTGTGGCCTGCGGTCGCGCATTGGTGCCGGCGACTGGCGGACACCCTCGCCGCGCTCGTGCTCTCGAAGCTCGTCATCGCCGCCGTGTTGTCGCTCGCTGCCGCCGCGCTCGCCGGCGGCTTCGGCGAGTCGGCGACCGGTACGAACGGCGGCGGCTTCTCGGCGGTCGTTATCGGCATCGCGCTCCTCGTCATCGCCACGCTGTCGCCGTTCACGCTTCTGCGGCTCGTGCCCGCCGTCGAGGCGGGGGCGGTGGCGCACCTCGAGGCGACGCGCCATCGGCTTCAAGCCACGGCGCGGGCTCCTCTGCGCGCCGGGAACCTCGCCCTGGGCTTCGCGCAGACCGCGTTCGCGCCCGGGGGCAGCAGCGCGGCGACGGCCGCCGGTGGCGAGGGGGTCGGCAGCACGCCCACTGGTGTCGGGATGCTCACCGGCGGCGTCCTCGGCACGGCGGCACCGGGGCCGGGGTCGGGTTCGGGGGGGCGCGCTACGTCGCCCGTCGAGGCGGACGGCTCGGTGGGCTCAGGGTCGGAGCGGGGATCACCGGTCGCCTCCGGCGTGACGTCCACGGCGCGCTCATCTGCAGGGATCGCGTCGGCCGTCGAGGTTGCCGGGGGCGGATCGGTCGGCACAGGAGGAGTGCCGCCAAGCGATCCGGAACCCTGGCATGGGGGGACCGCGCCGACGACACCGGCCCGTCGGCGCACAACCGGGGGATCGTCTCGTGGCGACGGGTGAAGGCCGAGACGTCCGCTACCGGTTCGGCCCGTTGCACCGCCGCGGGCTCGTGGCCGGCCTGCGGAGCGGGCAGATCGCGGCGATGGCCAGTGGTCTCGTGGTGGCCGTCGGCGTCCTGCGCGCCCGGCCTTCGGTGCTGGGCGCCGTGATCGCGCTGGTGGCGGTGTGTATGGGCGTGGCCTTCGCCACCTGGCCCATTGGAGGCCGGACCCCCGAAGAGTGGGCTCCCGACGTCGTTCGCCACATCACGTCGTCTGGGCGCATGCACAGGGCCGGTCTCGACATCTTCCGAGGGGTGCGCCTCGTGTCCGTCGACATCGACGAGTTTGGGCGAGGTGATGGGAGGGGCGAAATGCGCGGCGACATGCACGGCGATATGCACGACGATATGCACGGCGATGCTTCGCCGGACGACCATCACAACGGTGCGCGGGTGCGGCGCCCCTTCCGTGCTGCGGTCTTGTGCGATCGCACGCGGCGCACGTTCACCGCGGTGTGCCGGGTGTCCGCACCCGGGTTCGTACTGCTGAGCGAGGAGGACAAGGCGACCCGCGTCGGCGCGTGGGCCGCCGTCCTCGCCTCGGTGGCCCGGCAAGGATCGTCGGTGCACCGGATCCAGTGGCTCGAGCGGGTCGCCCCGGGCCGGGACGACACGCCGCGGCGGCGCCTCGAGTCGGTCGGCCGGCGGCAGCCCCATGACGAAGCCCGCGGCTCCTATGAAGCCCTCGTCGACGCTGAGTCGCACAACGGGTCCTGTCACGAAGTGCTCATGGCGGTGACCGTGCACGCCGGCCATGCGGGGCGGGCCATCAGGACAGCCGGTGGTGGGGACGCCGGTGCGTGCGCCCTCGTGCTGCGCGAGATGGCGGCGTTCCGCCGCCGCCTGGACGACGCTTCCTTCGAAGCCGGGCCGGTCCTCGGGCCGGGCGAACTCGTCGACGTCCTTCGTCGCGGCTACGGCAATCCTTCGGCGCACGTCGTTCGGGACCGGTGGTCGACGGCCCGACGGCCGGGCGCCGAGCGCGCCGATCCGGCTGCGTGGCCGTGGCCGATGGGCATCGGCACGGAATGGAGTCGGCCCCGTGCCGACGACACCTGGCACGCCACCTTCTGGATCGCCGAGTGGCCGCGCATCGACGTGCCCCCCGATTTCCTGGGACCGCTTCTTCTGAGCTCGGAGGTGCGCCGCACCATGTCG
>DATGKD010000264.1:0-17982 GCA_035294855.1 Acidimicrobiales bacterium
GGGCGGTCCTCATGACCGGCCCCGGGAGGCGCCGCGTGGGTAGCGGGGCGGCCGTCGTCGCTATCGCCGCGCTCCTCGTCAGCTGTGGTGGAGCTCCGCCGAGCGTGCGTGGAGATGGGTCGCCGGCGACCTCGGTCAACGCTCAGGTGGGCGCCGATCATGCCTGCGTCGTCCCGGGTTCCACCCGCCCTGCGCTCGACTGGTCGGCGCTGCGGAACCCGATCCTCAGCGATCCGAACGCGGGCGAGAAGGATCAAGCGCTCGTGTGGGCGTTCGGCCAATGGCACATGCTCTTCAGCTACGTCACCCACGACGTTCCCGTCGCGGGAGCCGAGCACTGGAACATCGCCACCGCCGCGAGCCCTGATCTTGTTCACTGGAGCCCACCGGTTCCGTGGCCGGCGCAATCGGGAGTGGCCGGCGTGGCGTCGCCTGACATCGTGCGCGCCCCGTCGGGGGCGTTCGTCGCCACCTACGACTCGGGCCCTGGGGAGACGAACGGCGGACAGGCAAAGCTGTACTACCGGACGTCGTCTGATCTCGTCACCTGGTCAGCGCCGTCGTTGCTGGCCCCCGAGCTGCATCCTCAGCCGGGCGACCGCTTGATCGACCCGGCCTTGGCGTGGACCGGGCACGGCCTCGTGCTCGGCTACAAGTACGGGCCGGTGTCCAACGCCGATTCGCAGCATTTCGAGGTCGCCTGGTCCCCCAGTGGATCACTCGCCGGTCCCTGGCAGGTGGTGGGACGCCCGGACATCGTGGTGTACGGCGACACGGTCGAGAACTTGGAGTTCGTGGCGCTCGGCGGCCGTTGGTGGGTGGTGGCCACGTCGAACCGTTTCGACCAACCGTGGATCTTCCAGCTGGTCGGCGACCCGAGCCGCCCCTCGGCGTGGCGCAGGTGGGGCCACGGGCGAATGCTCGGCATCCCATCGCAGGGATGGGACAGCGGGCCCGGGATCTCGAGCGTCGGCTTCGAACACGCCAACTCCGTCTTCCTGTGCGACGCCCGTGGCGCGACCGGCTACTACTACGCCACGTACGCGGGAAGCTCCGAGCTGACGCATTTCGGCGGGTGGGGCCACGCCGAGATCGGTATCGCCCGCAGCACGGACCTCATCCACTGGCAGGTACCAACGCCGTCCGGTTGACGAAGTGGCGGCTGACCGCGATACCGAGGGGCGACCTACCGGCTCACCCACCCAGCCAGTCATCCAGGAAGGGGTGGGCCGCAACGCCGTGCCATTGGTGGCCCCCGGCGAAGACGTCGTGGACCAGCCGCCGGTCGATGTCGGTGGCGCCCACGGCCTCGTAGACACGCCGCAGCTTGGCCACCTCGGCGCTCGCCACCCCCGCCGGGAACAGGTCGTCGCCGGTGCCGCTCTCGATGAGCAGCGGGCGCGGCGCCACCAGCGCGCCGAGGTCGACGTGCTCGATCCGGCCCAGCATGCCGGGGAGCACCTGCGAGCCGCACATGTTCCACGGCATCTTGTGGGACTCGGCCCAGGACGAAAAGTACCCACTCACCACTGCCGCGGCGATGCGTTCGTCCCACGCGGCGAGGAACAAGGTGACCGTGCCACCGTACGACAGCCCGACCATGCCGATGCGCCGCGGGTCGACGAGCTCGTGAGCTTCGAGGACGTCGAGCGCCCTCGCCAGATCCCAGAGGTTCTGGGTGAGCGGAGCCCAACCGGCCATGTACGCGTGCACGAGGTTGGTGTCGCACGCGTAGTGGTCCGGGGGGTTCCAGTCCAGGCGTTCCCCGAAGCAGCGCATGTCCGGGGCGAGAACCACGTAACCGCGCCGGACGAGCTGGCGCGCGTAGTCACCGTTCGGGGCCTCGGTCGTCTGAAGGCCGCACACGACGTCTTTTCCGGGCCCGTGCCCGTGCGCGGCGAGCACCGCCGGACCCGGCCGAGTGCGGCCCTCGGGGATGAGCAGGTACGCCGGGACCGACATCGTGGGCTCGGTGTCGAACACCACCTTCTCCTGCCGGTAGCCCTCCTGCTCTGTGACCTCCACGGTCTCGAGCTCGAGCGGCACGCGCTCGGGCAGGCGTCCGAGGAGCTCGCCGAAACGCTCTCGGCAGCGCGGCAACCAGGCCCGGAGCGCCTCCGGTGCGTCGAACGGCAGGGGATCTTCCGCCGCGGTCTCCGACAGACGGACCATCCACGAGTACCACGGAGAGAAGTTCCGGGTCCTCGTGACGTCAGACGCCACGTCAGCCGCCGCGGCGTCAGCTGCCAAACGGCCTCCAGGTCTGGATCGTGTGCCAACAGGTTCCTTGGGGCTTCCCCGTGTAGGTCGGCACGCACGTGGGGGAGGGCGGCACGTTGTTGTGCAGCTCAACGACCTGGTACTGCGTGGGCCCCGCGTACTTGTCGGGGCCGAAGCTCATCGACGGCACCCACGTGGTGTCCAGATTCTGGATCCGCGACATCGCCTGCACGAAGGTACGACGGTTGAGATCGGGCCCGGCCATCTGGGCCGCGGTGGCGAATATGTGGATGGCTTGGCACCATCCGGCGATCGGCCCTTGCTCCTCGATGTACGGCGAGGTCGGTGACGTCGGCGGGTTGTGTGCCTTCCAGAGTTCGTAACACGACGTCACGCCCGGGTTGTAGCCGCCGGCGCTGACAACGGTGCTGGGGGCGTCGGTGCCGCCCAGAGTCTGCGCGGTGACGCCCTCCTGTCCGTCGAGCGCCTGCTCGTACGGGATCGGGATGAGTCCGAGGGAGAAGTTGATCGACGACTCGTAGTCGGACAGCAGCAGCTTCGGGAAGTACTTCTGCGCCGATTCCTGAGCGAGGTAGGGGAAGAAGGCGTTGAACGGTGCCAGGGGGATGACCGCGTCGACCCCCGCTGCCTTCAGGCGTTGTACGACGAGGATCGACGCCGATTGGCTGGCCGCGGTGTCCTCGGGGTTGGCCGGTATCGTCTGGATCATCGGGCTGCTGATGCCGGCCTGGCGAAGGTCGGGCAGGAGGTAATCGTTCAGCGCGACCTGATCGCTGGTGCGGTCGCCCACCACCACGCCGAGTTTGTGGCCGGCGCCGATCAGCCCTGCGCTCTGACTCCACGTGACCAGGGCGCTCAGGATCTGCGCCTGATCTGGGCCCAGCCACCAGAGATACGGCGCGCCTTGTTGGGTCCAGTTGGTGACCGTCGT
Organism: Acidimicrobiales bacterium; assembly: GCA_035294855.1. Lineage (GTDB taxonomy): Bacteria > Actinomycetota > Acidimicrobiia > Acidimicrobiales > UBA8190 > DATGKD01. Next base: position 3,173 of record DATGKD010000264.1, read on the forward strand.
CCACTCGCCGATGAACGGCGTGTGGCCTTCCTGGGTGATGCACAGCTCGTTGTCACCCGTCCAGGCACCGAGCCCGTCGACGACCGCGAACACCGGGGGACTGCCCTCGGTCCACTGCTTGCACAGCGCGCGCATGCTTGTCTCGCTCGTGGCGTCGTACTTCACGATGATCGGGTTGATCTTCCGCCCGTTGATGCCGCCGAGGTCGTTGATCGCGTTCACGAACGTGTGGATGGCTTGCGGCTGCACGCCGAATTCGGTGTCGCCTGCGAACCCGAAGTTCGACGCCAGCGAAAAGAGGTTCGACACCGGGAACACGACGTTGATGGCGTTGCTCGTCACGCCCCGGTTGCTGGTCGATGCCTGGTCGACCCCGACGCCGCTCGGCTGTCCGAGCCCGAGACTGCCGCTCGGGCCGCCTCCCGAACTCGCCTTCGACGAGGACGTACCGGCGGCGATGCCGTAGATGGCCCCGCCCACGATGGCGAGGGCCACCACGAGCGACCCGATCTGGACGGACGCGGGCCGCCGTCGCAACCGGCGCCACCACCGTCTGACCGTGGCCGCCGGACCGCCTCCCGCCATGATCCCCTCCTCGCCCCGGGGAATGGACGCCGCCGTGTCCGCGTCGGCTCGTGCCGGTCACGCCCCGCTAGGTGGCAACACGATACGCGGGTCGCGCCGCGCGATGCGGTCGAAGGGGCGGCGAGAGGCGTCCGCGCGGTTGTCGGGGTCGTCCCGGTGGGGCACGATGGGACGACTATGGCAGTGGCCACCACACTCGACATCCACGCCGTGTCCCCGGTCATCGGGGCCGAGATCAGAGGTCTCGACCTGTCCAAGCCGCTCGGTGACGACGTGGTGGCGGAAGTACGTGCCGCGCTCGGGCACCACCTCGTGCTGTTCTTCAAGGACCAGGATCTGAACCCCGACCAGCAGGCAGACTTCGCCCGGCAGTTCGGCACGGTCACCCCTGCGCACCCCGTCATCCCCTCGATCGAGGGTCATCCCGAGGTCCTGCCGATCGACGGTCGCGAGGACCGCGCATCGTGGTGGCACACCGACGTGACGTTCTTGGGCACGCCGCCGCTCGGCTCCATCCTCCACATGCGCGAGGCCCCCGGCGTCGGCGGGGACACCATGTGGATCAGCATGCAGGCGGCCTACGACGCCCTGTCCGAGCCCGTGCGCGACCTGTGCGAAAGGCTCATCGCCTGGCACCACGACCCCTGGTTCGCCGCGGACGTGGACGCCAAAGGCGGTTACGAATGGGATGGCGAGTGGCACGACAAGCTGTACCCGACCTCACATCCGGTGGTGCGCACCCATCCCGACACCGGACGCAACGGCCTCTTCGTCAATCCGCACTTCACCCGCTTCATCGAGGGCTTCACGAAGACCGAGAGCGATGGTCTCCTCGACATGCTGTACCGCCACTGTCAGCGCCCCGAGTTCAGCTGCCGGTTCCGGTGGCAGGTGGGGGCGGTGGCATTCTGGGACAACCGCGCCACCATGCACTACGCCTTGGACGACTACCGCGATGCGATCCGCGTCGCCCATCGCGTCACATTGCAGGGTGACCGTCCCTATGGTCCGGCGCGGCCCCGGGTGCCGTCTGCCTGAGTCGACCTCCGTCGAGCTCAGTCGATCGCAGTCGCGCTCTGTCCATCGCAGTCGAGCTCTGTTGACCGAAGTCGAGCTCTGTCCATCGCAGTCGAGCTCTGTTGACCGCGCGTCGACCCGCGTCGACGTGCGGAGCATTCAGGCGAGCGGCTCTGCCGTCGTATCGTCGGAGCTCGGGGTGTCGCCCACCCAGAGGCCGCCCGGTTTCGCCCGGCCGCCGGGTTCCGCCCGGCCGCCGGGTGGCGCCACAACCGGTTCCTCAGCAGCTACACGGGTCTCGCTCGGGCGGGTTCCGGTGACGTGGAGGGCTTCATCGCTCGCGCCGAGATAGGCGGCGAGGGCCCGTGGATCCTCGCGGACGACGGCGGGGCTCCCCGACGCCACCACCTTGCCGGTCTGCATGACGAAGACGGCCGAGCACAGCTCGAAGACGAGCGGCACGTCATGCTCGACGAGGAGAACCGTGGCGCCGGTGACCTCCTGCAGGCGCCGCAGCAATGGGATGAACGCCTCTGCTTCGCGCTGTGCGATGCCGGCGGTCGGCTCGTCGAGGAGAAGGAGCCGGGGCGAAGCCAGGACGATCGACGCCAGATCGACGACGCGTCGGGTGCCGGTCGACAGGTGCCCCGTCGGGTGGTCGCGGAAACGGTCGAGGCCGAACGACCGGATCACCCGGTCCACCGCGGCCCGCTTGTCTTGCTCGGCCTTCCGCGCCCACGGAAGCTGCAGGGTCGTCGAGAACACGCCTACCCGATGCCGCGCGTCCTCGGAGAGCAGGAGGGTGTCGCGCACCGTCAGCTCCGGGTAGAGGCGGCAGTCTTGGAACGAGCGCACGATGCCGAGCGCGGCTCGTTCCTCGGGGAGGTAGTCCGACAGGTCTTGGCCGTCGAGGAGGAGTGTCCCGCCGCTCGGCGCCACGATCCCCGAGATCGTGTCCAGGAGGGTCGTCTTCCCCGAGCCGTTCGCCCCGATAAGCCCGACGATGCTGCCCGGCTCGATGGTGGCGTCGACGCCATCGACGGCGCGCAGGCCACCGAAGGTGACCTCGACGTCGCGCAACTCGAGGCGGGCCGGGCCCTTGGGTCTGTCGAGGTCCTCGTCGACCTCGACCGCTGTCGAAGCGCTGGACCCGGGCTCCGGGGCGGTCGCCACCCCGCTGGACGTGTCTCGGGCCGGGGGCTCGCTCACCCTCCGACCTCCGCCACTGCGCCCGCACCCGCCGCCGCTGCGGGGCTTGGCTCTTCTGCCTTCTTCGGCGCGCGCTCGGACGTGTCCCTCCCCGGCGCGTCGGGCGGTGACCCTGGGGTCGAGTGGCCGCGCCGACGGGCCTGGAGCCGGAGCACTCCCGCGGTGGCGAGATCGCCCAGCTGGTGCATGACCTGGGCCATGCCGCCGGGCAGGTAGAGGATGAACGCCATGAGCCCGATGCCGCTCGTCATGAACTGCACGGCGCTGCTCGCTCCGAAGATGGCAGGGATCCCCACGAGGTAGGTGGCGCCGAGGAGCGCGCCGGGGATCGAGTCCACGCCGCCGATCACCACCATCGAGATCACGAGGATGGACACCGTGGGGGCGAAGGTGTCGGTGCTGAACCGCTCGGTGGCGAACGCGAAGCACACCCCCGCGTACCCGGCGATGAAGCCGGAGAGGGCGAAGGCCATGAGCTTCGTGCGCACCACGGGGATGCCCGCCGCGCCGGCGGCCACCTCGTTGTCGCGCACCGAGATGAGGCGACGGGCGATCCCTCGGTCCCTCCAGACGCGCACCATGAGGACCGACACCACGAGCACGCCGAGCGAGAACCACGCGAAGGCGCGTTCCGAGGTCAAACCGAGCCCGAGGAATGTGGGTCGGCTGACGAGCGTGGACTGGGGGTCGGGCAGCCCGGAGCAGATGCGCCGGTGGATCAAGGGGAGCGTGAAGCACGGCGTGGCCAGCACCGCCGTCTGCATGAACAGCGCAAACCCGAGCGTGCTCACGGCGAGGTAGAGCCCTCGGATGCGCAACGCGGTGAGGCCCACGAGCACCGACACGATGCTCGCGACCACCCCCGCGAGCGGCAGGAGGAGCACGAGCGGCACGCTGCCCCCGAGGTGAGTCGCCACGTCCGCGCCCACCGCCACGAGCGCGAACTGCCCCAATGAGACCTGGCCCGCCCATCCCGTGAGGACGGTCAGGGACAAGGCGATGACGCCATAGATGCAGATCTGCGACATCTGGAAGTCGGTGCCGACGTTGATGACAAGGGGGAGCAGGGCCACGACCAGCAACGTGAAGCCCACGCCCGACCATCCGACCCGGTCTCGTAGCGGGTCCCCTCCTCTCCGGAACATGAGCGTCCCCGACGACCAGGACGCACGCTCGGCGGTGCGGGAGCCCTTCTGCAGCGATGCGGCGCGCACCAACAGCGCCACTTGGAGCAAGAGGAAGAGGATCAGCTCGACCGTGGCCGACCCCGTCGAAGGGTTTGTGATGTTCCACCGCAGGAGCTCCTGCACGATGCCGATGCCGATGCCCGCGGCGAACGCCATCGGGAGGCTCACCATCGCTCCGAGAAGAGCGGCCAACAGGGCGAGCAACAGCAGATCGGGGCTGAGCACCTGCGTGAGGGCGCTCGTCTGACCGGGGGAGGCGAGGATCGCCGTCACCGCCGACAGGACGCCGGCGATGGTCCAGGCCACGGTGGAGGCGCGTCGCACCCAGACGCCCGACAACCTCGCCGACTCGGTGTTCTCCGAGGACGCCCGCATGGCGAGGCCCCACGGCGACCACCGGATGAAGGCCGCGAGGCCGAGCGCCACGATCGGCGCGACCACGAGCGACACAACATCGGACGGCCCGAAGAGGAACGTCCCGATGTGGAACGACACATGGATGGGGACCGGGAACGCGCGGAAGAGCTTCTTCGGCCGGACGAACGGAAGCAGGGTGAACAGGAAGAGCACCTGCGACAGCCCGATCGTGGCCACCATGACGAGGACCCGTGGGCGGTTGAACAGCCGCCGGAGCACGAGTTCGGACAGCGCGCTCGCCGCGGCCGCAAGGGCGACTGCGGCGATCGCCGCCGCCCAGTAGTTGATCCCGAAGTCGTAGTACAGCTTGACGAGGAACACCGAGGCCACGACACCGAGTTGACCCTGGGCGAAGTTGATGATCCGGCTCGTGCGGTAGATGAGCGTCAACCCGACCGCGAGGAGGCCGTAGTTCAGCCCGAGAATGGCGCCTTCCACCACGACTCCGGTGGGAGCCGACACGCCGAACACGGGAAAGAGGTGCACCGGGTCGTTTCCGCTCAGCTCGGGGCGTCGCCGGAGGCGGACGACGCGTCGGCGCCGTTCGGGCCAGAGGCGCCCGCGCCGTCGCTCGTCGGGGCCAAGAAGACCGGGCGCAGCAGGTCGTCGCGCTGCAAGAGGTCGGAGATCCGTCCCTCGAACCGGACTTCGCCCCGCTCCAGGAAGAAGGCGCGCTCGGCCAGGCTCATCGCGCGGTTGACGCTCTGCTCGACGATGACGACCGTCGTCCCGCTCGCGTTCACCTGCCGGACGATGCCCATGAGGCGCTCGACGGTCATCGGGGCCAGCCCGAACGCGAGCTCGTCGATCATGAGCAGACGGGGCTTGGTCATCATCACCCGGGCGAGTGCCAGCATCTGCTGCTCGCCGCCCGACAGGGTGCCGGCGGGCTGGTCGAGGCGCGTCTCGAGTTCGGGGAACAGGGCCACCGCCTGGTCGAATGCTGTCTGGGAGCGCGGTGCGTCCCGCCGGAACGAGTACTCCCCGATGCGGAGGTTGTCGCGCACCGTCAGCCCTGGGAACGTCATCTTGCCCCCGACCAAGAGCGCCACCCCCAGGTCGAGGATCTGTTCCGGCTCGAGGTACGTGCAGTTGGTCCCGAAGATCCGGATCACGCCGCGGTGCGGGTGGTCGAGGCCGGCGACGGCGCGCAGCAACGTGCTCTTGCCGGCGCCGTTCGTTCCCAGCAGCGCGACGATCTCGCCCTCGGGGATCTCCAAGTTCACGTCGAACAGCACCTGCTGGGTGCCGTAGAAGAAGTCGAGGTTGTGGATCTGCAGCGCCGGGATGTCGCCGCCGGCCTGGCGGCGCTTGCCCTCCGCGTAGCGCTCGAGGACGTCCTCGATGACGAGCGTGATGTCCCGCCGCACGAAGCGCGAGCCCACGACGAGCAGCGCCCCGCCCAGCGCGCACACCGGCCCGACGAACGTCAGCGCGGTCGTGACGTTGGTGGCGTCGCTGATCGCCCCCAGGATCACGCCCCCGGCGAACCCGCCGAACACCGCCGCGTACACGCCGAACATGGCGAAGCAGATGGAGCGCATCTCCGGAGGGGCCGTCGCCGCCAACGTCTGGAAGATGCAGATGGCGATGGGGGCCACCGCCGCGTTGGCGAGCACCTGCAGGACGACGACGAGCCACAGGCGCGGCATGTACAGCGAGATCGTGAAGAGCGTCCCGTAGACGGTGATGCAGATGCCGGCCAGGACGAGCGGAGCCTGAGGGGCACGACGGAAGAGGCGGTCGCCGACGGTGTATGCCAACGGGATGCCCAAGAATGCGGACAGGCCGATGATCGAGTAGATGTCGCTGCGGTGTGCGGTGTTCTGGTGCCAGACCCGAACGAAGTAGAGGTTGCCGAAGAGCGACGCACCGATGCCGACGAAGCCGAGCACCGCGACCGAGACGAGCTCGTAGTAGAGGGAGCGGATTCGTAAGAGGCGCGTCACCGCCGAGCCGAGCAGGACTCGCGGTGCGCCTTCCTGTTCGGCTTCGAGGTCCATGCCCGCCGCCTTGAGGATGTGGTGGGACTCGTTGGTCCCCTTGGCGGGCTCGCGGAGCGTGAAGAGCAGGGGCACGAGGGGAAGGCCGGCGGCGGCGACCACCAGTCCCCACCGCCAGTTGTGGGAGAACGAGACGATGTACCCGAAGACGAGGATGCCGAGGGTCTGGGCGACCGGGTCCGACGCGTAGTGCCAGCTGAAGACGCGGCTTCTTCCCTCGATCGGATAGGCGTCCGACAGGTACGAGTTGTGGACGGTGTTGCCCACCGCTGACGCGCTGCCAACCGAGCAGATGAGGTACAGGAAGACGAACCACCACACGTTGGGTGCGAGCGCCATGGCCGTGGCCACGACCGAAAAGATGAGGAGCGCCACCGCCGACACCACCCGCCGGCTGCCGCGGTCCGCCCACAGGGCGAGGGGCACGGCCCACAGCAGCTGGGCGACCGACGCCACGAAGACGACCGCCCCGAGCCCGCTGTCGTGCAGGTGGAACGACTTCTCCAGGTTGTTGCCGATGAGATTGATCCCCTGGTTGAAGACGCTCGGCACGATGGCCGCCAGGGTGAGCAGGACGAGCGGCGCGTAGCCGCTCGACTTCAGGATGCCCCGGAGCGGCGGCGGTTTGCCCTCGCCCGTCCCCGGCATGAGCGCCACGTCGGCCACGGTGTCGGCATGGCCGCTCTTGCGAACCGCTTCCTTGAGCAGCTCGTCGGGGACCGTGAACGCGAACAGCGGCTGCTCGGGATGGGCCCCGAGGCCGAGCGTGGCGCTCTGGCCGTCCCCCCCGTCCGCCGCGGCTCCCTCGCCCACGAGCGCCTCGGTCATCGCCGCCACACGCTAATCCCTGACGCCGCCGTCAGGGATCTGCCCGCGCCCGTGCCCGCGCCGCGCGCCCGGTTCACGCCGACGCCACCGTGAGCGGGCCGAAGGGCAACACGCACAACCGGGCGTCCCGGCCCGCCGCCTCGAGGGCTTCGCCCACCGCCCGGTCGACGTCGCCGACCGGCCGGGCGTGGGCGCGCCGGACCTCGTCGTCGCGAAGCCCGTCGCTGTGCAGCCACACCTGGGCGCGCCGCAGGATGCGCCCGAGGACCTGCGCCTGCCAGAGGTCCATTCGACTCGGCCCGGTCGGGCAGTCGAGAAGGTCGGGGCTCGACGCCTCGGCCAGCACCGCCGCGAAGGCGCTGCCGTCGGGCGTGCCGTCGGCACACGCCGCCGCCATCACGATCGTGCCGCCCGGTCGCAGAACGCGTTCCGCCGCGGCCATCCCCTTCACCGCCTGATACAGGTTGCGGTCGAGCGGGTGGCCGCCGTTCGTGCTCAGCACGACGTCGAAGGCCTCGCCGACTCGCTGGACCGCGGTGTCCTCCACGAAGGAGCACGCCGCGACGTGGCCGTCGGGCAGTGGTCCCGCGAACACCGCGGTCAGCTCACCCCGGCCGTTGATCGCGACGTCGACCGAGAGTGCCGGGGGAGCGAGCGCCACCGCCGAGCGCACGAAGTCGTGGACAGGATTGCCCTCGGTGACGAGCCACGTGGCGCGCTCGTCCGCGATGCGCGCCGGGCTGTGCGCCTCGAGCACGGTGTCGAGCGCAGCCAGACCGGGGCACGCGCCCTTGGGACCACCGCTGAACCCGGCGAAGAAATGGGGCTCCACGAATCCCGTCAAAATGCGCACATCGGCCTCGACGTAGCGGCGGTCGAGCAACACGGGCGTCCCGTCCACCACGCCGACCTCCACGTGGTCAGCTGATTCCGCCTGGTGCTGGTGGATCCGGAACTGTCGGGAGATGTCCGCGCCGACGAGTTCATCCAGCTCCGCCCGCGTAGCGGTCCGGTGGGTACCGGTGGCGCACAGGAGCTCGAGGTGTTCGGCGTCGATGCCCACCGACGCCAGTTCCTCGAGCAGCGGGGGGAGGACCGTGCGGTTCGGCATCGGACGGGTGATGTCGGGGAAGACGACCGCGACGTTGGGCAGGCCCGCCCGCCTGGCGGCTGCCCCCGCCACGATCTCGCCAAGTGGCGGCCCGGTGACCGGCGATCGCAGCGCCTCCACCACCGCGGCTTGCTGGTCAGGGAGGCCCGGGTGGTCGGTGGGGGTCACCACGGTCGCGTGGTCGGGGACCCGCGCCACGAGGCCATGGCGCCCGTAAGCGAGGCGGACCTCCTTCACCGCGTCCTCACCGCGCCCTCGCGCGTCTTCACCGTGTCCTGGCGCGTCTTCATGTGTCCTGGCGCGTCTTCACCGCGTCCTCACCCCCTCTCCGCCCGCTCTTCACCGCGCCATCAACGCTGCGGCGACGGTGTCGGCGCGGGCTCGACCCGTGACGTACTCGGACACCGCCGCCGCGTCCGGGCTCGTGCGCACCGTGACCGGGTCGAGGTGTTCGAGGTCGAAATCGGACCCGACGGCGGCCGCCGCGAGCAGAGCGGCGCCGGCCGACGCCGCTTCGCCCGAGCGCCGGGACGCCGCTGCCAGACCCGTGACCCCCGTCAGGACCTCGGTCCACACCGGAAGAGAGGCGCCGCCGCCTCCGAGAACAAGTTCCTGGGCTGGCTCGTGGCCCCCTCGTCCAGCACCCGCGGCGTCCAGGCACCGACTCACGTCGTAGGCCACCCCCTCCACCACGGCGCGCGCTGCGTCGGCGACGCCGTGGCTGAAACCCAGTCCCACGATGGCCGCTTCGACGTCGGCGCGCCACCAAGGGGCGCGCGCCCCTCCCAGCCAGGGGAACGCCATCACGCCACGTGCTCCCGGTGGGCTGGTGCGCGCCGCCGCCGCCAGTGCCGCCGGTTCCGACGCCACCAGGCCGGCCAGCCACTGAATGGCCGCCCCCGCCGCGGACAACCCGCCTTCGAGCAGCCAACCCCCGCGGGCTCCTCGCGTGATCGTCAGTGCCGGAGGTGGGGGATCGGGGCGCTCGTCGACCGGTACGGAGACGTTGGCGGTCGTCCCCCACGACACCATGGGCCGCGTACGCGATGCGCCCGTGCCCACGACCTCGCAGGCTCGGTCACCCGCGCCCACCACCACCGGGACCGCGTCCGGGAGCGCGAGCTCACGCGCCGCCGCGTGGAGCAGGCTCCCTGCACCCGTGGCCGGCGAGACGACCGGGGGGAACAGCTCGCTCGCCCGACCGGCGAGCTCGGGGACGAACACGGCTTCGTCACCCACCCACTCGAACAGCCCGGTCGCCGACGCAAGCGTCTCGTCGGTGCACACCTCGCCGGTCATTCGCCACACCACGAGATCCTTCGGCCCGACCAGCCAACGCGCCCGGCGGAGCTGTTCGGGATCGTGCGCGGCCAGCCAGGCCACCTTGGCTGCCACCGAGCCGCCGTCCACGGTGACGCCCGTGCGTCGTCGCAACTCGTCGGCGCCGTACTGCTCGTCCAGCAACACCGCCTCGGCCTGGGCGCGCCGGTCCGACCACACGAGCGCGGGGCCCAAAGGGTCGCCCTCGGCCGTCACCGGCACGAACGTCTGACGCACCGCCGAGCACCCGACGACGTGCACCGACGAGAACGCGCCCGGAGCCGCCGCACGCGCCGCCGCGCACGCGTTCACGACCGAAGGCCACCAGGTCGACGCGTCCTGCTCGACCCGCTGCCCGGGGCCATGCACACGGCTCACTTCCGACCGGCCGACGGCCAGAAGGCCGTCCTCGTCCCAGAGCGCAGCTTTCGTGGCGCTCGTCCCGAGGTCGATGGTGAGGACGAGCGTCACCCGTCGACGCGGCCGGCGACTCGGCCGTCGACCCGGCTGTCGACGCCACTGTGGACGAGCTCCGACATGGCGCGGGCAACCGCGACGGGGTCGGGGTCCTCGAACAGCACCCGGCCGATCGCCATGCCCGCGCCGCCACCCGCCATGACGTCGCTCACTTCGGCCAGCACCGCCTCGCTGTCACGCCCGGCGCGCGGCCCACCGAGGAACAACACGGGCACGCCCACGCTCGACACCACGCGCGCCACGGCGTCCGTCCTCGCCCTCCCCCCGGGTTCGTCCGGAACGGGCACTTTCAGGACCGGCGCACCCATGTCGTGCGCGATCACCGCAGCGAGGACGATGGAGTCGGTATCGCGCGCCATCTTCCCGTCGCGCCACGACAGCGCCTCGACGAGCGCTTCGAGCCCGAGGGCGTGTGATTCCTCGATGACGCGGCCGAGCAGCTCGAGGGCACCGGCGGTGGCGGGATCCGCGAGGTCGACACGGGTCATGTGCTTGACGCCGGTCCAGCCCTCGGTGGCGGCGGACTTCACGCTCGCCACGAGACGGTCGTCGAGCTCGAATACCGACCCCGCCAGACCGGTCCGGTTGATCGACAGATACGTACGCTGCGCCGGGGCGACGGCGCCCGACATCGTCAGGTCACGCAGCGGCTGGGCGCTCGCCAGGATGCCGTCGCAGTACGGCAGCACGGCCGACAACGTGTCGAGGTAGCGCGCGTACGGCTCGATGGTCATCACCCCGCGGGCGCGGTGGTCGGCGGCGAGGATCAGCGCGGGCGCCACGAAACGGCCGTCGTGGGGCGCGGCGGAGGGCGCATCGGGCGCCGCCACGTCACGCCAATCCGGCCAGGCTGAGCACCACTTTGGCGAGAGCCGAAAAGTCTTCACGGCCGTACCCCGCGGTCGACGCCGCGGTCAGGACCTGACGCGCCGCGGCGGTTGCGGGCATGGAGACACCGGCCGCCGCGCCGTAGCCGAGCGCCAGGTCGAGGTCCTTCGCCATGAGGTCGGTCATGAAGCCCGGGCGCCAACCGTTCGAAGCAGGGCTGTCGGGCACGACGCCAGGGACCGGCAGGCGCGTCCGCACCGCCGTGCAGTCGCCCGTCGAGTGCACGAGCACCTCGAGCAACTTGGTCGCGTCGGCGCCCGACCGCAGCGCCAGCGCGGTCGCCTCGGCGGTCGCCACCATCTGCGCCGCGTAGATGAGGTTGTTACAAAGCTTGACGACCTGACCCATGCCGGGTCCACCGACGTGCACGATGAGGCCGGCCATCGGCTCGAGCGCGGGACGCGCGTCGTCGAGCGTCGCCGCGTCGCCTCCCACCATGAGCGTCAGCGTTCCCTTCTGGGCGCCGACGGTGCCGCCCGAGACCGGCGCGTCGAGGTAGTGCGCGCCCGTGGCGCGCACGCGCTCGTGCTGGGAGCGTTCGACGTCGGGGTCGATCGTCGAGCAGTCGACGACGATCTTGCCGGGGCCCAGTCCGGGCAGCATGCCGTCGAGCACGTCCACGACGTCCGGCGAATTGGGAACACAGAGGATGGTGACCTCGCCTGCTGTGGCCACGTCGGTGAGGGTCCCACCGTCGATGGCGCCGAAGCCCACGGCCTCGTCCACGGGCGGCCTGCTCCGCGACGCGACGTACACCTCGTGGCCGGCCTCCACGAGGTTGCGGGTCATGGGCAGGCCCATCGCCCCGAGGCCCACGAAGCCGAGTTTCATGCCATCGGCGGCAGCCACGCCGCGGTGCCGGCCAGCAATTCGTCGACCATCGAGTCGATGTCGCGCCAGTCACCCCGGCCCGCCAGGGGGTCGAGCGCGAACGCGGCGCGTGCCAATTCCCGGTTGCCGCGCACCGCAGCCTCCACTGTGAGCTCGTGCACCGCCGCGTGCCGCCGCAGCAGCTCGGCGAGCGCTGCGGGCGGGTGCGCCACGTCGCGGCCCCGCATGCCGTCGCCGTCCACCACGCACATCGCCTCCACTACCGCGTCGGCGGGGAGGTCGGGGACCTGGCCGGTGTTGGGGAGGTTGAGCGGTAGCTCGCGCTTCTCTCCGGTCACGAGCGAGTCGATGACAGGGGCCACCAGCTCCCCCGATTCCCACGTCTTCAACTCGGCGGCGCCCGACAACACCGCGTCCAATTCGGCGATGTATTCCGTCTGGTGCTGCTCGCGTCGGGCGATCGGGGTGAGCTCGATGCCCCACGCCTCCCCCCAACCGGACTCGTCGGTGAGGACCGACGGCATGAACTCGGCCAGGTGGCGGTCCCCGGCCGCGGGGATGGCCCCGAAGCGCTCGAGCAGCGTCAACTTGAGGAGGTGGCGCTGCGCGAAGTCCGCCTTCGAGAACGGCTCTCCCTCCTCCCGGCCCGGACCCGGGCGCAGTGCGTCGAGGCCGCCAAGCTCGTCGACCATCTCCCTCAGCATCTCGAGGCCGTCGGCGCCGTCGACATCGAGCTCGCAGACCACAGGGAAGTGGTTGACACCCGCGACCACCGGGCGCACCGCGGTGTGGGCCTTGCCGAAGGCGATGGCGAGGTCCATGGAAAAGTTCCCGACCTCGTGGCACAGGCCCACCGTCTTGATTCGCGTCTCCCGGCACACCGCCCGCGTGAGTGCGCTCATCGGGTTCGTGATGTTGAGGAGCCAGGCGTCGGGGCAACACTCCTCCATGTCGCGGCCGATGCCCACGAGCACGGGGATGTTGCGCAGAGACCGGTTGATTCCCCCGGGCCCCACGCTGTCGCCCACCGACTGGTGGATGCCGTGGCGCGCGGGGACGTCGAGGTCCACGGTCATGGACTCGAACCCGCCCGTCGAGATCGTGACCACGACGAAATCGGCTCCCTCGAGGGCACGGCGCTGGTCGGTGGTGGTCTCGACCGTCGCCTTGGACCCGAGCCGCTCGTCCGCCAGGCGGGCGAGCGCCTCCATCTTCTCCAGGGGCGCCGGGTCGATGTCCTCGAGGACCAGGTGGAGTCCCGCCAACGAGGGAACGCCGAAAAGGTCGGTGATGAGGTTCGGCGCCCATTGGTAGCTGCCGCCACCGATGATCGTGACCTGCATGGCCTTTCTCCCTCGCCCGGCCCGGTCTTCGACCTGGTCTCTCTTCGACCTGTTCTTCCGTGACGACCGGACCTTCGAGAAGGCCGATCTTCGAGAAGGACAGTGCGCTCACTGTACTGGCGCGCGCACAACGCTCTCGGGGGTCGTGGCCCGGTACGACCGGGTAGAACAGGTTCTATACTGCGGGCATCTCGGTGCGCGGCGGGGCTTTGTCGGGTCGCCGCGCGACTCTCGGAGGTGACCCATGGCACGACCGGTGATCGTCGAGGCGGTGCGCACGCCGATCGGCAAGCGCAACGGATGGTTGTCGGGCTTCCATCCCGCCGAGCTCCTCGCGGCCGCGCAGGTCGAGGTGGTGAAGCGCTCGGGCATCGACCCCTCTGACGTCGAGCAGATCGTGGGCGGTTGCGTCACGCAGGCGGGCGAGCAGGCCTCCAATGTCACCCGCAACGCCTGGCTGAGCCAGGGCATGCCCTACGAGGTCGCCGCCACCACCGTCGACTGCCAGTGCGGTTCGGCGCAGCAGGCCAACCACTTCGTGGCCAACCTCATCACCGCGGACGCCATCGAGGTCGGCATCGGCTGCGGCGTCGAAGCGATGAGCCGCGTGCCGCTCGGCGTGAACGTCTACAACGGGCCGGGGAGCTCCCGACCCGACGACTGGCCGTGGGACATGCCCGACCAGTTCGGGGCGGCGGAACGCATTGCGAAGAAGTACGGCATCAGCCGGGAGGACATCGACGCCCTCGGTTTGGCGTCGCAGAAGAAGGCGGCGCGCGCCTGGGAGGAGGGACGCTTCGAACGCGAGGTGGTCCCCATCGAGGCCCCCGTCGTCGGGCCGGACGGCCCCACCGGCGAGCGCCAGATCGTCCAGCGCGACCAGGGCCTGCGTGAGACGACCGCCGAGGGTCTCGCCGCGCTCAAGCCCGTGGTGCCCGACGGCATCCACACGGCCGGCACCTCGTCGCAGATCTCGGACGGCGCCGCGGCCGTGCTGTGGATGTCGGAGGACCGCGCCAAGTCTGCGGGGCTCCGGCCCCGGGCGCGCATCGTCGCGCAGGCCCTCGTCGGCTCGGACCCCTACCTGCACCTCGACGGGCCCATCGCCGCCACCGAGCGCGTGCTCGCCAAGGCCGGCATGACGATGGACGACATCGACATCTTCGAAGTGAACGAGGCGTTCGCATCGGTGGTCTGCTCGTGGCAGAAGGTCCACGGCGCCGACTGGGACAAGGTGAACGTCAACGGCGGCGCCATCGCGCTGGGCCATCCCGTGGGCTCCACCGGCAGCCGGCTCATCACGACCGCCCTGCACGAGCTCGAGCGCCGCGACGCCAACCTCGCCCTCGTCTCCATGTGCTGCGGCGGCGCGCTCGCCACCGGCACCATCCTCGAGCGCCTCTGACCGTCGCCTCGTCGTCGGGCGGCCGGGCGTAGCGTGCGCCCGTCGATCATCTCGCCGCTGGCAAATCGGCGATGACGAACAGGTAGGGGGCATGCCGGGGATCACCAAACGCTCGAGTGACGCGCGGTCACCGCGATCGATCGGGGTCGTCGGCGTGGCGGTGGCGACCGCCGTGCTCGCGCTCGTCAC
>DATGKD010000265.1:0-22479 GCA_035294855.1 Acidimicrobiales bacterium
ATCTCGTGGAGCCGCAGATCCAGCTCAAGACGGGCCGGGCCGACGTGGAGGCCTACTGCCGCCACTGGGAGGAGCACCGCCACGACCTCGACTTCGAGATCGACGGGTGCGTCGTCAAGGTCGACGACCTGTCGTTGCAGCGCCGCCTGGGCTCCACGTCGCGCGCGCCGCGTTGGGCGATCGCGTTCAAGTTCCCGCCTGAGGAGCGCACGACGAAGCTCCTGCGCATCATGGTGTCGATCGGTCGCACGGGCCGCGCCACGCCCTTTGCCGAGCTCGAGCCGGTGTTCGTCGGCGGGTCGACCGTGGGCCTCGCCACGCTGCACAACGAGGACCAGGTGCGGCTGAAGGACGTCCGGCCCGGCGACACGGTGGTGGTGCGGAAGGCGGGTGACGTCATTCCCGAGGTGGTCGGACCGGTGGTCTCGCTGCGGCCGCCGCGCACCCGCCGGTGGAAATTCCCCACCGAGTGCCCGAGTTGCGGGAGCCCGCTCGTCCGTCTCCCCGGCGAGAGCGACACCTTCTGCACGAACCTCGAGTGCCCGGCGCAGCGCGTGCAACGCATCGTGCACTTCGCGTCGCGGGGGGCCATGGACATCGAAGGGCTGGGCGAAAAGCGCGTGGTGCAGCTCGTGGAACAGGGGCTGCTCGTGGACCCGGGCGACATCTACATGCTGCGCCCGGAGCCGCTCATCGTGATCGAGCGGTTCGGCGACCTGTCGGTCGACAACCTTCTCGGGGCCATCGAACGCTCGAAGGCGCGTCCGCTTCACCGGTTGTTGGTGGGACTGGGCATTCGCCATCTCGGCCCGACCGGGGCGCGCGCCCTGGCGCGGGCGTTCGGGAGCCTCGACGTGCTGATGGAGGCGTCGGTCGAGCTGGTCGCGGTGACCGGAGGTGTCGGGCCCGTGATCGCCGACAGCGTCGTCGAGTTCCTGGGCCTCGAGGCCAACCGCGCCGTCATCGACAAGTTGCGCGAGGCGGAGGTGAACTTCACAGAGCCCGGGGCGGGGAGTGGTCGGAGTGCCGGAGCCGGTGCCGGTGCCGGTGTCGGTGTCGGTGTCGGTGTCGGTGTCGGTGTCGGTGCCGGTGCCGGAGGCGGTGCTGCGGCTGCGGGCGCTGGGGCCGGAGCCGGCGCTGTGATCGAGTTGCCCCAGACGCTCGAGGGCAAATCGGTCGTGGTGACCGGTGGCCTCGAGGGCTACTCGCGCGAAGAAGCCGAGGAGGCGATCATCGCCCGAGGGGGCAAGTCACCGGGTAGCGTGTCCGCGAAGACGTGGGCTGTGGTGGTCGGGACAGACCCAGGACAGTCGAAGCTGCAGAAGGCGGAGTCGCTCGGCATCCCGGTGGTCGACGGATCGAGCTTCGACGAGTTGCTCGCCACCGGAGAGCTGCCGACGTCCTGAAGGTTCGCCGCAGCGTTGCGCCGCGGGTCCCCGATCCGCGGCTCGGCCTTGGTGCTGTGGTCAACTGGCGCCACAGGGAGCCGGTGGGTCAGCGAATCGGCGTGCTCGGTGGGCGCGCGCAGAGTGGCGGCGGTCGCCAACACCCTGCGCAGCAAACCGATTCCCGCTGATGGTGGCGGTCGAATGGCAGTGATGTCGCGGACGGCAGTGGTTGTTGTGCCGTCCGTGTTCGCCGTCCACCGATCGTCGTCACACCGTCGGTAGCCTGGATCGAGGGCCAATGTCGACGATCACCGAATCCATCGGTCGCGTCCTCGCCGACCGCTATCGCATCGAGGCCGCGCTCGGAAGCGGTGCCTCGGCGAACGTCTACGCGGCCTTCGACATTTCGTTGCAACGCAGAGTGGCCATCAAGGTGCTCCACCCTGCCTTGGTCGCCGATGGCGCGTTCCTCCGCCGCTTCCGCTCCGAGGCCCAGGCGGCCGCTGCCCTGGCGCACGCGCACGTGCTCGCCGTCTACGACTGGGGAGAGGACGACCGCGGGCCGTTCCTCGTGCTCGAGTTCCTCGGCGGAGGCTCGCTGAGGGACATGCTCGACGAAGACCGCAGGCTCAGCGTCTCGCAGGCCGTGGCCGTGGGCGCACAGGCCGCGGAGGCTCTGTCGTTCGCCCATGGGCGCGGCTTCGTGCATCGCGACGTCAAGCCGGCGAACCTCCTGTTCGACACCGAGGGAAGGTTGCGCGTCGCCGACTTCGGGTTGGCGCGCGCGCTCGCCGAGGCCGCACTGACCGAACCGGCCGGTGCGACGGTCGGGACGGCGCGCTACGCCGCACCCGAACAGGCCCTCGGGCACCGCGTCGACGGACGCGCGGACGTCTATTCGCTCGCGCTCGTCCTGTACGAATCGGTCACCGGTGTCGTGCCGTTCACCGCCGACACCACCTTGTCGACACTCATGGCGCGCGTCGGGGAGCGTCTCCCCGGACATGACGCCCTCGGCCCGCTTGCCGAACTGCTCGACGCGGCCGCAGAACCGGAGCCCGGCGACCGCATCGACGCCGCCGAGTTCGCCACTCGCTTGCGGGCGCTCGCGGAGGAGCTCCCCAAGCCCGAGCGGCTGCCGCTCGCGGGACCCGGTGGAGGCGGCCTGGTCCTGCCACGCCTGGCGCCCTCGTCGCCGCGCGCCCCGGACCTCACCGAGCACGGCATGCAGGCGCGTCCCCCGACGGGGTCGAAGCGCGCCCTGGGACGTGGCGAGGACCCCGACATGCTGGCCATCGCCGCCGCGGTGGGCCTCACCGACGAGGCGCTCGCCGCCCGCCGGCGCCGGCGGCGCTGGCCCCTGGTCGCTGCCATTTGCGTCCTGGTCGCCGGTCTGGCCGGCGGAGGCGTGGCCTTCGCCCTGCACACCACCAAGCTGCTCGTGCCCAGCCACAAGCTCCCGGCGATCGTCGGCCTCACCCCCGACGCGGCGAACACCAAGCTGCACCGCGACAAGTTGCACGTGGCCGAGGTGAACCACCGGTACTCGACCACCGTGGCCACCGGGATCATCCTCCGCCAGATCCCGGGCCCGGGAACGAAGATGAAGGAGGGGAGCATCGTGCAGGTGGTGCTGTCCTCGGGCCCGCCCCCGGAGCCCGTGCCGTCGCTGGCGGCGATCACCAACGACTGTCCGGGGGTCACCGCTGCGCTCGCCCCGGTTCACCTCACCGCTAATTGCACGTACCAGAACTCGACGACCATCGCCAAGGGAACCGTCATCGACTGGAACCCCAAGACCCAGGCGATCTGGGGGACCACGGTGTCGGTGATCATCTCCTCGGGTCCGCCGATCGTGAGCGTGCCCTCGCTGGCCGGATCGACCTGCCAGGCAGCGACCGCCACTTTGCAGGCGCTCCAGCTCAACGCCACGTGTACCCAGGACTACAGCTCAACCGTCCCGAACGGGCAGGTGATCGACTGGAACCCGAAGAACCCGGTGCCGGTCGGTACGACGATCACCATCGACGTCTCCAAGGGGCCGCAACCCGTGACGATTCCGCAGAATCTCTACGGTGCCACCGTGACCCAGGCGATCGGCGAGCTCCAAGGGTTGGGACTCAACCCGGTGAGCGGCGGCGGATCGCTCTCCGGGCACGTCTTCCTGAGCGACCCCGCAGCGGGGACGTCGGTGCTCCCGGGCACGACGGTCACGCTCTACAGCAGGTAGCGGCGTGGCGATAGGGGTCGCGGCAGTGGCAGCCCGGGGGGCCATGCCCCTGGGCCCGTCTCCGCGCCGGTAGCCGGTGGCCGACTGCGAACTCTGCCAGGCGGCTCGCATCACCACCTGGTACCACGAGGACGACGTGTGCTGGGTGGCGGACTGCGAGATCTGCGCCGTTCCCATGGTGGTGTGGCGCGAGCACGGCACCGACCCGCCGGCCGAAGCACGCGAGCACATGCTCGAACAGCTGGGCAGGGCGGCGGACGCCGTCCTCGGCGAAGGGACCTGGTCGGTCGACGGCACGATGCGCCAGATCCCCGACCACTTCCATGCGCACGCCCGCGATCCCGACTGGTGGTTCCGCCGGCTGAGCCGTCAGCAGCGGAACTGAGCGCCCTGACGCGCCGCACACGGACAGCTCAGATGGCGTTCGACGACCGTAGCGACGCCGGCCGGCGCCTGGCACAGCTCCTCGAGGAGCGCGCCCTGCCCGACCCCGTGGTGAACGGCATGGCCCGGGGCGGCGTCCCGGTCGCCTTCGAGATAGCCCGAGCGCTGCCGGCACCCCTCGACGTCGTGGTGGTGCGGAAGTTGGGCCACCCCGAGCAGCCCGAGTTGGGCCTGGGCGCCATCGGCGAGGAGGGTGTCCGTCTGGTCAACGAGGAGCTCGTCGCGCAGCTGCGCGTGCCGTCCGAGGTGATCGACGCCGTGGCCGCACGCGAACGACAGGAGCTCGACCGTCGCCTCCGCACCTACCGCGGCGACCGTCCGCCCGTCGCCGTCGAGGGACGGACCGCCATCGTGGTCGACGACGGCCTCGCCACCGGCTTCACGGCGCGGGCGGCGGTCGAGGTCATGCGCCGTCGGCGCGCGGCTTCGGTCGTCCTGGCGGTGCCGGTCGGCCCCCCGGCCGCCGTGGCGGCTCTCCGGAGAGTCGCCGACGAGGTCGTGTGCGTCGAAGAGACCGAGCGCTTCTTCGGGATCAGCGAGTGGTACCTCGACTTCCACCAGGTGAGTGACGCCGAGGTGGCCGACCTGCTCGCCACGGCGGGGAACGCTGACACCGGCGACGCCGGCGGGACCGGCGACTCGGACGGTGACCGCGGATGACCCCCCACACGTGATCCACACATGATCAAGTACCTGGGCTCGAAGCGCCGCCTGGTGCCGGTCCTGGCCGACCTGGCGCGTCGCGCCCGGGCGCGACGCGCGCTCGACCTGTTCACCGGCACGACGAGAGTGGCCCAGGCCTTCAAATCCGCCGGCGCCGAGGTGACCGCGGTCGACGCCGCGCGCTGCGCCACCACCCTCGCCGAGTGCTACGTGGCGACGGACGCGTCCACGTTCGACGAGCACGCACTGCACGGCGCGATCGCCGAGCTCAACGCGGTCCCGGGCCGTCCCGGCTACGTCACCGAGGTCTTCTGCCGGCAGGCGCGTTTCTTCCAGCCGGCCAACGGCGAGCGCATCGACGCCGTTCGCGACGCCATCCACCGACACCACCGGGGCAGCGTGCTGGAGCCCGTCCTGCTCACGAGCCTTCTCGAGGCCGCCGACCGCGTCGACTCCACGACCGGGGTCCAGATGGCGTACGTCAAGCGGTGGTCGGCCCGGTCGTTCAACCAGCTCGAGCTGCGCGCCCCGAGCATCTTGGCCGGCCCAGGCCGGGCGGTCCGCGGCGACGCGTGCACCCTGGCGTCAGCCCTCGGGGAGTTCGACCTGGCGTACCTCGATCCTCCCTACAACCAGCACCGCTACGAGGCGAACTACCACATCTGGGAGACGATCGTCGCCTGGGACGCTCCTGAGCACTACGGCGTCGCCTGCAAGCGCACCGAGGTGCGCGACGGGCCGCGCAGCGCCTTCAACTCGCGCCGCACCATGCCCGACGCCCTGGCGCAGGTGGTGCGCGACGTCCGGGCCCGGTTGCTCGTCCTGTCGTACAACGACGAGTCCTGGGTGGACCTGGAAACCCTCGTCGAGGTGTGCCGGGTGCGCGGCCATGTCGAGGTCCTGGCCTTCCCCTCCACCAGGTACGTGGGCGCCCGCATCGGCATCCACAACCCGGCGGGGAAGCGTGTCGGCACGGTGGGGCGACTCCGTAACGTCGAGTACGTGCTCGTGGCGGGGGAGCATGCCGAGGTCCGCCGGGTGGTCGCGCCGTATCGGGCCGCCTCCGCGGGAGCACTCGAGCGCGGTGACCTGGCCGTCTGACAGCACGGTCTGACAGCACGGTCTGACAGCTGTCTCCTCAAGCGCTCACGACGCTCGCTCCCGAACGCCCAGCGGTCTTTCTTGACCCCTCTCCGTCGTCCTGCCAACGTTGTCGATCCCGAGGGGGGCCTCCGGGCCGGTCACGGAGAAGAACGAAAAGGGGGCGACATGGGTTCGCTCGACGGGCGGGTGGCGGTCATCACGGGGGCAGGCCGCGGCATCGGAAGAGAGCACGCGCTGCTCTTCGCCGCGGAGGGCGCCAAGGTGGTCGTCAACGACCTGGGCGGAGCCGTGGACGGATCGGGCGACGACCGTACGCCGGCGCAGCAGGTCGTGGACGACATCGAGGCGATGGGCGGGGAGGCAATCGCCAGCGCCCACGACATCGCCGACTGGGACGGTGGCCGCCAGCTGATCGACGCGGCCGTCGAGGCGTTCGGCGACCTGCACGTCCTGGTCAACAACGCTGGGATCCTCCGGGACAAGATGCTCGTGAACATGTCCGAAGCCGAATGGGACTCGGTCATCCACGTTCACCTGAAGGGCCACTTCGTCCCCACCCGTCACGCCGCCGCGTACTGGCGCGAGCGCGTGAAGGACGGTCGGGACGTGAGCGCATCGATCGTGAACACGTCGTCGACCTCGGGCCTCCTCGGCAACCCGGGCCAGACGAACTACGGCGCGGCGAAGGCCGGCGTCGGCGCGTTCACCGTGATCGCTGCCCAGGAGCTCGGGCGCTACGGCGTGAGGGTGAACGCCATCGCCCCGGCGGCCCGCACCCGCATGACCGTGCAGACGCCGGGGCTCGGAGACATCGTCAAGGCGCCCTCGGACCCGGGGACGTTCGACGTGTGGGACCCCGCCAACATCTCGCCGCTCGTCGCCTACCTCGCCACCGAGTCGTGCCCGCTCACCGGCAGAGTCCTGTTTGTCCAGGGCGGACAGGTCCGCGCCTTCCAACCGTGGACGATGACGACCACCATCCAGCGCGACGGCCGGTGGACCGTCGAGGAGCTCGCCAAAGAGGTGCCGTCGCTCTTCGAGTGAGCCCGCCGCCCTTCGCCTGAGCACAACCTGCCCGTCGAGCGAGCCCGTCCATCACCGACATGCAGTGAGCTGACGCGCGCTGACGTCCCCGGTCGGGCGGTTCCAGGCCACGGGTAGCCTGGGGCGGCCGTGACCACATCCGAGACGCCCTCCGGCGAGGAGCGCCCCGGCTCAGGGCCGTTGCACTCGTTCCGCACCGCGCTCGGCGCCCGGGCGGCCGCGAGCCCCCGCTACCAGTGGTGGGTGCTGTGGGTGGCCTTGTCGGGCCTGCTCGCCACCAACCTGCTCTTCACGGTGTTCGTGGTGGCGCTGCCCCAGGTGGCGCACGGCCTCAAGGTGAGCGAGGCCACCGTCACCTGGACGGTGACGGGTCCGATGCTCGCGTTCGGCATCCTCGCTCCGCTCGTCGGCAAGGCCGGTGACGTGTTCGGGCAGCGACGGGTGTTCCTCATCGGCGTCACCGCCGAGATCGGCATCGCCGCGCTGTCCGCGGCCGCGCCCAATGCGGGGGTGCTCATCCTGGCGCGGACGCTCGGCGGCGCGGTCGGCGCGTCCATCGGCTCCGCGTCGATGGCGCTCGTGCTGTCGGTCTTCCACAAGCACGACCGGGTGAAGGCGCTCGGCTTCTGGTCGCTCGTCGGCGCGGGCGGCCCCGTCGTGGGCGTGGCCGTGGGTGGGCCCGTCATCCAGGTGTTCGGGTGGCGGTGGATGTTCGTCCTCCAGATGCCGCTCCTGCTCATCGCCACGCTGCTGGCCGTGGCCGTGCTGCCCGAGCGCGCCGCCGGGCGGCGGGAGGTCAAGCGGGGCGACGTACAGCTCGACTGGGCGGGAGCGGGGTCACTGGCGTTGTGCGTCGGCGCATTGCTCTTCGGGCTGAACCGGGGTCCGGGCTGGGGGTGGACGAGCCCCGTCGTGCTCGTGTCGTTCGTGCTGGTTCCCGTGGCCGCAGTCACCTTCGGCTTCGTCGAGCGCCGGGCGCCCGATCCCGTCTTCGCGCCGCACTACCTCAGGCGCCGGAACTTCGCCTTCCCCATTGCGGCCCAGACATGCGCCAACTTCGGCTACCTGGGAGCGTTCTTCCTCACGCCCCTGCTCCTGGAGAAGGTGTACGGCTACGCGCACAACCAGTCCGCCGTGGGGTTCCTGGTGCTGCCGCGGCCGATCGTGTTCTCGGCGATCGCCCCGATCGCGGGCTACGTCGCGGTGCGCATCGGGGAGCGCACCTCGGCCGTCGTGGGCACGAGCGCAGTGGCGCTGTCCATGGGTGCGTTCGCCCTCGCCGGCCACTCGACCGGTCTGGTCTTCGTCGAGGTGGCGCTCGTGCTCTCGGGCGTGGGGCTCGGGGTGGCGTCGCCCTCGCTGTCGTCCATGGTCTCGAACGAATTCGACCTCGAGGACCTCGGGACGGCGAGCGGCTCCCAACAGCTCATGAACCAGGTGGGGACCGTCGCGGGGATCCAGGTGATGCAGACCGTGCAGGTCTCCGCCGACCACGGCCGGTCGGCGGGCGCGCTGCTCGGGTCGTTCCACACGGCGTATCTCGTGGGCGGGGCCGTCGCCGTCCTCGGCGTCATCGCCGCTTCCCTGTCGCGCTCCACCGTGCGAACGGCCGAACCGACATTGGTGCTCGAGCCCGTGGACGAGGCCGAACGTCAGCCCGCGATCCTGGTGGACGCCGATGTGGAGACAGACGCCACCCGCCCCGACGTGGACGGCCGCGCCGCCGCCCGTCCTGTGACGCAGCTGGCGGGCAGCGGCGGGGAGGTCTCTCCTACGCGGTGATGTCGCGGAGCCGCTGGGCGACCTCGGCGGCAGTCGCATCCTGGGGGACGCCCTGCATCATCATCAGCTTGGCCATGTCCCCCTCGACCTTGACCTTGCCGGCCATGAACGCCTGCATGCCCACCTGGGGGTTGCCGTCGACGAGGATCGCCTTGGCGGTGCCGTAGTCGAGCGTGACCTTGAGGTCGACCGGGTCGATGTGCCCCGTCTCGAGGTAGAGGGTGCCGTCGGTGGTGTCCATGTGGGCGTCCAGTGACCCTTCGCCGAACGGCACCTCGGTGATGACGAGGTTCATCTTCATCTGGTGGGGGACCGTCCCCGCGCGGCCCTCGTACTCCGAACGGATCTTGCGCGCCTCGTCCACCCAGTCGTCGCTCAAGAACGGGTACTGCGCCATGTGCGGTCTGCTCCCTGTTGCTCCGGTTTGCCCGACGTGCCGATGTGTCCGATGTGCCGATGTGCCGATGTGCCGATGTGCCGATGTGTCCGATGTGTCCGATGTGTCCGATGTGCCGCTGCGCCCGGTGTCAACCGACCATGCTGCGGGCGGGCTCACCATACCCGCCGTGCCCGGATGGCGATCTTGGGTGTGGACCACCCGAAGGGCGTCCGTGGAAGGAGCGGCTCACAGGGAGCGCAGCGCCGCGGCGGGGCGGGACCTGGTCGAGGCGATCGCCGGTATCACGGCGAGCAGGTTCGCGACGACAAGGACGCCCGCTCCCAGTGCGGCCAGCAACCAGATCTGGATCGAGGCGACCGGCACGACACCCAGGTTGGTGGCGAACGCCCTCCAGACGGCCACGCCCGCGATGACCCCCAGTGGGACGCCGATGACGATGCCCACTGCGGCGACGGTCGTCGCCTGCCAGCACACCGCCGCGCCCAGCTGGCTCCGGACGAAGCCGAGCGCCTGCAGCAGGCCGATCTCGCGCCGGCGCCGGGTCACGCTCACGACGAGAAGGTGTGCCAGCGTCGCCGCCCCGAACACCCCCAACATGGCACCCAGGATCAAGGGGAAGTTCACCGCCTCCCCGAAGTTCACGAGCGATGTTGGGGTGATTGGACCTCGCGCCGCGAACGGGTATTCGTGGAGATAGTGGGCGACGGCCGCCTCGCCCTCGGGACCGGGCACGGCGCTGGCCAGCACAGCGATAGGGAGGTGCTGGCCGAACGCTCTCCGGCAGGATGCCTGCGACGGTCCCGACGGGCACACGTTGCGTTCGAAACCGGCGATGGTGAGAGCGCCACCCGTGCCGAGGCCCCCGCTTCCCACGTCGCTCGGAATGGCGACGCGCGCGACCACCCGGTAGGAGGCGGTGTGCGCGCCTCCGGACGGCAGCTGCACGGTCACCGGGATGACCGAGCCGATATGGACGCCCAACCGGTGCATCGTCGTGGTGCCGAGCGCGATCTGGTCGTCGCTCGCGGGGAACCGGCCGTCGATCGTCGAGATGAGGACCGGACCTCGGATCGGCGTCAACGCCACCATGAGGATCTCCGTCTTTCGGACCGAGATCTCCTGTGGCGCGCCGATCATGACGCGGGAGATGGCGCTGTCGTGCTGCAGGGCATCGAGCACGGTGGCGTTCTCCTGTTGGGCGGCGGGGCCGAAGCCGCTGAAGAAGATCTGGTAGTCGTCCCCGTACAGCGCGGGCGTGGAGGTCAGGTGCGAAAGGCTGGACCCGAAGACAGCCGTGCCGACCAGTGCCGTCACCGCCACGACGGTGCCCAACATCGCCGTGCCCACCGGGACCGTCGCCCGGCCGCGGCCGCGCTCCACGGCACGGCGGACCCCCACCACCGCCGCGGGTGGTGCGCCCGCGGCGGCGAGCTGGGTGACGAGCACCGACGGTCGTGATCTCGGTTCCTGGTCTTGCGCGCGCTGGACGCGGCTGGCGCGCAGTGCCGGCCACACGCCGAGCAGGACGACCTCGACGACGAGGGCGAGCGCGCCGAGCAACAGGACCATCGGGTCGAACGCGAGCCCGGTGGACGGTTCGGCGACTCGGGCCTCGCCCACCGGCGTGAGCGGCGAGAGCACGAAGGCGAGCACCATTGCCCCGATCGCACCGGTGAGCGCCACCGCCGAGGTGCGCCCCATGGCGAGGAGGGCGAGCTGGTTGGGCGACGCGCCAAGTGCGGCCATCGTCGGATACTCCTCGCTCTCCACGATGTTCTGGCGGGCGAGTGCCTGGGCCATCACCGCCACTCCGGCGAGGCCCGCCAGCACGGCGAGAACCCACCATCCGACCGCCTGGGGGTGGATGGAGCCCTGCACCGAGGCAGCCGGGCCGTCCTGGTTGAACGTCGACAGGGCACCGAGGGCCGCGGCGTCGCTCTCGAAGCGGGGGATGTCGTCCGCGCCATGGCGCAGTCGCACGTAGTACGACGGGAAGACCACGGTCCTCGGTGCGAGGGAGCGGGAGAACGCCGCCGTCGTATAGATGTCGTACGTGGTCGTGCCGCCCGACGGGAATTCCGATTCGGAGGCTTCGATCCCCACCACCCGCATCGCGACCGTCGGCCCTTGTGGGGGGACCGGGGCGCTCGTATTGCTGAAGAGAGCCGCCGCTTGCGACGGGGTGTAGAACGGGATGTGGATCACCGTGCCGACGTGCACGCCGTTGTCGCGCTGCAGCGTGAACGACGCCAGCACCTCGTCCGGCTTCGAGTCGTCGGGCAGACGACCAGAGACGAGCTTCGCGACCCTGGGCAGGTCGGCTGCCGCGATCGCCTCGACACTGAAGTTCAGGTTCGAGTTGATGGGGTGGGTGCAGTCGCAGGTGGGCTGGCCGCTGGGCCAATTCGGCGAGTCGACGACCCTGGCGACCTCGGGCAGCTTGGCGAGACCCGGCAGCGGCGTGGCATTGAACGCGCCGGCGTCGAACCCGTACGCGGCGACGAAACGCGGGAACGCGGTCGCCGTCCGCCGCCCGGCCGCGGTCGCCGCCAGGACGAGGCCGCCGACGAGCGCGATCAGCGCGGCGAGCGCGAGCCACGAGCGCCATCGGCGACGCGCCTCGGCTCGGAACAACAGGCCGACTGCCCCCACGGCACCTCCTTCGTTCCAGTGTCGCTGATCGGGCTACCGCCGACCAAGGAGGTCACCCGGTGTGGCGCCCGGGTGCCAGCACGCCGTTAGCATTCCGACGTGACCGCCCCTGTTCTTCCCGGAGCCGAGCCCTTCTCACACCGTGCCGGCCGAGCCGGGGTGCTGGTGCTGCACGGGTTCACGGGCAACCCCCAGTCCCTGCGGCCCGTGGCCGAAGCGCTCGCCGCCGACGGGTTCACGGTCGAGCTGCCGCTGTGGCCCGGCCATGGGACCGCGATCGAGGACATGCTCGCCACGACGTGGTCCGACTGGCGAAACGCCGCTGAGGCCGCCTACACCGAGCTGGCGGGGCGCTGCGACGAGGTCGCCCTGTTCGGGCTGTCCATGGGCGGCACGTTGGCGTGCTGGCTGGCCGAGCACCATCCCGAGATCAAGGGCATCGCGGTGGTGAACCCGTTCGTCGAACCGCCGGCCGAGGACTTCCGCGCCGTGCTGCGGGGTGCGCTCGAGACGGGAACAGCGGTCGCCCCCGCCGTCGGCTCCGACATCGCCAAGGAGGGCGCCGAGGAGCTCGCGTATCCGGGGACGCCGATCGCGCCCGTGCTGTCGCTGTTCGAGGGCATCGACGACGTGGCCGCCCACCTCGGCGACCTCGCCTGCCCGGTGCTCCTCCTGTCGAGCCGCAACGACCACGTGGTCCCGTCGTCCTCCGGCGACTTCCTCGAGGCGCATGCGTCGGGGCCGGTGGAGCGGGTCTGGCTCGAACGCAGCTACCACGTGGCGACCCTCGACCACGACGCCCCTGTCGTGATCGAGCGCGCCGTCGCGTTCGCCCGCGCCGTGCTCGGCCAGGAATCGGGCGACCGGTCGGTGGTGGGGAAGGCGGGCTGATGGGACACGAGCCCCACTTGACGCGGGAGGACGCGGCCTACGTGGCGCGTCTGGCGCGCATCGCGCTGACCGACGCCGAGCTCGACACGTTCGCGGGCCAGCTCGCCACCGTGCTCGAGCACGCCGCCGCCGTGGCCGCCCTCGACACGAGCGGCGTGGCCCCGACCGCGCACCCTCTGCCGTTGCGCAACGTCATGCGTGCCGACGAGCCCGGGCCCTCACTCGACCGCGCGGAGGTGCTCGCCATGGCGCCCGCTGCGGAGGACGGCCGGTTTCGGGTGCCGCGCATCCTCGGCGAGGCCCCGTGACAGCAGCCGGCACCGGCGACATGGGCGGCGCGGGTGGCTCCGGCGGCTCGAACGTCTCGGGCACGACCGCGCTCGACATCGCCCGGCGCGTACGCACCGGCGACGACACGGCGCGCTCGGTCGTCGAGCGCTGCCTCGACGCCATCGGGCGACTCGACGGCGAGCTGCACGCCTTCGTCACCGTCCTCGACGACGAGGCGCTCGAACGAGCTGACCGTGTCGACCAAATCGTGGCGTCGCACGGAGACGCCGGCCCGCTCGCCGGTGTCCCCGTCGCGCTGAAGGACAACCTCTGCACGCGGGGCGTGCCCACCACGTGCTCGTCGCGCATCCTCGAGGGGTGGCGTCCTCCGTATGACGCCACCGTCGTCGAGCGGCTGCGCGCCGCCGGCGCGGTGGTGGTGGGCAAGACCAACCTGGACGAGTTCGCCATGGGGTCGTCCACCGAGAACTCGGCGTTCGGCCCCACCCGCAATCCCTACGATCCGGGCCGCGTGCCCGGGGGGTCCTCGGGCGGGTCGGCCGCGGCGGTCGCCGCCGGGCTCGTCGCCGTGGGCCTGGGCTCGGACACCGGCGGCTCCATCCGCCAGCCGGCTTCGCTGTGCGGGGTCGTGGGCATGAAGCCCACCTACGGGGCGGTGTCGCGCTACGGGCTCGTGGCGTTCGCCAGCTCGCTGGACCAGATCGGCCCGCTCACCCGCAGCGTGGCGGACGCTGCCGCGGTGTACGACGCCATCGGCGGGCACGACCCTCGTGACTCCACGTCGCTCGAGCGCCCGCCGCCACGCACGCTGAACGCGGTCGAAGAGGGCGTCGGAGGGCTGCGTGTCGGGGTCGTCGCCGAGCTGCTCGATGACGTCGACGGGGCCATCCAGGCGAGTGTGCGCCAGGCGGCCGAAGCCCTGTCGGCGGCGGGTGCCAAGGTGGAGGAGTGCACCGTGCCCGAGCTCCGGCTCGGGCTGCCCGCGTACTACCTCCTGGCGCCGGCGGAGGCGTCGTCGAACCTGGCCCGCTACGACGGCGTGCGCTACGGGTTGCGCGTCGACGCCGACGACGTCGAGCAGATGAACGCGGCCACCCGCGCCGCCGGTTTCGGCGCAGAAGTGAAGCGGCGGATCATGCTCGGCACGTACGCGTTGTCGGCGGGCTACTACGACGCCTACTACGGGCAGGCCCAGAAGGTTCGGACGCTCATCTTGGAGGCGCTCGCCGGCGCCTATCAGCGTCACGACGTGCTGCTCGGGGCCACCACGCCCACCACCGCCTTCGCGATCGGCGACAAGGTCGACGACCCGTGGGCCATGTACCTGTCGGACCTGTGCACCGTTCCCGCCAATCTCGCCGGCCATCCCGGGATCAGTGTCCCGTTCGGTTGTGACGGTGCGGGCTTGCCGATCGGCATCCAGGTTCTCGCACCGGCGCTCGGCGAGTCGGTCATGTTCCAGGCCGCCGCCGCCGTCGAGCGGGCCGCGCCCGTCCTGTCGGCGCCTCGGGTCTCGGCGAGGTGAGGGTGCCTGTCTCGCCTGCGTCCGACTCGTCCGACCCCGCTGGCGGCGCCTACGAGCCGGTCATCGGCCTCGAGGTCCACTGCGAGCTGAGGACGCTCACCAAGCTGTTCTGCAGCTGCCGGAACGCCTTCGGCGACGAGCCGAACACCAACGTGTGTCCCGTTTGCCTCGGCCTGCCCGGGTCGCTGCCCGTCCTGAACGTACGGGCGGTCGAGTACGCCATGCGGATCGGGAGCGCCCTGCACTGCGAGGTGAAGCCGTCGATCTTCCACCGGAAGAACTACTTCTATCCGGACATGCCGAAGGACTATCAGGTCAGCCAGTACGACCAGCCGATCAACGTGGGGGGCTGGCTCGAGCTGGCGGACGGCAGCCGCGTGGGTATCGTGCGCGCCCACCTCGAGGAGGACACCGGCAAGACGACCCATGTCGGCGGCGGCGGCCGTATCCACGACGCCGGTCATGCGTTGGTCGACTACAACCGCGCCGGCGTGCCACTCGTCGAGATCGTCTCGGCACCGGACATCCGCTCGTCTTCGCAGGCCCGCGCCTACGCCACGGAGCTGCGCGCCATCCTCGTCGCCTCCGGTGCATCCGACGGCCGCATGGAGGAGGGCTCCATGCGCGTCGACGCCAACGTGTCCATCCGGCCCTCGGGCACGTCCGAGCTCGGTACCCGGTGCGAGATCAAGAACCTCAATTCGATCCGGTCCCTGGGCCGCGCCATCGAGTTCGAGATCGCCCGCCAGAGGGAACTGCTAGAGGGCGGCGACAAGGTCGCCCAGCAGACGCGCCACTGGGACGAAGAGCGGGGCGAGACGGTCGCCCTCCGGTCCAAGGAGGAGGCCTTCGACTACCGGTACTTCCCCGAACCCGACCTCGTCCCCGTCGCCCCCGACCCGTCGTGGCAATCGGAGGTGGCGGGATCGCTCGGCCCCATGCCCGCGGAGCGTCGCGGCCGCCTCGCCGCCCTGCTGGGCCCGGGCACACCGACCGGGTCCGACGCGGACCAGATCGCCACGGTTGTCGAGCACGGCCTCGACTCCCTCGTCGTCTCGGCTGCCGAGGCGGGCGTCGCCCCTGACCTCGCCCTGCGACGCACGGCCAACGAAGCCGCCGCCCACTCCGAGCGCGCCCGCGAGCTGTCGTCGAATGCCTACGTCGCACTCCTGCGTCTCGAGCAGGGCGGCCAACTGTCGGCAACCCAGTCCAAAGAGGTGCTCGCCGACATGCTCGAGCACGGCGGAGAACCTTCCGACATCGCACGTCGCAAAGGGTTCGAAGCGCTCGGCGCCGATTCGCTCTCCTCGGTGGTCGCCGAGGTCGTCGCGGCGCACCCCGACGAGTTCGATCGCTACAAGGGCGGCGACGACAAGCTGACAGGCTTCTTCGTCGGCGAGGTCATGAAGGCCACGAAGGGGAAGGCGAACGGCAAGCAGGTGACCGAGGAACTGCGCCGCCTGCGCGGCTAGGTCCCGCCTCCTCCACCGACTGCAGACTGACTGTCACTGTCACAACCTTCTGGCACCCTTCATGTCATGCCGAGCTCGCTGCACCGGCTCACGAAGGAAGCGGCGGACTTCGTCGCTCGTTTCGATCCTGACTGCATGACGACCGCGCAGGTCGCGGATGCGTACCGGAGCGCGTGCGAGCTCGAGCGTTATGCGCAATCCATCAAGGTGCTCGCGGCGCCGCGAGCAGCAGACGCCACGGTGTGGACCGACGAGGGCCACCGCTCGGCTGCCGAATGGATGGCCGCACAAGGTCAGGTGTCGGTCGGTGATGCCGTCGCCACCTTGGAGACCGGCCGGCGCCTGCGCGACCTCGACACAGTGAGCGACGCGGTGCGAAACGGGGAGCTGTCGGCCTCTCAGGCCAAAGCCATCGCCCAAGCGGCGGCGCACCGGCCCGAGTCCCAGGAAGAGTTGTTGGAGGCGTCCAAGGCCCACACCATGGCCGGCCTGAAGGCCGCGTGCCGACGGGTGCTCGCCCGGCGCGCGTCGGCCGCCGAGGAGAACGAGCGCTATAACGCCATCCACGCGCGGCGTTGCTTCCGCCACTGGAGCGACGCCGACGGGGCGTTCTGTGGAGAATTCACGCTCACCCCGGACGCCGGTGCCCGACTGCTCGCCGCGGTCGAGGCACGCGCCAACCACTTCTTCGACGAGGCCCGCAAGGGCGGCCGGGAGGAACCCGCCGGAGCCTATCGAGCCGATGCGCTCGTCGACTTGGTCGCCGGCGCCCGCTCCGAGGGATCGAAACGCCCACGCACCGAGATGACGATCGTCGTGTCGGCCGAGGCCTTGCAGCGCGGACATGTCGAAGGCGCTGAGACATGTGAGATACGGGGCGTGGGTCCCGTCCCGGTAGCCACGGCGCGCGAGGCCCTGTCCGAGGCGTTCCTGAAGTTGGTCGTCACGAAGAGCCAAGACATCGCGACCGTTTGCCACGCGGGGCGAACCATCCCCGCATCGCTTCGCACCGCCCTCGAAGTTCGTGACCCGATCTGTGTCGTTCCGGGCTGTGACACCGCCCTCGGCCTCGAGATCGACCACTTCGACACGCCGTTTGCCGGCGGTGGCGAAACGCGGATCGACAACCTCGCTCGGCTCTGCCGGTTCCACCACCGGCAGAAGACCTACAGCGGCTACGAGTTGAAGGGTGCCCCGGGCGCCTGGGTGTGGGAGCCTCCCGAGCCGTTCGAATCCCCGAGCCTGGTGGGAGTGGGCTCGGCGAATTCATCACCGGACAACCTGTTCGACTCGAGCTGAAGCCGCGAGGCACGCGCCGCTCCGACCTCGGGCTACGTGTCGGACGCCCTCCGGAATCTGTCGAGGTGGTCGTGTCCCTGCTGGATCATGCCCAGGCAAGCGCTCGCCAACGCCGCCTCACGGCGCCCGGTCGCGTCGGCCATTCGCCTGAAGGCGAACGCGGCGTTGCGAAAGACGTGCAACGCCGCCAGCAATTCCGCATCCGCCTCCGTGTGCCGCCCTGTGGTGTCAGGTGGCTCAGGGGCGTCGCGGAGGGCGCCGAGCATGCGGGTGACTCGGGCCACCAACTCGTCGGCTGCGGGTCGCTCCGATCCCGCCCGCCGCCCCCGGGCCAGCGAGGACTCCACCCGCTCCACCAGCGCTAGGACAGCATCTATCTCCCCGTCGGGAGCTCCGGCGCACGCTGTCATCGGTCGTCTGCGATCTGTCTGCAATTCCCAGGCTGGGGCCATCCTCGGGGCCGGCAGGGACCGTTCTGTTTACCAAACGTTCACGCGTTGTTCGCGAATCGATTACCCCGAAATGGCCGGGGAGTTACCTCGTCCTGGAATGCTCCCGGTGGCGGATCAGGAGGGGGAGACGAGGTTGAGGCGCTCACAAGCGACTGGATCAGCGGTGACGGAGAACCCGACGGGACCAGGCGGTCCACCGGGAGCAGCCGGGCCTTCCGGGGTGCAGCCGGGCAGGAGCCCCTCTGCGGTCGACCTGCCCCCTACCGGCCTCGCCGCGGGAGCCACCGTCAGCGACCTGCTGAACGACGCCCCGCGCAGCAAGTTCCACCGCCGGGCCGTGGTGGTCTCGGGCATGGGGTTCTTCACCGACGCCTACGACCTGTTCGTCATCAGCACGGTCGCCACCCTTGTGAAGGCGCAGTGGCACCTGTCGACGACCCAGACGAGTTGGGTGACGGGGTCGGCCATCCTGGCTGCCTTCGTCGGCGCCTTCGTCTTCGGGCGCATCGCCGACGTGCTCGGCCGCAAGAGCGTCTACGCCGCGGTCGCCGTCATCATGATCGTCGGGGCGATCGCGTCAGCCTTCGCCAACGGGTTCTTGTGGCTGGTGATCGCGCGCTTCGTGCTCGGGCTGGGCATCGGCGGGGACTACCCCGTGTCGGCCGTCCTCATGAGCGAGTACGCCAACCGTCGCGACCGGGGCCGGCTCGTCGGCCTCGTCTTCTCGATGCAAGCCCTCGGCCTGGTGGTCGGCCCGCTCGTCGGCCTCATCCTGCTGGCTTCGGGGATCAACCACGACCTGACCTGGCGCCTCATGCTGGGACTGGGCGCATTGCCGGCGGCCGCGGTGGTGTACCTGCGGGCGAAGATGCCCGAGTCACCGCGCTTCCAAGAGCGTGTGCAGGGTGAATCCGAACGCGCGGCGCGCGAACTCGCTGTCTTCTCGGACGGTGTGGTGGCCTCCGAAAGCGTCGAATCACAGGACAGGCTGCGCCGGCTCGGGATCGTAGAGTTCCTCACCGACCGTCGGATGCTCATGCTGCTGTTGGGGACGGCGGGCACCTGGTTCCTCTTCGACTACGCCTATTACGGCAACACCCTCTCGCTCCCGGCGATCCTGAAAGACGTCGCTCCGCACGCGACGCTCGTCACCAAGCTGGCGTGGACGCTCGGCATCTTCATCGTGTTCGCGTTGCCCGGCTACCTGTTGGCGTTCACGACCATGGACCGGATCGGCCACCGACGCCTGCAGCTCATCGGGTTCGGTGTCATGGCCGCGGCGTTCGTCGCCCTCGGTGCGATTCCCACCCTCACCACTGTCGTGGCGCCGTTCCTCGTGATCTTCGGGCTGTCGTACTTCTTCATTCAGTTCGGCCCGAACACCACGACGTTCGTCCTGCCGTCGGAGGTGTTCCCGGTCAGCATGCGCACCACCGGCCACGGCATCGCCGCGGGCATCGGAAAGCTCGGCGCGTTCATCGGCGTGTTCCTCGTTCCGCAGCTGCAGAAGAGCGTCGGGCTGCGCGGGATGCTCCTCGTGGCAGGGGGGTCGGCTGTCGCCGGCTACCTGCTCACGAAGGTTCTCCCGGAGCCGGCCCGGCGGACTCTCGAGGATGTCTCCGGTGAGGACGGCTACGTCGATTCCCCGCGCCGGCTCGTCGTCGAGCACACCTCGGCGGCGGTGGGCGAGGTGGTGGGCGAGGTGCTCCTCGACGGCGTCAAGCGTCCAGCCGAGGCCGCTCCCTCGAGGTGACGCAACTCACCTGAGCGCATACCCTCCGCCCGTCGGAACGACGGAAGGCGGGGGGTTCGATGTCGAGTTCGCTGGTCATCTTCGGGATCCTCGGGATCGCCACCACGGCGCTGGCGTGTGTCT
Source organism: Acidimicrobiales bacterium (assembly GCA_035294855.1). GTDB lineage: Bacteria > Actinomycetota > Acidimicrobiia > Acidimicrobiales > UBA8190 > DATGKD01. The sequence goes on from DATGKD010000265.1 coordinate 19,514, forward strand.
CGAATCGGCGGCTCTTCGACACCGAACGGGTTGGTCGCGTCTCTGTGCTCGAGGCGATCTACTACGTCGTGGGGCTCGGATCGCTCGTCCTCGGCTGGTACTTCAACGTCCGGTACACCCAGCAGTTCGGGCACAGCGCCAACTACGTGAACTTCACCAAGAAGCTGTTCACGAACTGGGCCGCGGACTCCGCCGCGCAGGACTACGTCATCGTGAACGTGGTCCTGCTGCCGCTGTGGACCATCACCGACGGCCGTCGGCGGGGCCTCAGGATCCCGTGGATCTTCTTCGTGATGAGCCTCTTCACGAGCCTGGCCTTCACCGTCGCCGTGTACCTGGCCTTCGTCGAGCGCCAGCTGCGTTACGACCGCTACGAACGCGACGAACGGGCCTCGGCGTTGTCCAAGACGAGGTGACCGCAGTTGTAACCGGGGATGAAGGTGATGCCCGGGCCGCCGTGGCACCCCGCGCCGCACAGGTACAGGCCGTCGACGGGGATCGGGTTGTCGGGCCAGCCCCGGGGCCCGGGACGGAACGGGCCCATGAACTCCGGCTGGAGCAGGCCTTGGCAGAAGTCTCCGCCGGTGGCGCCGAACATCAGCTCGTAGGTGTACGCCGGGTAGTTCAGCTGGCGCTCGATGAGATCGCGGAAGTTCGGCACCACCTCCGCCACCCGGGCGACCAGCCGGTCGGCCATTTCGTCACGCAGCCGGGACTGCTCCTCACGCCCTGAACCGATCGGGAAGTAGAAGGCGAAGCTGCTCGCCGCGTGCCGTCCCTCGGGGGCGAGGTTCGGTTCGTCGATCGACGGGATCTGGAGGTTGAACGAGGGCCTGGTCGGCACCCGGCCCCGGACGCAGTCCTCGAAGTCGCGCTGCATCTGCTCGGGCGAGCCGAAGAACGTGACGTTGCGGCCGTAGGCGGGCTTGTTCAGCTCCTCGTAAGGGCTGGCGTACTCGGGCAGGCCGTTCAAGGCGAGGTGCATCTGGAAGTACGCGGCCCGATGGTCGATGGCGCCCACCCGCCGGGCGAAGTCGAGCGGCAAGGTCTCTTCAGCGATGAGTTGCGTGAACGTGGCTGTGGGGTCGAGGTTCGAGACCACGACCGGGGCGTTCACCACCTCGCCGTCGGCGAGCTCGACGCCTCTGACAACGGCGGCGCCGGCACCGTTGTCGACGACGATGCGCGTGACCCTGGCATGGCGACGGAGCTCGCCACCGTTTTTGTCGAACAGCCCGAGAATGTGCTCCGAGATCGTCCCGATCCCGCCCCGTACCTTGGACATGGTCGCGTTCCCGGGGGACGCCAGCGCGAACGCGAGGCACAGCGCGCTGCCCGGTGTGTACGGCCCGCGGTACGTCGAATTGACCGCCAGGAAGGCGAGCATGCTCCGCACCGGCGCGTGGGCCCCCCGATCGGGGAGGTAGCGGTCGATGACGTCCATGACGCTCCCGAACATGGCGATGCGGATGGCTTCGCGCTCGGATTCGTTGGACGCGCACGCCCACATGTCGTCGAGCGAGCGCGGCGGTTTGCGGACGTCGAACCGGCCGATGGCCCGGGCGGGCGCCTCGGCCCACGCCGCGACCTCGGCCATGCCCAGCACCGCGTCCATGCCGAGGGTCTCGCCGAGGTGTTCGAGCAGGCGTTCGGGGTCCGAGTACAGGAAGATCGGCGGCCGGCCGTCCTCGGACACGCTCGCCGACTGCACCTCCGGCTCGTAGATGGGGCACTGCGCGAGGCCCAGCTCCTCGTAGATCTGATCGGGGACGGGGAACTGGATCGATCCGGCGAGCTCGAACCGGTAGCCGCGGATGAGCTCGGTGTTCGAGGCCATGCCGCCGATGAAATGGTTCTTCTCGAGGCACAGGACCCGCATGCCGCCCTGGGCCATGACCGCCGCCGCCGTCAGACCGTTGTGGCCCGCCCCGACGACGATGGCGTCGTAGTCGCCCCCGCTACCTGACACGGGCCGAACTGTATCGACCGATCGACCAGCGCCCTAGCCTGACGACATGCGGGTGCGCGCACCGGGAGTGGGGCCGACAAGGGTCGGGTCGTCGGGAGCCGGGTTCCCCGTTCGCCGGCCCGAGGTGGTGTGGCGGTTGCGGCGCTCGTGGCTCGTCCGGCGGGTCATCCGTTCCGTCGGCACGGTCTGTGCAGTCGCTCTGGCGGTCGTGGGGCTCATCACCGCGGGCCTCGTCGCCGTGTCCGGTCACGCCGTGGCCTGGAGCGTCGTCGGCTTCCTGTTCGCGGCACTCCCACTCGCCGGCCTCCTTCTCGTCGCTGGCGTCGGCCTGCGCGCCGCCGTTGCCGCCGGGCCCGGCTGGGTCGGGGTGCGGATCCTGCGGCACTGGCGCGTGCTCGATCTGGGCGCCGTCCGCGCCGTGTCGCTGGGACGCGACAACCCCTGGGGCGGTTTCGGCCCGTTGGGTTCGTTCGGAGGAGGTCGCTTCGGCGGCGCGCCGCCCGGCGGCCCGGGGAGCGTCGCCCTCGTGCTCGAAGACATGACGGGGAGTCGCATCGAGATCGAGCCCGACGCGTTGGAATCAGGTCTCGCGGACGTCGTGCGACGGGGCCTCGGTCCGAGTGCGCAGATCTCGCCGGACGCCGCACGCGTGCTCGGCGCCCCGAGCCATGGACCCGACGACGCCCACGACACCGGCGACGTCCACCACACCGGCGACGTCCACCACACCGGCGACGTCCATGACACCGGCGACGTCGACCACATCGACCGTCCAGCCGCTTCGGGCGACGACGACGCGGAGACCCGTCCCGCGCAGCCGTAACCTGTCCGCTCATGGCCGACACGGGCACGAACGACACGGGCAGGAACGACCCGGATCCTCATGGGTTGAAGATCCGTAGCTACGAGGTCACCGAGGGGCCGACGCGCGCCCCGGCGCGGGCGATGCTGCGCGCAATCGGCATGACCGACGACGACTGGGACAAGCCCCAGGTCG
>DATGKD010000266.1:0-12588 GCA_035294855.1 Acidimicrobiales bacterium
CGAGACGGTGCTCATGGTTCATGATCCTTCGTCGTGCGCAGGACGAGCGACCGAACTCTCATGACAATGGCGCACTCTCATGACCAAATTCTTATAACGCTGGCTCGGCCTAAGGGGTCTAGGCCAACACGCACCCCCAACGGGATTCGAACCCGTGTTACCGCCTTGAAAGGGCGGCGTCCTAGGCCGCTAGACGATGGGGGCTCGACCGATCGGGGCGAAGCGAGGTTAGCAGGGTGGCTCTCACGACCTCTTCGCCTCACGGCCCTCTGTCGGACCGTCGATAGGAGTCTCCACGAGCGCCCACGTCGACCCCTCGGGGCTGTCGTGAATCGCAACGCCGAGTTCGACGAGCTTGTCGCGAACCTGATCGGCGTCCGCATAGCGGCGTTCACGGCGCGCGGCGTCCCGCATCGCCAGCGCGAGGTCGACGAACGGTCCGACGAGCACGGCGGGGTCTCGTGCGCCGAGCTCGGCCCACCGACCGAGCTCGTCGACCATGGTGCGCAGGCTTGCTCGCCCCCGGTCCAAGGCGTCGGACTGCAGCGTGTCGGCGCTCCATGCCCACAGGTCGTCGTCGAGCGCCAGGACCACTCGCACCATCGAAACTGGATCGGCGTTCTGACGTGCCTTCCGGAACTCCTCCTCGTGCGCCCGGATGGACGCCAGTAAGGGTGGCCCTTCGCTCTCAGGGGAAACGTCGCCCGTCTGTTCGTGCGCGTCGGCCGAGGGCGTGGCGGTCGGCGGCACACCGAACGTCGTCGGTCCGACCCCCCCGTGCCCGCCGGCAAGTTCGTCGGCGATCTCGTTGACCCGGTCGAGGCTCAGGTGCTCGCCCGCTTCGACGCGGGCCGAACGCCCCCGTACCCGAACAGTCACACCGCCGCGCCCCATCACTTGCGCGTGCCCTGTGTCCAGGTCCACGAGGAGGGCGGTGTGCTCGTCCACGCCGAGCACGTAGGTGCCCTCCGGCAGCTCGCCTTCGAGGCGCGCCAGACGCTCTTCGCCGAGGTAACAGAAACGCGTGTCGTGGGTACCCCCCTCGGCATTGTCGTAATGGGGGATGAGCGCGACCGGCAGCCCGATGGCGCGAAGCAGGTCGAGGCCCTCCGCCCATTTCGGCTCTTCGCCGACCTTGTAGACCTCGTAGACGGGGACGGTGACGGCTCCGAGCGTGAGCGCGGCGGCCGATGCGAAGGTCACCGCGCCGCCGAGCTCGAGCTTCTCGGCCAGGATCGGAGGGACGAGCGTCCCCCGCCACTGGCGAAGCGCGAACGTGGGGCTGCCGGGTCCGGCGAACACGAACGGTGCGGCGGCGAGCCTGGCGACGATGGTGTCGCCGCCGGGACCTTCGAGGTCGCTCCGACTCCGGAGTCCCGCCACCTCCAGCTCGGCGCCCACGCTCTCGCGGAAGTACGCGACCGCCCGGGCGGAGAGCTCTGCGGCGTTCGTCTGGAATCCGAAGGGCGTGTCGAGGAGTACACCGGGCGCGGTGCCCGGTCCCAAGCGGTCGACGACGGCGCGGTGCACCTTGACCATGGTGGGGGCCGTTTCGCCCGAACCCATGACGGTGAGCAGCCGCGGCAGCGTCACCAGTGCCTGCCGGTGCCGACGGGCAGCGGGGCCAAGGGCGCGCCGGCCTCGATCCGCAACCGATCGGCGAGCTCGAGAAGTGCCACCGCCTCGGCGACAGAGCGCTCCGGGTTGGCCTGCGCCCGGACGACCTCGGTGAAGGCGTCGATCATCGCTCGATAGGGGTCGACGCCGCCGGTCTCCACCCGGGTCATCCGGCCGTCGCGATGGTGGACGTCGAAACCGGTGTCGGCGGTCCCGGGCGTGAAGGCCCGGTCGACCGATACCCACGCGTCGGTGCCCACGAGCTCGAGCACCTGTCGCTCGGGGGCTTCGAAGGAGCATTCCACCGCGCCGCCGAACCCGTCTCCGAAGTCCAACCAGGCCGAGATCGACGCGTCGACGCCGCTCGAGGTGACGCGCGCCGCGGCGGCGAGATCGACGGGTTGCCGTCCGGCCGCGGCCACCAGCGGAGCGAGGCAGTAGACGCCCACGTCGGCCAGGGCTCCCGACCCGAGCACCGGGTCCCAGCGGTGATCGTCGGGATTGGCAAGGGGGAAGGTGAACGCCGCGTGGGCGAAGCGCAACGCACCGAACCCGCCGCTCGCCGCCAGGTCGACGACGGCGCGTGCTCGGGGGTGGAACGCCGTCATGTACGCCTCGGCCAGGACCACGCCTGCCTGGGCGCACGCGTCGCGCATGGCACGCGCTTCGGCCGGATAAGCCGAGAGCGGCTTCTCGCACAGCACGTGCTTGCCGGCGGCCGCGGCCCGGAAGGTCCATTCGGCGTGGAGACCGTTTGGCAGCGGGATGTAGACGGCCTCGACCTCGGGGTCGTCGATCACGTCGCCATAGTGCGCGCTGATGCGCGCTCCGGTGGCCGCCAGGTCGAACGGGGCCATGGAGGCGGCGAGCTCGGGGTCGGACGCGGGATCGTCGAGTCCCGCGGCCGCGCGGGTCGCCGCCGCCACGAGCTGCGAGGTCGGGCTGGCGGCGATGGCCGGGAGCACGGCGAGGCGGCCGATCGTCGCTGTTGCCCCCACGACGCCCCATCGCACCGCGCCGGCCGGGGACGCCATCGCCTGCTTCGCGCTCTCCTCCGACGGAGCCGAGGAGCGACGCCTCATGCCTCGGACGGCACCGGCTGTCCGGCGCGTTCGAGCGAGCGCCGGGCCGCCTCGAGCACGGCGATCACCGGGCGCACGGATGCCGCGGTCACCGCCAGCGGGAACCCGTCGAGGACGTGGTCGGCAAGGTTGCGGTGGAATGCGAACCGTCGCTCGGGGGCCAGGGGAACCGCGGTGTCGACGAGGGCGCCGCTCCCCGCGTAGGTGACGAGGCGGAGATCGGCGGGTGCCTCGGCGTGGTGGGCGGCTTCCGATACCAGGCCGAGCCCCGGCTCGACCCGTTCGAAGACCCGCGGCCGGTAGGTGCCGACGAGGGTGCCCCTCGTGCCCTGCACGTAGAACTTCGGCCGGCGAACGGCGGCGACGTCGGAGTGCACGAACTCCGCCTCGCGCCCGTCGTCCCACAGGAGCCGAATGCGCTCCTGGTCGAGGTTCGTGACGTCGTGCCACACCCGCTTGTGCCCCACGCAGGACACCAGCGACGGGGCGGAGCCCATGAGGAGGAGGATCCAGTCGAGGTGGTGCGACCCCCAGTCGTAGGCGGCGCCGCCGGAGATGCTCGCTTCGGAGTGCCAGGCGCGACAGGGGTGGTCGAAGCCACCGACGAACGTCTCCACGTTGAAGAGTTCGCCGAGGGCGCCGTCGTGCACCAACTGGCGCAGGGCGACGAAGTCGGGGTCCCAGCGACGGTTCTGGTGAACGGTGAGGGCCACGCCCGCCTCGCGCGCCGCGCCCGTCAGCGCGTCTGCTTCGGAGACGGTGAAGCAGAGCGGCTTCTCCATGACGACGTGACGCCCGTGGCGGAGGAGGGTGAGCCCGAGCTCGACATGGGACGTGGGAGGTGTGGCCACGATCACCATGGCGACGTCCCCGTCGGCGAGGAAGTCGTCGAACTCCGCGTACGTGCGCACGTCGGCGAAGGCCTGCTCGGCGTCCTTGCGCCCGTCCGGGTCGAGATCGCACACCGCCACCAGCTCGAGGCCGGGCGTGGCCTGGACGGCGAGCCCGTGGGCGTGCCCGATGCCGCCGGTGCGGCCGAATCCGACGATGCCGACACCGACGACCGCGCCTCGACCACGCTCCTCCTGGCGCGGGCGGACGGCGCGGCCGAGGATCCGTGACAGCTCGGACGGCTCGCCGGGTCGCCGGGGGCCGAGCTCCTCGAGTCCGCAGCTGATCACCCGTCCGGCACCGACGCGGTGCTCCACCAGGACGGGATCGTCGCGGTACGCGACGCTCGCCGTCACCAACACCGTTGCGTGCTGCGAGGCTGTGAGAACCAGGGGGACCAGGGTGCCCGTCACCGGGAACTCGGGTTGCGCCCGCAGCACGACAGGGTGGTCGGGCGCAGCCACACGTGCGAACCACTCCCCGGAGTGTCCGGGTCGTGACGCGGTGACGCCCAGCAACTCCGCCCACGCCTGACCGGGTGGACCCGTGCCGTCGACGGGCCGGGTGACGGTTGCGAGCAACGTGGCACCGCCCTCCACCCACGAGCGCACCATGGCCGGATCGCCCGATCGGACCAGGACCTCGACGGGAACGACCGCGGCGTCGAACCCGTGCAACGTCGCCGGGACGGCGTCCTCGACGCGCAGCACCGCGAGGTCAGATGACGGCTCGGCCATGGCGGATCGAAGCCTATGGGCGGTACTCACCGGCCACGTCCGGCGGGGCCTTCACCGCGAGTGCCGGGATCGTCGGGGAAGTCCATCCAGTTCGGATCGTCGAGCTCGTCATCGAGAAGGTGGCCGCTCACATCCCCGAACCCGTCGTCAAGGAGGTCGTCGGCGGTGAGGTCGTCCTCCTCCACCACCGGCAACGACTCGGCGAGGGTGTCGACGATCTCGCCCTGGAGGATGCTCAGGTACTGGTACACCGCCAGTTGCTGGGCCTGGGGATCGAAGGGGCTGACCTCGGTCATGTCCTCGCTGACATCGAGCTGTGTGCCCAGCACCAGCCGCAGGATTTCGAGGGCACCGAGCCACTGACGCAGCTCGTCCTCGTCGACGGTCGGCGAATCGACGGTCGCCGCCAAGGTGTCGAGCGCCCGCTGGTGACGTTGGAGGAGCTGCGAGCCGATCGTCTCCCGGTACTCGGCTTCAGCCCGCTCGTCGTCGGGATACGCCACCGGGAAGACGCGCGCCGCGGACGGATCGTCGTGCTCGAGGAGGCCCTGCGCCTGGCGCGGCAGCGACTGCAACAACTGGCGTCCCGTCCGGTCGAGACCCGGGCGGATGCGCCCGTCACGGTCGCGGACGAACCGCCGCCGGCCGGTCACGAAGCCTGCTCGAGCGTCGCCCACAGGCCGTGCTCATGCAGGCGGAACACGTCGAGCTCGGCGCGCTCACGCGGGCCGGACGACACCACGGCGCGGCCCTTGTGGTGAACGTCGAGCATGAGCTTGGTCGCCTTGCGGAGGCTGTAGCCGAAGAGCTTCTGGAACACGTAGGTGACATAGGACATGAGGTTGATCGGGTCGTTCCACACGATCACCAGCCAGGGCCGGTCGGGTCGGACATCCTCGCCGCTGCCCGGCTGGTCGACTTCGACCGGCTGGAGGACCGGGCCGGTCATCGTGGCACCGGCGCCACGTCAGCCCTTGGGGCCTCCCCGGGGAGAGGGGCGGGATTGTGCGCGGCGTGCTCAGGCGCGAGCGCGACGCGCCACCGCAGGCCGTCGTGGAACCACAGCATGGCGACCCACACCGCCGTGACCCCCAGAACGTGAATCCCGACCAGCAGGGCCGGAAGGTGGCTGAAGTACTGGGTGTAGCCGACGGCTCCCTGGGCGATCATGGCGGCGAGGAGGACACGGGCGCGGTCGGTCACCGACGGCGGTGCCGCCTCGCGGGCGAGGACGTAGAGCAGGACGAGGGTGAGCGCCACGAGGACGAGCACGATGCCCGAGTGCACGCGTGCGGTGTCCGCCAGGGCGACGGGGAGGCGCTTGGCCCCCTTGCCCCCGGCGTGCGGCCCCGACGCCGTCGTCGCCGTGCCGGCCGCCACCGCCAGAGCGAGCACGCCGATCATCACCCTGCTCAACGCCAGGGCGGGGCGGCCCACCTTGAGCTCCCCGTGCCGGTCTGCGCCCGGCACGTCGATGCCGCCGGGAGTGACCGGGTCGGCGCGACCTGCCCGCAGGGCGAGCACCGCGGCGTCAGTGAGCAGGGCCATCCCCACGAGGAAGTGCGTCATCACCACGTACGGGTTGAGCTTCGTGTAGACGACGATCCCGCCGAGCACGGCCTCGCCGACCACCCCGGCCACGAGACCGCCCGCCAACCACGAAAGGTCGCGGCGCCGGGAGCGGCGGCGGAACGCGGCGACGAGCGCCACCGCCGCGCCGATGCACAGCGCCACGACCACCAGACGGTTGCCGAACTCCACGGCGGGGTGGAACGACAACGGGGGGGTGAGGTGGTGGCGGGAACACGTCGGCCAGTCAGGGCACCCGAGCCCGGAGTCGGTGAGGCGCACCGCCCCACCCGTGACGATGTTGAGCACCACCAAGACCAGGGCGATCTGGGCGACGCGCAGGAAGGCCCGGGGGCCGACACCCGGTAGCTGCACCGTCCATCGATCGTACCGGCAGGCCCGCAGCGCCCTTTTCGGGGGCGCTTTGTGGCCCGCGCAGGCCCAGCCGTAGGCTGCGCGCCGATGGCCTCGTCGCTTTCCATTCCCGGGGGGACGCGCGCCCGGACGGCGAGGATCGGCGCCTACGTGGCGCTCACCAAGCCGCGCATCGTCGAGCTCCTGCTGGTCACGACGCTGCCGACGATGTTCGTGGCCCACCGGGGAGTCCCGTCGGTCGGCCTCATGTTCGCCACGCTGGGCGGGGGCGCCCTCGCCGCTGGCGGTGCGAACGCGCTCAACATGGTGCTCGACCGGGACATCGACCGGGTCATGCGCCGCACCCGCAACCGGCCGCTCGTCACGGGCGAGATCACCCCGCGCGCCGCGTCGGTGTTCGCCGTCGTTCTCGAGGCCGTGGCATTCGTGGAGTTGTGGTGGGCGGTCAACCTGATCTCCGCCGTGCTGGCGCTGTCGGCGACCGCCTTCTACTTGCTCGTGTACACGCTGTGGCTCAAGCGGACCTCGAGCCAGAACATCGTCATCGGCGGCGCCGCCGGCGCCGTCCCCGTGCTCGTGGGGTGGACCGCGGTGACCGGCCGGCTGAGCTGGGCGCCCGTGGTGCTCTTCGCTGTGATCTTCATCTGGACCCCGCCGCACTTCTGGGCCCTCGCCATCAAATACCGCGAGGATTACGCCGCGGCCAACGTGCCCATGCTGCCGGTCGTGGCGAGCTTCAGCCGCACGGCGTCCCGCATCGTCGTGTACACCGTGCTGCTCGTGGCCGTGACCCTGCTGTTCAGCGCGGTCGGGCACATGGGCGCGCTCTACCTGGCCGTCGCCATCGTCTTGGGCGTGCTCTTCCTGGTGTACGCGCTGCGCCTCCGGCGTGAGCAGACGCCGCGGGCGGCCATGGCCCTGTTCCGGTACTCGATCACGTACCTGATGTTGCTGTTCTTCGCCATGGCCGGCGACGTCATCATTCGCTTTCATTGACCGCGCTCGATTGATGGGGCCGGCGGCCGTGCCCGTTCGCAGTCCCGCCCGCCGCCGGTGGTGGGCGCTGGCGGTCGGGGTGCTGGTCGGCGTCGGCCTGTGGTTCGGCCTCACCGTGGCCGAAGGCAGCGCCGGTCCCCGGGAGGCCGCGTCCTTTTCGTTGCCCCGCCTCGGTGGGGGCCCATCGGTGAGCCTTCCGGTGGCGCGCCGGGCGCACACGCCAGTCGTGCTGACGTTCTTCGCCTCGTGGTGCACGCCCTGCCTGACCGAGTTGCCGATGGTGGCGGACGTCGCTCGCCACGAGCTGGCCACCGACGCGCGGGTGGCGTTCATCGGGATCGACGGCAATGACGACCCATCCGCCGGTCTGGCGTTCGCGCGCACCAGCGGTGTGAGGTTCCCGGTGGGCTCCGACTACGAAAGCGTGGTGGCGCCGCGCTACCTGCTGGTTGGATACCCGGACACGGTGTTCGTCGACGCCACCGGACACGTTGCCGGGACGGTCCACGGACCGGTCTCCCGGAGCGTGCTCCAGGGGTGGCTCAGGCGGCTCACGGCCGCTTGAGGCCCACAATCAGTCCAAGCAACACGGCTCGAGGCAACACGGCTCGAGGCAACACGGCAGTCGAAGACGACGCAGTCAGCCGGCGACCACCGCGAAGCGCGGCAAGTCACCGATCAACCGGTTGACGACGGGCAGCTCGAGGGTGGCGGCCCACTCGACATCCCGCAGCCGCACGAGACGTGGATGCGCCCAGCCCGCTTCGGCCATCAACTCGGCCACCACGCGCGGGTGCGTGCCCGAGCCGAGCGGCAGTTCGGCGCGCACGGATGCCGGATAGGGGGCATGGTGGTCCGGGGGCGTGCGGCGCGCGCGAAGCAGCCAACCGCGACCCCGGTTGCGCAACGCCTCGAACGGGTCGACATCGCCCCACAGCGACTCCACCGCCACCATGCGTCCGCCCGGCGCGGCGGCGCGCCACGCCCGCAACGCGCCCGACGGGTCCGGGAGGGTCCACAACAAATGCCGCTCCATGACGGCGTCGAACCCCGACGGGGGTTCTTCGGCCGGGCCCACAACTACCGACACGGCGAGTCCCTCGCGGCCGGCAGCCGCTTCGAGCTCGGCGAGCATGTTGCTCGACAGGTCCAGGGCGGTGACGTCGTGGCCGAGACGCGCCGCGATCAGGCTCAGGAAACCCGTGCCTGCGCCGCAGTCGAGCACGCGCGCCGGCGGCGGCGGCAGGAGGCGCTCCAGCGCCGCCGTCCACGCCGCCTGCACCGCTGCGCTCCGGGGCCGGTGCCCGGGCGACCGGTCGTAGGTCGCAGCGTCGTCGTCCCAGAACTGCCGGATGTCGTCGAGCATCGCCATGGCAGTCTTTCTAGCCCTGGTCCCTCTGGCGCTGGTCCACCTGGCGCTGGTCATCACGTAGCACGGGAGGCGCGATGAAGGTGGAGGGTTCGAAGATCCTCGTCACGGGGGCGTCGTCGGGCATCGGCGCGGCGCTCGCCCGGCAGTTGGCGCGCCGCGGGGCCACGGTCGGTCTGGTCGCCCGACGAGAGGACCGGCTGGCCGAAGTCCTCGCCGACTGCCACATGGATAGCCCTGAGTCGCGGATGTGGGTCGCGGATCTGAGCGACGTCGAGTTGGCCGAGCGCGTGGCGGTGGGGGCGTGGGACGCCTTCGGGCACCTCGACTGCCTGGTGAACAACGCGGGGGTCCCGATGCGGCGCCACACCACGCGGCTCGACTACGCCACTCTGGAGTGGGTGATGCGCGTCAACTTCCTGGCGCCGGCGCGCATGATGATGGCTCTGTTGCCGAAGATGACGGCACGCGGTGAGGGGATGATCGTCAACGTGTCGAGCGTGGCGAGTCGTCTCGGCAACGCCAACGAGGCCGCGTACTCGGCAAGCAAGTTCGCATTGTGCGGGTGGAGCGAGGCCACCGCCGTCGACCTGTGGGACAGCGGGATCAAGATCCGGCTCGTCAACCCCGGTCCGATCGACACCGAGATCTGGGACCTGCCCGACAACGACGATCCCCTGTATTCAGGGCCCAAGATCACAGCCGACGAGATGGCAGCCGGCATCGTTGCGGCGATCGAAGGAGACAGCTTCGAGCACTACGTGCCCGACATGCGGGGCATCGTCGAGTCGAAGACGGCGAACCCCGACCCGTTCATCGAGGGCATGGCCGCCATGTTGCGGGGTGCCGCCGACCGAGGATGAGGCTTCGAAGCCGCCTGGGTGGAGTCGCCTGATCCCGGCCGGTCAGGTGCGTTCGACCGCTTGCAGGAAATCGCTCACGCCCAGCGCGATGCCCTGACCCGCAAGCTGGCGCCACGACGCGCTCTCGGTCAGCGCGGCGTCGCCGGAGTTGCGCATGTTGGCGCACTCGATGAGCACCTTGGGGACCGTCGACAGGTTGAGCCCGCCCAGGTCCCGGCGCGGATCGATGCCGTCCTGGCCGGCATAGTTCGACGGCGGTTCGCCGGTGACCCCCTGGAAGGCGTCGCGCAGATCGCTCCCCAGCTGCGCTGAAGGGCCGACGATGGCGGTGTCGTCCGATATCGAGCTCACCACCGGCACCGGTGTGTCGACTGCGAATCCCACGCCTCCGGGCGGCCCGCCGTCGGCGTGGATCGAAACCGCCGCGGCCGCCCCGACGTCGTTCCCGATGGCGGCGCGCACGTTGACACACGGCCCGACGCTGTTGTCGTCCGGGCGGGTGAGCACGACGTGCGCGCCCTGCGCTTCGAGCGCGGCCTGGGCAGCCTGGGCAACGGCGAAGTTGAAGGCGTGCTCGGGATAGCCGGCGTCGGTGGCGGTCCCCGTCGTGTCGCACGGCTCGGTGAAGCCTCCGCCGTCGATCGGCTGGTTGACGACACCGGGATCGCCCGAATTGCCGCCGTCGTGACCGGGATCGAGCACCACGGTGAGCCCCGCCAGCGGCGGGACGGCGACCGAACCTTGGAAGCGCGCGTCACCGAGCGCGTACAGGCCGCCGTCGGCACCCGCCAACCAGTACCCGCCGTCGTCGTCGGTGGGGGCCATGCCCACCACGCCGCGGTTCAGGACGAGCGAGCCCGTCGAGCCCTCGAAGGGCGCGCCGAAGGAGAACACCCCGCCGTCCGACGCCACGAGCCAGTACCCGCCGGTGGCGCGGTCGGGGGCCATGGCGACCACCGGACGATGCAGGGGTGTCCCGCCCATGGAACCGAGGTAGCGGGCGTCGCCGAAGGCGAACACCCCGCCGTCGGCGGCCACCAGCCAGTAGCCACCGTCGTCGGCGGTGGGAGCCATGCCCACCACGGGCGCGTTGAGGTGGAGGCTGCCCGTCGAGCCCTCGAAGGGCGCGCCGAAGGCGAAGACCCCGCCGTCCGATGCCACGAGCCAGTACCCCCCGGTGGCGGCGTCGGTGGCGATCCCCACCACGGGCCTCTGGAGCGCGGTGCCGCCCATCGAACCGAGATAGGGCGCGTCGCCGAAGGCGAAGACCCCGCCGTCGGCGCCCACCAGCCGATAGCCCGCGTCGTCGGATGTCGCGGCGATGCCGGCGATCGGGGCGTTCAGATGGAGGCCGCCGGTCGACCCCTCGAACGGCGCGCCGAACGCGAACACGCCCCCGTCCGACGCCACGAGCCAGTAGCCACCGGTGGCGTCGTCGGCGTCGATGCCGCTGACGGGCTGGTCGCTCGCGGGCCGGGGTGCCGCGGCCAGAACCGCGCGCAACCTCGACGGATGGCTCGAGGCGGTCGTGAGCGCCGCGGCCACGGCGATGACGCCGACAACCAGGGACGAGAACCTCGCGAGACGGCCGGCGGCTCTCACCGGCGCGCCCCGCGGTGCCGGGGGCGCGCCTGCGCCAGGCCGAGCGCCAGGTGCGCCGCGTCCGCCGGGTCGTCGAGCCGAGTGACGGAGTCGTCGGGCGTGCCGCGGCGGGCGAGCTCCCACGTGCCCAGCCCGACCACGGGAATCCCCGCCTGCAGGGCCAGGGCGATCTCGGACAGCGTGCCGAACTCGCCGCCGACCGCCACCAGCGCGTCCGCGGCCCGGACGACGAGCGCGTTGCGCGCCTCGCCCAGCCCGGTGGGCACGGCCACGTCGACGTGGTCGTTCGCGTCGGCGCGGTCGGAACCGGGCAGGATGCCGACGGTGAGCCCGCCCCCCGCCTTGGCACCCCGGCACGCCGCCTCCATGACGCCCCCGAGGCCGCCGCACACGACCACGGCACCGGATTCGGCGAGGGCCCGTCCCACCTGTTCGGCGAGCAACCGCTCGGTGGCGGTGGCGCGACCGGATCCCACCACCGCGACGTGCGGCCGGTCGAGCGGGCGGTCGGCCGGGCGCGCCTTCGACTGAGACCGCCGGTCGGATCCGGCGTCGCGGGCAGGAGGTGGCACCGTCACTCCCACCGGAAGGTGAGCGAAGCGAGCGCCGGCGCGCCGAGCGCCCACGCCGCGAGGACCGCCCAGGCCCACACCGGCACGGCGGCAGCCGGTGTCAGCGCGCGGTGCAGGGCGTCGGCGAGGGCGGCCGCCGGGAGGGCCTTGGCCGCGCCCTGTAGCCAGCCGGGCAACTTGGACAACGGGGCGAGCATGCCGCTCGTCAGGAGCAGGAGCAGCCACAGGCCGTTGGCAGCGGCCAGGTTCACCTCGGCGCGCAGCACACCGGCGAGGAACAGCCCCAGCCCCCCGAACCCCGCGGTGGCGAGGAGCACCACCGCGATCGCCTCGCCCGCGCCGGCGGCGCTGGGTCGCCAACCCAGTCCGAATGCCACCGGCACGAGCACCGCCGCCTGCAGCACCTCCACGACCGCGATGGCGACGAGCTTGGCGCCCAGCAGAGACGGCCGGCCCAGTGGCGTGGCGCCCAGTCGCTTCAACACGCCGTAGCTGCGCTCGAACCCGGTGGCGATGGACAGGTTGACCATCGCCGTCCCCATGACCGCGAGGGCGAGGATGCCGGGCGCCAGGAAGTCCACCGGATGCGACGTCCCCGTGGGGAGGAGGTGCACCTCGGAGAAGAAGGCGAGGAGTACGACCGGGATGCCGATGGTGAGGAGGAGCGACTCGCCCCGGCGCAACGTCATGCCCACCTCGGCCTCCGACTGGGCGCGCAGCGCGCGGACGGTGCTCACGCCCTTCCTCCACCGACGTGTGTGTCATCACCGGGGCCCGGCGCACCGGAGGCACTGTCCCCATCCTCTGTGGCGTCAATCGTGGCGCCTGCTGCCGCGGCCCCCGTCGTCGACTCCATGTAGACGTCCTCGAGCGAGCGACGGCCGGTGCGGAAGTCGCCCAGGGGGAGGTCGCGTT
>DATGKD010000267.1:0-21596 GCA_035294855.1 Acidimicrobiales bacterium
CGCGGGCGGCGCGTAGTCGTCGAAGAACTCGCGCCAGCTCTCGCTGACCGAGGAGGGGTCGGTGCGGTACTGCTCGTACATGTCGTCGACCAGCCACGCATTGGGGCCGAACGCGCCGCCGGCCGAGGGGCTCGTGATCGCGACGTCTTCGTCTGCCATGTCATTCCGATCCTACCGGGCACCTCGTCGAATTCCCTCGTCCCGATAGCCTTCGGCGCCAGTGTCCGGCCACCAACCACCAGCTCGTCCAGCTTCCGAGGACGCCGTCGAGCACGAGGCCCCGGCGGCCCTGCACGTCGTGCGCCATCACGCCGGCGACGCAGGCCGAGGAGCCCCGCCCGGCAGCGGGCAGCGAGCCGCGCCGACGGTGGTGCTCGTCCACGGTTCACTCGATCGGGGTTCCAGCTTCGTGCGCGTCGTCCGCCGCCTGCCGGAGCTCGATGTCGTGACCTACGACCGCCGCGGCTATCACCACTCCCGTGCCGCGGGCGTGGCACGCACGCTCGACGACCACGTCGCGGACCTCGTGTCGATCGTCGGCGAAGGACCTGCGGTGGTGATCGGCCATTCCTACGGGGGCGACGTCGCGCTCGGCGCCGCCCTCGCCGCCCCGGACTCGATCGGAGCCGTGGGTGCGTACGAGCCCCCTCTGCCGTGGATGGACTGGTGGCCACGACGCGTCCGGTCCGCTGCCGAGGAGGACCCGGGGGTGTTCGCCGAGTCGTTCTTCCGCCGCCTGGTCGGTGACGCTGGCTGGGAGCGCCTCACCGACCAGGCTCGTGCCGCGCGGCGCGCCGACGGACCGGCACTCGTCGCCGAGCTGACCGACCTCCGCGGCGGTGCAGCGCCCTTCGACCCGGCAACCCTTCAGGTCCCCGCCGTCCTCGGTCGGGGCGAGCTTTCGCTCGATCACCACCGGCGGGCGATCGAGGTCCTGGCCGACCTGGTGCCACGGGCCGAGGTCATGGACATCCCCGGTGCGGCCCACGGTGTGCTGCTCAGCCATCCGGACGGCTTCGCCGCTCTCGTCAGGCGCGTCGTGCGTCGAGCGATCACAACGCCGGCCACTGAGTGACGCCGCCGCGCGCCGAGCGCGGCCGGTTTTGAAGGCCCATTCGGTCGTTGGCTGATTGTTGGGATCGGGTTGGCGGCCGCGTGAGTCAGGCCAGCCACAGTGGCGCCACCAGCTTCTCTTGCTCATCCTTTGGCGAAATCGGCAGGGCTCGGCAGAGCCCCTTGGTGCCGGGCGGGGCGCCAGAGCCGAGGAACAGAGCCTGGTGACGTGAGGCGTCCCCCGTCTCGCAGAACAGGACGGGGCCGCGTTCGACAAAGGAGAGCTCGGACATGACCAGTCTGGTGGACGAGATCACGTGGGAGGCCGCCCACGACGCGTGGTCCGACCAAGAAAACGATTCGAGGTCCGAGACCGCGCACGAGGCGTGGACCGCATCCGAGCTCTCTTCTCCACCCCCGTACGGGTACCGGTATCTGGAAGGCGTCGGCTACCACCCCTATGTCTCGGATCCGGACCGGCGATCGCTCTGGCGGATCGTCACGGCGCGAGTCGTCGACAGGTGGGCACCGCGCCCCCGGGGCGCGCACGCCGCGCACGCCGCTCACGGCAGGTACTCGGCGAGTCTGCGGCGCCAGCGGCTCTTGGTGGGGATCGCAGTCGCCGGGGTCGTGGCGATCCTCGCCGCCGTACTCGGCGCGACGACGCCGTGGGCCGGATCGGGCCGCGCCGGCACGACGCACATCCAGAGCACGAGTGCGACCCAGGCCCAGACGCGGGGCACCACTCCCCCGTCGACCAGCCCGAGTCCCTCAGGGTCGGGGGGCCAGAGCTCGGCGACGCCGCCCACGAGCCCGCCAGTGACGCTCGCACCCGGCCTCTTCAGCGCCCCGTCGACGAGCCACGGCGGTACGACCACCGCACCCGCTCCGAATGCGCCCGCCACCCGTCCTGCTTCGGGCGGAACGAAGCCGACGACCGCGCCGACCTCGACCGCCTCGGCGCCGACGGCCCCGTCCAACCCCATCACCACGCCCACCACACCCGTGACGACGCCCACGATCGTGACCACGCCGCCCAGCCCTGACGCGGCGTGGTGGGCGACCAACGGCACCGCCGTTGCGACGATGCAATTCGACGCGGCGGCGATCCAGAACAACGACCTCCCCAACGTGCTCACGACCGGCAACCCGGCGCAAGTGGCGCAGAGTTGCGTGGGCTTCGGGAACGAGGTCGACGCGCTGCAGCGCCTCGCGTTCCCGGACTCCAACCTCGTGTCGAGCTGGCAGGCGGGTATCTCCGACTTCCAGAACGCCGCCCAGGCCTGCACCTTCGGCCTCGACACCCAGGACCAGAACGTGATCGACACCTCGGCGCAGGACTTGGGGAACGGCCTGAGCGCGATCGGCTCGGTTGTTCAGGTGCTGTCGAGCGCGCACTGACTCGGTGCTCCACGAGCACCTAGCGACGAGACGGTCTCACCGCGGCGCGCTGCGCCGGGTCTCCTCCCACCCGAGCCCTGCTTCCACGTCGACGTCGTGGGGAAGGCCGAGGACGCGCTCCGCGATGATGTTGCGTTGCACCTCGGCGGTGCCGCCCCCGATGGTGAGCGCGCGGGAGAACAGGTAGCCCGACGCCCACATCTGTGACGGCCAGGTCCAGCCGTCGACGGATGACGCGTGAGGCGCCGCTCCGGCGGCGGCGAGTCCTTCGGCAGGGCCGGCGCCGGCCAACAACCCCTGCGCGCCGGCCATGCGCTTGGCGACCTCCATCACCCGCTGGCCGTGGTCGTCGGCCAGGGCCTTGCGGATCGATGCCTCGGCGCCGGGGGCCCGACCCGACATCACCGCGCTGATCGTGCGCAGACGGATCAACCGCAGCACCTCTCCCTCCGCCCAGACCTGCACGACCTGTTGACGGAGGACGGCATCCGCGACACCTCCGGCGCGGCGCGCCAGCGTGACGAGGTCCTCGGCCGTCGGCCCCTGGCCCCACAGAGCCCCCGCGCCCGACAACGACACTCGCTCGTTGCCGAGCGTCACCTTGGCCAGCCGCCATCCGCCGTTCACCTCGCCCACGAGGCAGTCCGCTCCGAGGCGGACGTCGTCGAGGAACACCTCGTTGAACGTGTGCTCGCCCGTCATGTCGACGATGGGCCTGATCGTCACGCCGGGAGCCCGCATCGGACAGATGAAGTAGGAGATGCCTTCGTGCTTGGGCGCCGCGGGGTCGGTACGCGCCAGGAGGATGCCGAACTCGGCGACGTGCGCATAGCTGGTCCACACCTTCTGACCGCTCACCACCCACTCGTCGCCGTCGCGCACGGCGCGCGTCGACAGCCCGGCGAGACCGGACCCTGCGCCAGGCTCGGAGAACAGCTGGCACCAGATCTCCTCGCCGGCGAGCAGCGGCAGGAGGTACCTCTTCTTCTGCTCCTCGGTTCCCGCGTGGATGAGCGTTGGGCCGGCCCATCCAATGCCGATCTGGTTGGTCGGGCGGTGCACGCCGGCGCGTCGCAACTCCTCGTCGATGACGAGCTGGCCGACGGGGTCGGCGCCGAGTCCCCACGGCTCGGGCCAGTGGGGGGCGACATATCCCGCCTCGGCCAGTTGACGCGGTGTCGGGTCCGGGTGCTGCGCGAACCACCGGCGAAACGCCCGCCGAGCAGGATGGTCGTCTCCCGGCAAGGCGAGGTCCACGGCCGCGCAGCGTAGGCTGCTCCGATGACCGATTGGAACTTCGCCGACGTGTGGGAGACCGTCGCCGACACGGTGCCGCACGCTCCGGCGCTCGTGCACGGAGACCGGCGGCTCACCTGGGCGGACGTCGAGCGCCGGGCCAACGGGGTGGCCCGGGCACTCCTCGACGCCGGGGCCCAACAGCAGGACAAGGTGGCCCACTACCTCTACAATTGCCCGGAGTACCTCGAGTCGACGTTCGCCATCTTGAAGGTCGGCCTCGTGCCGGTGAACACCAACTACCGCTACACCGACGACGAGCTCGTCTACCTGTGGGACAACGCCGAGGCGGTGGCGGTGATCTTCCACGGCACGTTCTCCGACCGCATCGAGCGGATCAGGTCGCGCGTGCCCAAGGTGACGCAGTGGCTGTGGGTGGACGACGGCGAGGGCCCCTGCCCCTCGTGGGCGACGCCCTACGAACAGAAGGCCCGGTCGCATCCCGAGCGGGTGGCCGCCCCGTGGGGCCGCTCAGGTGACGACCTGTACCTCTTGTACACGGGGGGCACCACCGGCATGCCCAAGGGCGTCATGTGGCGGCAGGACGATCTGTTCTGCCGCCTCAACGCCGGGAACTTCCTGCGGGTTCCCGAGGACGGCGGACTCGAGGGTGTGCGGTCGGTGATCGCCGGCTCGGGGCCCTTCCATCTGCCGGCGTGCCCGCTCATGCACGGCACCGGGTCGTTCACGTCCATGGCCGCCCTCGGCATCGGGGGATGCGTGGTCACCCTTACCGGCCGTCACTTCGACCCGGTCGAGCTGCTCGACACCGTCGACCGCGAGAACGTCAACGTCGTGGCGATCGTCGGCGACGCGTTCGCCAAGCCGATCCTCGCCACCCTCGACGAGCATCCCGGGCGCTGGCGTCTCTCGACGTTGCTCGCCATCGTGTCCTCGGGAGTCATGTGGAGCGAGGAGACGAAACGGGGGCTGCTGCGGCATCACGCGACGATGCTTCTCGTCGATGCCTTCTCGTCGTCCGAGGCGCTCGGCATGGGGTCGTCGGTGTCGAGTGGCGCCGATGCGCAGGAGACCGCGAGCTTCACGCTGAGCCCGGACGTGCGCGTCATCGACCCGGAGACCGGCAAGGACATCGCACCCGGTTCGGGCGAACAAGGGGTCCTCGCCCTCGGCGGGCGCAACCCCCTCGGCTACTACCGCGACGAGGAGAAGAGCGCCACCACCTTCAAGGAGATCGACGGCCATCGCTACGCCATCCCCGGCGACTACGCCATCGTGACCGCGGAAGGTGTCATCCACTTGTTGGGCCGCGGATCGGTCGTGATCAACGCGGGCGGCGAGAAGGTCTTCCCCGAAGAAGTCGAGGAAGCCTTGAAGCGCCACCCGGCCGTGCGCGACGCGGTGGCGGTCGGCATCCCCGACGACCGTTTCGGCCAGGTGGTCGCGGCGGTCGTGGAGTGCCGGCCGGGTGCGAGCACGACCGAGGCCGAGCTGATCCACGAGGTGCGGAGCAAGCTGGCGGCGTACAAGGCGCCCAAGCGCGTGCGTTTCGTCGACACCATCGGGCGCTCACCTGCGGGCAAGGTCGACTACGGCCGCTTGCGCACCGAAACCGTGGAGTGGGCCGTCGCGCCCGTCTGAGCGCATCATCTGACCGGGCCATCTGACCGCGCCATCCGACCGGCACGGCCCACACTGCGGTGACACGAGCGCTCGACCAGCTCCGGACATGGCCGGGGCGAGCTGCCGCCGGCGTGGTGCGCGTGGACCCTGACGGCGCGGTGAGCACGGTCGACGTGGAAGGCGATGTCGACGCGCCACGGCCCTGGGCATCGGTGACCAAGCTGCTCGTCGCCATGGCGGTGCTCGTGGCGGTGGAAGAGGGCACGCTCGGTCTCGACGACCCGGCCGGACCGCCGGGTTCCACCGTGCGCCACCTGCTGGCGCACGCGTCGGGCCTGGCGCCCGACGAACGCGTCGCGCTCACCGCGCCCGGACGCCGACGCATCTACTCGAACGCCGGCTACGAAGTGCTGGCCGACACCTTGGCGGGCGCGTCGTGCATGCCCGTCACCGACTACCTCACCACCGGCGTGGTCCACCCACTTCACATGACCGGGACCGCACTTGACCCCGGCGCATCACCGGCGTGGGGCGCGCGTGGCCCGCTCACCGACCTGCTGCGCCTGGGCGGTGAGCTCCTCGCGCCGACGCTCGTGGCGCCACGCACGTTGGCGCGGGCGACAACGGTGGCCTTCGGCGGGCTGGCCGGTGTGCTCCCGGGGTTCGGACGGTTCGACCCGTGCGACTGGGGGCTCGGCTTCGAGCTGAAAGACGGCAAGTCGCCGCACTGGACGGGGGCGAAGAACGGGGCCTCGACGTTCGGCCACTTCGGTCAGTCCGGGAGCTTCGTCTGGGTGGACCCGATGGCGCAGGTGGCGTGCGCGTCCCTCGCCGACGACGACTTCGGGCCGTGGGCGGTGCGCGCGTGGCCCGTGCTCGCCGATGCGGTGGTGGACGAATGGGGTGTCCATGCGCAGCCCGCCGGCGAGAGCCCCGGTGACGCCCACACGGTCACCTAAGCTGACAGCCCGATGAGAGGCGTCATCCTGGCAGGGGGTAGCGGGACGCGTCTGCACCCGCTGACGCGCATCACGAACAAGCACCTGCTCCCCATCTACGACCGCCCCATGATCAGCTACGCCATCGAAGCGCTCGTCCTGGCGGGGATCACCGAGATCATGCTCGTCACCGGGGGCACCCACGCCGGCGAATTCCTGCGCCTGCTCGGCAACGGCCACGAACACGGCATCGACCGCCTGTCGTACGCATACCAGGACCGCCCCGGCGGCATCGCCGAGGCCCTCGGGCTGGCGGAACGCTTCGCCGCCGAGGAGCCGGTGCTCGTGATGCTGGGCGACAACATCGTCGAGCGCGGCCTGCGACCGACCGTGGAGAACTTCGCCGCCCAAGGCGGCGGTGCGCGCATCCTCCTGTCGAAGGCGGCCGACCCCGTCCACCTCCGGCACCTCGGCGTCCCGGAGTTCGACGAAGATGGGCGCATCGTCCACATCGTCGAGAAGCCCGACGAGCCGCCGAGCCCCTATGCGGTGACCGGCATCTACTGCTACGACGAGTCGGTGTTCCAGGTGATCGGCACGCTCGTGCCCTCGGGTCGGGGCGAGCTCGAGATCACCGACGTCAACAACTACTACGTGGAGCGGGGGGAAATCGGCTACGACGTTCTCGAGGGGTTCTGGGGGGACGCGGGTGAGTCCATCGACGCCTATTACGCCGTGAACGACTTCGTGCGCGAGAACGGGGCGAACAAGGGCTGAGCCGGAGGCCGCATCTCCGGACCGGGCTCCGCTTTCCGGGTCGGAGTCGCCTCGACCGAGCGTTCCGTGCCAGTCGAGGCGGTCAGGCGTCCAGGAAACGGCGGATGCCGAGCACCGACCCGATCGAGCCGATCAACGCCCCCAGGATGATCACCACCAGGCTTGTGACGACGACCTCGTGCGTCGGCACCTGCATCCGGTACCACAGGTTGCCGGTCTTCAGGTTGCTGAAGCTGTCGAGCACGATGTGCAGCACGAAGACCGCCAGGGTCGCCACGAGCGCGCCGATGAGGCCCTGGACGATGCCCTCACACATGAAGGGCACGCGGATGAACCAGTTCGTGGCGCCGACGAGCTTCATGACCGACACCTCGCGACGGCGGGCGAAGATGGCCAGGCGAATCGTGTTGATGATGAGCACCGACGCCGACAACAACAGGATCACGGCCAAGACGAGGAACACCCATTGCAGGATCTTGCTCACGTTCTGGATGTTCTTCACCTCCTGGGTGGGCACGAGGACGTTCTTCACGCCGGGGTAGCCGCAGTGCTGGTTCGACGACTGGCCGTTGGACTGTGAGCACGAGAACTGCCGCCCGATGACGAGCCCCGCCGACGCCGGGTTGAGGGCGCACCGCAGCGACGCGGGCGTGGCCGCCACCGTGAGCACCTGGGACTCGTCGGGGGGAAGGAGGTGCCTGGCTTCGTCGAAGTCGTAGGCCTGGGAGCGGTAGGTGCAGCTCTGCACGTAGGGCAGCTGGTGGAGCTGCTGCTCGACCGAGTGCAGCTGCGAGTCCGACAGCCCGGGCGAGAGGAACACGAGCGCGTTCACACCGTGAGACCACTGCGTGGTGGCGTGCGCCACCCCCTGGCGCACCAGGAGCGACGCCCCCACCAGGGAGAGGGACACGCCGACGGTGAGCACCGCGGCGATCGTCATGAGGCGGTTGCGCCACAGATTGGCCGCCGTCTCCCGCGTCACGTAGTCGACCGAGATCGGCACTCAACCGCCTCCGTCGGTGTTAGGTCCCCGGCGCCAGGTCGTCCCGGCGCGGTGCCCTGCGGCTGCCTCAGGTGCCATAGCCGTACACGCCGCGTGCCTGGTCGCGCACGAGGGTGCCGTGATCGAGCTCGATGACGCGGCGTCGCATCAGGTCGACCATGCTGGCGTCGTGGGTGGCGACCAGCACGGTCGTGCCCGTGCGGTTGATGCGGTCGAGCAGGCGCATGATGCCCTGGCTCGTCGCCGGGTCGAGGTTGCCGGTGGGCTCGTCGGCCAGCAGGATGAGCGGCCGGTTGACGAAGGCGCGCGCCACCGCGACCCGCTGCTGCTCGCCACCCGACAGCTCCGACGGCAGGTTGTCGCGCTTCTTGGCCAGCCCGACGAGCTCGAGCACCTGGGGAACCTGGGCGTGGATGACGTGCTTGGGGCGTCCGATGACCTCGAGGGCGAACGCGACGTTCTCGAACACCGACTTGTTGGGCAAGAGACGGAAGTCCTGGAACACACAGCCGATGTTGCGCCGCAGATAGGGGATGCGCCACTGGCTGAGCTTGCCGATCTCGCGTCCCGCCACCCAGATGCGGCCCCGGCCGGGCTCGTCCTCGCGCAGCAGAAGCCGGATGAACGTCGTCTTCCCCGATCCGGACGGGCCCACGATGAAGACGAACTCACCCTTGTCGATCTCCACAGAGACGTCGCGCAGCGCGACGGCGCCGCCCTTGTAGGTCTTCGTGACGTTCTCGAAACGGATCATCGAGTCACAATCCTCGGCGACGCCTTGCTGCCCCCGCCGAGCACAATCCTCGGCGACGCCTTGCGGCCCCCGCCGTCGCCACGTACGGCGCGCGCGGTCCGCACGAGGCTACCAGCATCGCCCCGGCACGGACGGGACGGTCCCGCACCCGCACGGCGTCGTGCGCGAGCTGTCGCGACGACACATGAAATCTCCTGGTTGGGAGGGTGGCGAGATGACGCGGAGAGGGAAGTGAGCCGGCTCACGCCCCGGCGGGGCGACGGCGGCGCAGCTCGGCCTCGATGAACTCGTCGATGTCCCCGTCGAGCACGGCCTCCACGTTGCCGTCCTCGTGGTTCGTGCGGTGGTCCTTGACGTTCTGGTAGGGCGCGAGGACGTACGAGCGGATCTGGTTGCCCCACGCCACGTCCACCTTCGGCCCCGACAGCGAATCCAGTTCGGCCTGGCGTTCGGCTCGCTGCACCTGGGCGAGCTTGGCGGCCAGGATCT
This sequence comes from Acidimicrobiales bacterium, assembly GCA_035294855.1. Classification (GTDB taxonomy): domain Bacteria; phylum Actinomycetota; class Acidimicrobiia; order Acidimicrobiales; family UBA8190; genus DATGKD01. Next base: position 9,296 of record DATGKD010000267.1, read on the forward strand.
GCAAGGCGCGCGCCTTGTTCTGGTGCTGACTGCGCTCGTTCTGCACCGACACCACGATGCCGGTCGGCAGGTGCGTGATGCGCACCGCCGAGTCGGTCTTGTTGACGTGCTGGCCGCCGGCGCCCGACGAACGGTACGTGTCGATGCGCAGGTCCTTGTCGTCGATCTCCACCTCGGAGCTCGCTTCCTCCAGGAACGGGATCACGTCGATCGATGCAAAGCTCGTATGCCGCCGATGCTGGGCGTCGAACGGGGAGATGCGCACCAAGCGGTGGACGCCGCGCTCCGCGGAGAGAAGGCCGTAGGCGAACCGGCCCTTCACGATGAACGTCGCCGACAGGAGCCCGGCCTCCTGGCCTTCGGTCACCTCGTCGACCTCCACGCTGAAGCCGCGCCGCTCGGCCCAACGCAGGTACATGCGCAAGAGCATTTCGCACCAGTCCTGCGCGTCGGTACCGCCGGTGCCGGCGTGCAACTCGGCAATGGCGTCTTCGTCGTCGTACTCGCCGCTGAACAGGCTGCGCAGCTCGAGGTCCGACAGGCGGCGCGCCAGCTCGTCCACCTCCTTGGCGAGCTCGTCGGCGACGGAGTCGTCGGACTCCTCGACCATGAGCTCGTGCAACGCCTCGGCGTCCTCCTGGCGGCGGGCGAGGTCGTCGAGCATCGCGATGTCGTCGGTCACCGCGCTGAACTCCGAGGTCACCTTGCGCGCCCGGTCGGCGTCGTCCCACAGGTCGGGACGCGAGATCTCGGACTCGAGCTCGGCGCGACGCGCCCGGAGCGCGTCGAGGCCGAGGTAGCCCTGCGCCTCGGTCAGCCGGGTCCGCAGCGACGCCAGCTCGGACCGGACATCCCGCTGCTCGCCGCCGCCCGAGGCGTCAGGCGGCGCCATGGCACAGCTTGAACTTCTTGCCGCTCCCGCACCAGCACGGCTCGTTGCGACCGATCTTCTCGGTCGGGGCCTTGACGAGCGGCGACTGGGTGTCGTCGTCGTTCATGTGGCGCGGCGTCGGCGGGGCGCCGGGGACGGGCCGACCCCCCTCGGTGGCGCCGGCGGGCACCCCCGCGCCCGCCGCGGCCGCTTCGAGCTCCATCGCCGTGGTGCGCAGCGCGTCGAGCAGCCCGGGCCCTCCCACCGGGTCCTCCTGGGCCTGGTAGCTGGCACGCGAGAGGTCGGGCTCGGCGACCGGCTCGGCCACGACCTGCACGTGCATGACGTAGCGCAGGTAGTCGTCGTCGATGGCGTCCATGAGCTGGCCGAACATCTCGAATCCTTCGCGCTGCCACGCCACGAGGGGGTCCTGCTGCCCCATGGCCCGCAAGTTGATGCCCTCGCGCAGGTAGTCCATCTCGGCCAGGTGCTCGCGCCAGCGCTGGTCGATGATCTGCAGCATGATCTCGCGCTCGACCTGTCGGGCCTCTTCCTCCCCGCCCGGGAAGATGGCGTCGCGGCCCCGGTACGCCTCGAGCGCCTCGGCGAGCAGGCTCTCGGCGATCTGCGCGCCGGTGGTCGCCTCGTCCAGGTCCTCGGCGACGAACGCCGTCGGGTAGTACTGGGTCACCTCGGCGAGCAGGCGCTCGAGCTCCCACTCCTCGGGGAAGTCGCCGGGGCACGCCGAGCGCACGAGCTCGTCGATGGTCTGCTCGAGCAGCTCCTCGGTGTGCTCGCGCAGGTCCTCGCCGTCGATCACCTGCAACCGGCGTGCGTAGACCACCTTGCGCTGGCTGTTCAGGACCTCGTCGTACTTGAGGACGTCCTTGCGGATCTCGGCGTTGCGCCCCTCGACGGTGCGCTGGGCCCGCTCGATGGCCCGTGTCACCATCTTCGCCTCGATGGGGACGTCCTCGGGCAGCGTGCGCGTCATGACCCACTGCATCGCCCCGGTGGCGAACAGCCGCATGAGCTCGTCCTCGAGCGACAAGAAGAAACGGCTCTCGCCGGGGTCGCCCTGCCGTCCCGACCGGCCCCGGAGCTGGTTGTCGATACGCCGCGACTCGTGGCGCTCGCTGCCGAGCACGTACAGGCCGCCCAGCTCGCGGATCTGGTCGCCTTCCTCGCCGCACTCCTTCTCGAAGCGGGCGAGCAGCTTGTCGTACTCGGCCCACCCCTCATCGGCGTCGAGGTCGAGGCCCTGGGCGGCCGCCTCGCGCCGGGCGAGGCCCTCGGGGTTGCCGCCCAACACGATGTCGACGCCCCGGCCGGCCATGTTGGTCGCCACCGTGACCGTGTGCATGCGACCCGCCTGGGCCACGATCTCGGCCTCCCGCGCGTGCTGCTTGGCGTTCAGGACCTGGTGCGGAATGCCGCGCCGCTCGAGCAGTCCCGACAGCTGCTCGGACTTCGCGACCGACGCCGTGCCCACGAGGACGGGCTGTCCCTTTTCGTAGCGCTCGCCGATGTCGTCCACGACGGCCGAGAACTTGGCGTCCTCGGTCTTGTAGATGAGGTCCGCATTGTCGTCGCGGACCATCGGCACGTTCGTCGGGATGGGGACGACCGGCATGTCGTAGGTGTTCGCGAACTCGGCGGCTTCTGTCTCCGCGGTCCCGGTCATGCCGGCGAGCTTCTCGTAGAGCCGGAAGAAGTTCTGGAGGGTGACCGTGGCCCAGGTGTGGTTCTCCTCCTTGATCCTCACGCGCTCCTTGGCCTCGACCGCCTGGTGCAGGCCGTCGGACCAGCGCCGGCCCTCGAGGGTGCGGCCCGTGAACTCGTCGACGATCTTCACCTCGCCCCCGGCCACCAGGTAGTCCTTGTCCCGGTGGTACAGCTCCTTGGCGCGCAGCGCCTGGGTGAGGTGGTGGACGTAGTTGACCGACACGAGGTCGTACATGTTCTCCACGCCGATCTGCTTCTCGACGCGGGCGATGCCGTCCTCGGTGGGCACCACGATTCGCTTCTCCTCGTCGACCTCGTAGTCGGTGTCAGGCGTGAGGGTGCGGGCGATGCCGGCGAATTGGTAGTAGAGCTTGGCCGACTCCGAGGCGGGGCCGGAGATGATGAGCGGAGTGCGGGCCTCGTCGATCAGGATCGAGTCGACCTCGTCGACGATGGCGAAGACGTGTCCCCGCTGCGTCATGGCGTCGCGTGCCCGGGCCATGTTGTCGCGCAGGTAGTCGAACCCGAACTCGGTATTCGTTCCGTACGTGACGTCGCACGCGTACGCGTCGCGCTTGTCGTCGAAGTCGGGCAGATCGGGGCTCACCCGGCCCACGGTGACGCCGAGGAGCCGGTGCACCTGGCCCATCCACTCGGCGTCGCGGCGTGCCAGGTAGTCGTTGACCGTCACCACGTGCACGCCCCGCTGCGAAAGGGCGTTCAGGTACACGGGCAAGGTGGACACGAGCGTCTTGCCCTCGCCGGTCTTCATCTCGGCGATCCACCCGAAGTGCAGTGCCATCCCGCCCATGAGCTGCACGTCGAAGTGACGCTGGCCGAGCACCCGCCAGGCGGCCTCTCGCACCGTGGCGAACGCCTCCACGAGCAGGTCGTCGAGGCTCTCGCCGTTGGCCAGGCGCTCGCGGAAGGCGACGGTCCGGTGCGCGAGATCCTCGTCGGAGAGCGCCTCGACGTCGGGCTCGAGGTCGTTGATGAGCGGGACCAGCTCCGCCAGCCGACGAACCTTCTTCCCCTCGCCGGCGCGCAGGACGCGCGTGAACACGCTCATGGCCAATCGAGTGTACCTGGGGCACCCCGCCGCCCCGGACCGCCTCCGGGGGCGTTCGCGCTCGTCGCCGCAGGCCAGGGGGTACGCGCCGGGCCCCGAGACGGCAGGGAACGTGTGCGATCGTGGCCCGGGTGGGGGCGTTCACGCTGGGCACGCTGCGCAGCACGCCCGCGTCGCAGCGACCGGACCTGCTCGCGGCGCCGACCGCGTCCGCGCTCGAGGCGCTCGGCCTCCTCGAACGCGTCGGCGTCGTCGAGATCGATCCGGACCTCTCCGACACCGCCAATTCGCAAGCGCATTACGGCCTGGCCCCGGACACCCTGGCGAACTGCGTCGTCGTCGGGGGCAAACGCGAAGGGGTCGAGCGCCTGGCGGCATGTGTGGTGCTGTTCACGACGCGCGCCGACGTCAACGGGACCGTGCGCCGCCGGCTCGACGTGCGCAAGGCGTCGTTCCTCCCGATGGAGCGCGCCGTCGACCTGACGGGGATGGAGTACGGCGGCATCAACCCCATCGGATTGCCGGCCGACTGGCCGCTCCTCGTCGATGCGCGCGTCGTCACCACCGACGTCGTGCTGATCGGCTCGGGCGTGCGGCGCTCCAAGCTGCTGCTTCCCGGCCGCCTGCTCGCCGACCTGCCGCGCGCCGAGGTCGTGGCCGGGCTCGGCGTGGAGGCCGGCGGGAGCTGAACGACGAGCGGTGCGCAGGCGCGCTCGGCTCAGCCCGCGGACGCCACCTCCTCGTGGGCGGCGGCGATCGCGGCCACGGACCGGTCCACGTCCTGCTCGGTCGTGCGCCAGCTCGACACCGAGATGCGCATCAGGCGCATGCCCCGCCACGTGGTCCCGCCCATCCAGCATTCGCCGGAGCGCTGCACGGCATCGATCACTCGATCGGTGTGGTCGGGGTCGCCGAAGCTGACGAGGACCTGGTTGAGCACGACGTCGTTGACGATGGTGACGCCGTCGACATCGCCCAGCCGCAGCGCGAACCGGCGCGCCAGGGAGCAGCACCGGTCGACGAGCTCGGCCACCCCGCTCCGGCCCAACTGGCGGAGGGCCGCCCAGGTGGCGAAGCCGCGGGCTCGCCGTGACGACTCGGGCACGAAGTCCGCCGGGCCCCGGAGCCCCGGCTGGCCCTGCCCGGACAGGTAGGCGGCGGTGAAGGACATCGCTGCCGCGTGGGCGGCCGGATGGGCGCAGAAGGCGTAGCCGCTGTCGTAGGGGACGTTCAGCCACTTGTGCCCGTCGACGCCCCAGGAGTCCGCGGCCGCCATGCCCGCCACGAGCGACCGGGTGCTCGGGCTCGCCGAGGCCCACAGCCCGAACGCGCCGTCGACGTGGACCCAGGCACCACGATCGTGCGCGATCGGCACGGCCCGGGCGAAGTCGTCGAACGCCCCGCTGTTGACGTTGCCGGCCTGCAGACACACCACGAGGGGACCGTCCGGTCCGGCCCCGAGCACGCGGCTCAGGTCCTCCACGTCGATGGCGCCCTGGTCGTCGACGGCCACCGGCTCGAGGGCATCGACGCCCACGCCGAGCAGCCGCAGGGCCCGGTCGATGGTGGCGTGGCGCTCCCCCGTGGCCACGACGCGCAGCCGCGGCGCTCCGGCCAGACCGCGCCGCTCGACGTCCCAGCCCGCCCTGGCGAGCACCTCGTGACGGGCGGCCGCCAGGCAGACCGTGTTGGCACCTTGGCCGCCGGTGACGAACCCGAACGACGCGTCGGCGGGAAGACCCAGGAGATCCTTGAGCCACGCGCCCGACACGTCTTCCACGAGCGCGGCGGCGGGCGACGTCACCGCATTGAACGCCGGCTGGTCCCACGCCGTCGTGAGCACGTCGGCCGCGGTGGCCGCGTCGAGCGCGCCGCCGACCACGAACCCGAAGTACCGCGGCCCACTCGTCGCGACCAGGGCCGGCTCCACGGCCTCGGCGAGCTCGGCCACCACGGCCTCCGGCGCAGTGGGGCTGTCGGGGAGGTGCTCGAGCGCGCGCCGCATGGCCGCGAGGTCGACGTCGCTCCGGACCACCGGCGCGTCGTCCATCGAGGCGCGGTACGCGGCGGCCCGGGCGGCGGTCGTGCGGAGGAGCTCCTCGAGCCCGCTTACGTCGCACCGGTCCCGAGGTACGCGGCCCGGACCCGGTCGTCGGCGAGCAGGTCGGCCGCCGGGCCCGACATGACGATCTCACCGGTCTCGAGCACGTACGCCCGGTCGGCGAGCGCCAGCGCTTGTGCCGCGTTCTGCTCGACGAGCAGGAGCGACGCCCCGGAGGCGCGGATGTCACGCAGGATGCGGAAGATCTGCGCGACGACGAGCGGGGCCAGGCCCAGTGACGGCTCGTCGAGCAGGAGCACACGGGGCCGGCTCATGAGCGCGCGCCCGATGGCGAGCATCTGCTGTTCGCCGCCCGACAAGGTGCCACCGGCCTGGCGCCGGCGCTCCTTCAGGATGGGGAACAACGAATAGACGGTGTCGAAGTCCCGACGGATCGAGCGCGGCTGCAGGTACGCGCCCATGTCGAGGTTCTCCTCCACCGTCATGCGGGGGAAGATGTGGCGACCTTCAGGCGCGTGGCTGATGCCCATGCCCACGATCCGGTGAGCCGGGATCTTCTCGACGGCCCGACCCTCGAAGCGGATGGTGCCTGCGGTGGGGTGCAGCAGGCCGGAGATCGTGCGCAGCGTGCTCGTCTTCCCCGCTCCGTTGGCGCCCAGCAGGGCGACGATCTCTCCCTCACCCACGTCGAGGTTCACGCCCCGCAGTGCCCGCACCGCTCCGTAGCGGACCTCGATCCCTTCGAGCTCGAGCAGAGTCAACTCAGGCGTTCCCGTCGTCCGGTGGGCTGCCGGGGGCGGTGCCGGGGGCGTTGTCCTGCCTACCGTCCGCCTCCTCCTCGGCGCGGCCCAGGTAGGCCTCGATCACTGCTTCGTCGCGCTGCACGTCGGCTGGGGTGCCCATCGCGATCAGACGGCCGAAGTTCAGCACCGCCACCCGGTCCGCGATCGACATCACGAGGCGCATGTCGTGCTCGATGAGCAGCACGGTGACGCCGAGCTCGCCGTTGACGCGACGGATCACCTGTTCGAGCGCCGCCTTCTCGCCGGCGGTGGTGCCGGCGGCGGGCTCGTCCAACAACAAGAGCTCCGGGCTCGTGGCCAGCGCGCGGGCGATCTCGAGCTTGCGCTGGTCCCCGTACGGGAGCGAGCTCGCCACTTCGTCGCCGCGTGCCGCCAAGCCCACGAAGTCGAGCAGCTCGTCTGCGCGGGAGCGGCTGAACTTGTCCTCACGTCGGGTACGCGGCAGCAGCAACATGGCGCCCACCGGCCCGGTGTGCAGGCGCGCCTCCACGCCGACGCGGACGTTCTCGAAGGCGGTGAGGGCGTTGAACAGGCGGCTCGTCTGGAACGTGCGGGCCATCCCGAAGCGGTTGACCCGGTTGGGCTTCCGCCCGACGAGCGACACCGGCGGTCGCCCGGAGGGGCGGAACTCGATGTGCCCGGCCTGCGGGGTGTGCACTCCGGTCAGGCAGTTGAACAACGAGGTCTTGCCCGCCCCGTTGGGGCCGATGACGGACAGGATCTCGCCGCGTTGCTGACTGAACGAGACACCAGCCAGGCTGACCACACCGCCAAAGCGCAACGTCACGTCGGTGACCGACAGGATGGGGTCGGCCACCGGCGCGGGGTCGACGGACGAGGGGGATGCGAGCGCCACGGCTAACCCCTTACTGCCGGATCGCTCGACCCGCTCATGGCGTCGGCGGTGCCGATGCCCCGTTCGGCGAGCACGATCTCACGCTTGCGCCGGCGCGACGGGAGGATGCCCTCGGGACGGAAGATCATCATCACCACGAGCAGCGCCCCGAGGTAGATGTAGAGGTCCTGCTCCTGGTAGCCGAACAGCGGGTGCTCGCGCAGGATCTGCGGCACCCACTGCAAGAACGCCGCCCCCGCCACCGCGCCGGGCAGCGACCCCATCCCGCCGAAGATCACGAGCACGAGCACGAGGATCGACAGCTGGACCGTGAAGTCCTGCGACGACACAAAGCCGATCTTGCTCACTTCGAGCAATCCGGCGAAGCCCGACGTCGAGGCCCCGATGGCGAACGCCATCACCTTGTACTTGAGCACGTTGATGCCCACGGCCTCGGCGGCCACCTCGTCCTCGCGCACCGCCGCGAAGGCTCGGCCCACCCGCGAGTTCTCGAGGGCGCGGAACGCGAAGAGCACCACCACCACGAAGCCGAGCAGCAGGTAGTAGTACGGCAGGTTGCTAAGCGTCCACGCGTAGTGCACGCCGCCGATGTGCACCGAGAAGTGGGGGATGCCGGTGACGCCCTGGGCCCCTCCGGTCACCCCCTGCAGGTTCGTGGCCACGATCTGGATGATCTCCCCGAATCCCAGGGTGACGATGGCGAGGTAGTCGCCCCGCAATCGGAGTGTGGGGGCCCCGAGGATCACGCCGGCCAACATGGCGGCCGCGATCGCGAACGGAATGGCCAAGAAGGGATTGAGGTGGAACGGCGGGTGCACGGGCAACGCGCCGGTCCAATACGCGCCTGAGTACGCGCCAATGGCGTAGAAGGCGATGTAGCCGAGGTCGAGCAAGCCCGCGTACCCGACGACGACGTTCAGCCCCACAGCCAGCAGGACGAAGACGCCGATCTGGTCGACGAGCACCTCCTGCCAGAAGCCGGAGAGGGTCGGCGGGTAGGCGATCGCCACCGCGAGGGCGGCTGCGTAGACCGCGAAGCGGACCCGCCGGGACTGGAGCATCCGGCCCGGTGCAGCCGTGGCGCGCTCGCTCAACGTCCGGATGCTCGCCCCGTACTGGAAGCGCACGGCGTCGAGCGCCCACAGGCCGACACCGATGGCCAGGAAGACGAGCACCCGTGGATGGAAGAGGGAACCGGTGAATCCCGACGTCGGCGCGCCGTTCGTCCCAGAAGGGCCCGTCATGAGCGCCAGGACGAGTGCACCGAACACCCACGCGGCGAAACGGCGGGCACCGCGCGCCCGGGCGAGCTCGACGACCGAACGCCACGCGGCCGCCCGAGCGGAGGAGGGCGACGGCGCCCCAGGCGTCTTGTCCGGCGCGGACGTGCTCATGCCGACCGCCCGAGGCGCTCGCCCAGGATCCCGGTGGGCCGCACGAGGAGGACGACGACGAGGATGCCGAACGCGATGACGTCACGCCACGACGACTGCACGCATGCCACGCCGAGGTTCTCGGTCACGCCCAGGAGCAGCCCCCCGAGGACCGCTCCCCGGACGTTGCCGATCCCGCCGAGCACCGCCGCGGTGAAGGCTTTCAGGCCGGGCGTGAAGCCCATCGTGTAGACGACGCCGGAGCTGAGGCCGAACAGGAAGCCCGCGGCCCCACCGAGGAGCCCGCCGATCACGAACGTCTGCGAGATCGTCCGGTCGATGTTGACGCCCATCAGCGCGGCCGTGTCGGCGTCCTGGGCGACCGCCCGGATCCCGCGCCCGAGCCGCGTCGAGGCGACCAGCCGGTCGAGGAGGACGAGCATGATGACCGCCGAGATGGCGATCACCACCTCGTACGACTGCACCTCGGCGCCGAACACGTGGAAGACCGTGGCGCTCAGGTTGAACGGCGCCGGGATGGAAACCGACTCGCGGCCGAACTCCTTGCCGGCGAGGTTGTACAAGAAGAAGGACGCGCCGATGGCGCTGATGAGGAAGGCGAGGCGCGGCGCCCCCCGTCGCCGCAGCGGCCGGTACGCCACTCGCTCCAAGACGAAGGCGACGGCGCCTCCCGCCGCGGCGCCCGCCAGGATGCCGACGACCACGAACTCGACGGACGAGACGCCGTGGGGGGTGGTGGTGCCGATGATCGCCCGCAGGACGAAGTAGCCGGCGAACCCTCCCGACATGAACACCTCGCTGTGGGCGAAGTTGATCAGCTGGAGGACGCCGTAGACGAGCGTGTAGCCGAGCGCGATGAGCGCGTAGAGGAAGCCGTCCGAGAGCCCCTGGACCGTGAGGCTCCAGAAGTTGTGGGTAAAGCACATGGATGGCTCGAACCCGCTCGGGCGCGGCGGGACCGGGCTCTACGAGCCCGGTCCCGACCGCATCGGATCAGCTGCCGGTGAGCTGCGAGACCGAGCCCTGCTGGGCGAAGTGAGCTCCTTGGACCTTGTAGATGTAGACGGCGGTCCCGGCGATGTTGCCGTTCGACTGGAACGCCACCGTCTTGGTCAGGCCCTTGTAGTTCACGCTGTGCAGGCCGCTCACGACACCGGCCTTGGTGACGTGGGACCCGAGCTTCTTCATCACCGAGATCACCGCGTTCGCGGCGTCGTACGCCTCGCCCGAGTAGATGCCCGGCGCGTAGCCGGCGAGCCGGTGGTAGGCGCTGACGAACGAGGTCGCCGCCGAGTTCGCCGTGATGTCCTCGCACGCGCAGCTGGCGAGGGCGCCGTCGGCGACCGAGCTACCGGCCTGGGTGATGAAGGTGTCGCTCTCCGAGCCGTCGTCGGAGACCATCTGCCCGGTGAAGCCGGCACCACGAAGCGCCTTCGCCAGGAGCGCGAAGTCGCAGTAGTACCCGGCGTAGAAGACGACCGAGTCGCCGCTCGACTTCACCTTGGTGGCCTCGGCCCCGTACTCCTGGACGTTGCCCGTGCCCGCCTGGCACTGCGTCGTGCCCGGCGCGGTGTCGTGGGTGACGGTCGCCCCGAGGGTCTGCGCCTCGGTGTTGAACGCACCGATCAGGCCCTGGGCGTACGCGCTCGCGTCATCGATGGCGTAGATCGCCTTGGCATTGAGCTTCTTCACGATGTACTGAGCGTCCGCCGGTCCCTGCGAGTCGTCGTCGGCCACCACCCGGAAGAAGTTGTTCCACCCGTGCGTCTGCAGCGTCGGGTCGGTCGCCGACGGTGTGACCATCGCCAGACCGGCCTGGTTGAACAGCGGGTCGGCCGCCTTGCTCGCGCCCGAGAACGCGGGTCCGACCACAGCCATGACCGAGCTGTCGCCGAGCACGGCCTGCGCGGCGGTGGGGGCCTGCGTCGGGGAACCCTGGTCGTCTTCGGGGAGGAACTTCAGCTTGAACGGCAGGTGGCCGAAGGTCGTGCCCGCGTTGGCCTGATTGACCGCCAGCTGCACGGCGAACTTCTGGTACAGGCCGAGCTGCGAGTTCCCGCCGGACAGCGGACCCTGGTAGGCGATCGTGTACGTCGGGCCGCTGCTACTCGCCCCCGGGCTCGACGAACTGCTGCACGCCGCCAGCGTGAGTGCCGCCGTAGCGGCGACGATCCCGAATCGGACGACGACCCGGGCGCCGGCTGGAAAGCCGGTTCTGCTCATTGCGTCCCCTCCCTCCTAGTCGCACGTGCCTCGTCGCACGTGGCAGTGGCGACAGGACAACAAGGCCAGGCCGCCGCATCGCCGGCACATGGTAGGAGGTCGGGATAGGGCGCGCCCGGCTTTTCGGCGCCCGCGGCACGCGTGGCCGGGCGGGCTTCAGGTGCTGGCGGCCTCGCCGTGGCGGCGGGGGTGCGAGCGCCCCACCAGCTTGCCCTTCAACCGCTCGACCTGGTGCTCGAGTTTGTCGACGACCATGTCCACCGCAGGAAGGACGTCGCGCGCGCCCGCACGGGCCCGCACGGTGTAACCGTGCCCGGTGATGGTGACCTCGCAGCGCCGGCGCTCCGCCCCCGGGGCGTCCGGATCCTCCGTGAGGCGGACTTCCGCGTGCTCGAGTACCGGGTTGAGCCGGCCGAGCTTGGCCACCTTGGCGTGGACCACCTGCCGGACCTCGTCGGGCACCGTCTCCTTGCGTCCGAGGACGTAGACGTCCACCGCTGCACCTCCTTCGCGCCGTCGGGTCGGGCCCCGACCGGCGTCGGTCGTACGGCTTTGCGCCGCGGGCTTGCCGCTCGTGCGTCAGGTCGTGTGCCTGGTCGCTCCTCCCCACGGCGTTGCCCGGAGCGATGCGTGTGGGCTGCGTCCGGCTGACCTGGTCTTTGTCCCCACACTCGCCTGCAGAGGAGTTGGCCGACCGGATGCCGGCGACCGACGCGCCCACGCGCGCGGCCCGGCGGCATGCATGGAGGACGGCTTCGCTCCTTCTCCCCCGGGCGCCGCCAACCGGCGCCGCGTTGGGCAGGGCTTACTTCTAAATCGCACCATGCTCAGCAACCACAAGTTGCCTTACGTGGGTCGTTTCGCCTGCGACTGGCCTCGACTTGCAACCACAGACCCGGACGCGGCCCACCCCCCCAGGCTACGCCCGCCGCGGTGCCTTTGTCCCCGAGGCCCGCGCCGCCCCGGTGAAGGCGCACGGACCTGGGGACTCGCCTCAGGTGCCGGTCTGCCAGGAGCCGAGGTACTCCTCCTGCGCCGGCGTGAGCCGGTCGATGTTGACGCCCATGGTGTCGAGTTTCAACCGCGCGATCTCCGCGTCGATGCTCTTGGGCACGTCGTACACCCGCCGTTCGAGCTGCCCAACGTGGGCCTTGACCCACTCCGCGGCGAGCGCCTGGTTGGCGAAGCTCATGTCCATGACGGCGGCGGGATGCCCCTCGGCCGCGGACAGGTTGACGAGGCGACCTTCGGCGACGACGAGGACGCGCTTGCCCCGGACGGCGAACTCCTCCACCATC
>DATGKD010000268.1:0-3886 GCA_035294855.1 Acidimicrobiales bacterium
GCCAGCTCGTGTTGCAGAACAACATCTTCGCCGACGTCGAGCCGCTCGGGACCCCGACCGTGCTCCAGGTGAAGGACTTCTTGAAGACCGAAGGCGTGCCCGCCGTCTACGTGGCGAGCGGGTGCAACTGCTGGAACGACCCCGCGCTCCCGTACACGTTCGGGTGGCAGCCCCCGTACACGGTCGAGGGCAAGATCATGGGCCAGTACATCACCCAGCACCTGAGTGGCCAGAAGGTCGGCTACCTGTACCAGGACGACGAGTTCGGCCAGGACGGCGTCAAGGGCCTCGACCAGCAGATCAGCGGCTCGAACGTCGTGTCGCGCCAGACCTACACGGCGACGCCGCAGGCGCTCGCCGCCGGGCTCGGCAGCCAGATGTCGGCGCTCAAGTCGGCCGGCGCCCAGGTGGTCGTCATGTACACCATCCCGGCCGCCACCGCGCTCGCCATGCTGGCGGCCGCCACCATCGGCTACCACCCGCAGTGGGTGATCTCCTCGGTCGGGTCCGACCCGCCGACGTTGACGGGGCTGCTCGGGTCGTTCTCGCACGGCGCCGCCGGCGCCACGCTGTTGAACGGCGTGATCTCAGAGGCGTACCTGCCGCCGCTCACCGACGCCGCCAACCCGTGGATCGTGGGGTTCAAGAAGATCCTCAGCACCTACGACCCGGGGGCGCCGTGGGACGGCAACACCGAGTACGGCGTGGTGCTGGGCTACACGTTCGTGCAGGCACTGCAGGCCGCGGGGCACAACCTCACCCGCTCCGCGCTCGTCTCCGCCATCGAACAGCACGGGTCCACGTTCTTGAACCCGGGCCTCGTGCCCTTTACGTTCTCGAAGTCCAACCACTACGGGTATCAGGGCGGTCAGATGGTCCAGCTGGAGAACGGCGGCCAGACCATCAACACGCTCGGCGGCCGGCTGGTGGCGACGATCAACGGGCCGATCACCACCGAGACGGCACCGCTGTCCACCCCGCCCGCGAACTTCGGCTCGTAGCACGAAGCCGGAGAGACCAGCACGGAGTGACGTCCGCGTCCGAACCGCCGCGCGCCGAGACCGACACCGGGACTGACACCGGCCACGAGACCTTCGTGGTCGTTCCCATCGGCTGGGTGCGCGGCGGGCGGGCGGACGTCGAAGACGACGCCTGGGGCGCGGTGGCGGCGCGCATCGAGCTCGACGCCGATGAGCTCGATGCCTCGGCCACCCGCGGCCTCGAAGGATTCAGCCACGTGGACGTGGTCTACGTCTTCGACCGCGTCGACGAGGACGCCGTGTGCCGGGGCGCGCGCCATCCCCGGGGCCGCGCCGACTGGCCGGAGGTCGGCATCCTCGCCCAGCGGGCCAAGGACCGTCCCAACCGCATCGGCGTCACGACGTGCGAGCTCGTCGCGCTGGACGGCCTCGTCCTCGGGGTGCGGGGCCTCGACGCCGTCGACGGCACCCCGGTCCTCGACGTGAAGCCGCACATGGCCGGGTTCTCGCCCCGGGGCCCGGTCCGGGAGCCGACCTGGGCCGAGGAGCTGATGCGCGGCTACTGGTGATCCTTGCGGGCCCCTGGCACCGAACTGAAATGTGTTCTAGTTTCCATCCCTCTGAGAGCGGGCGGCCGGGTGGCCGCCCCCGTCGGTGAGTGGGAGGGACCTGGGTGGCGGTCGCAGGGGGGGACGCAGCCGGTGGCACCGACGTCCTGCGGGCGCCGCACGTCCTCGAGTACCCCTACGCACGCTCGGTCGGCCCCGTGCTGGGCGCCTTCTTCACGGCGCTGCGCGACGGCCGGATCCTGGGCGTGCGCTCCGGCGACACCGTGGTCGTCCCGCCTACCGAGTACGACCCGGTGACCGGGGCCGACACCGGCGACATGGTCGAGGTGGGCCCGGGCGGCGTCGTCACCACGTGGGCGTGGACCACACGACCGCTCACCGGCCAGCCGCTCGAGCGCCCCTTCGCCTGGGCGCTCGTGCGCCTCGACGGCGCCGACACCGCCCTGCTGCACGCCGTGGACGCGGGGTCGCCTGACGCCATGGCGACGGGGATGCGCGTGGTGCCGCGCTGGCGTCCGGCATCGGAACGCCAGGGCCACATCCGCGACATCGAGTGCTTCGTGCCCGAATCGTCGCCGGCCGGATCGAGTGACGGAGCGGCGCGGTGAGCGACCCGAGCACCCTCCCCGACGGGGGCGCAGCCGGCGAGGGCCCCGTCACCACCATCGCCACCCCGATGCGGCTCGAGTACCAGTACACCGCGGGCGTGGCGCAGTCGCGCTTTCTGAAGGGACTCACCGAGGGGCGCATCACCGGACAGCGCTGCCCCAAGTGCCGCCAGGTGTACACGCCGCCGCGGGGGTCGTGCCCCACCGACGGCGTGGCCCTCGCCGAGGAGGTGACGCTGTCGAACAAGGGGACGGTGACGACGTACTGCGTGGTCAACGTGCCGTTCCAGGGCCAGTCGATCGAGATCCCCTACATCTGCGCGCAGGTGCTCCTCGACGGGGCGAACATCGCGTTCATGGGGCTCATCCAGGAGATCCCCGCCACCGAGGTGCGCATGGGCCTGCGGGTGGAGGCCGTGTGGGCCGACGAGCTCGTGCCCTCGATGGCGTCGATCAAGTACTTCCGGCCGAGCGGCGAGCCCGACGCCGCGTACGAGACGTTCGAGGAGTACCTGTGACGTCGTGCCCAGCCGAGGAGCGACGGTGAAGCCCGTCCGGCCCGTGGCCGTGGTGTCGTTCGCCCAGTCGAAGAACGTTCGGCGCGAGGACCATCGCAACGAGGTCGAGATGCTCATGCCAGTGGTGACCGAGGTGTTCGCCAACGTCGGGCTCACCAAGGACGACATGGGCTTCGTGTGCTCGGGGAGCTCGGACTACCTCGTGGGCGCGCCGTTCAGCTTCGTCATGGCGCTCGACGCGGTGGGCGCGTGGCCGCCGCTGCGCGAGAGCCACGTCGAAATGGACGGCGCCTGGGCCCTGTACGAGGCCTGGACGTTGCTGCAGGAGGGCGAGCTCGACACCGCCCTCGTGTACAGCTTCGGGCGGTCGTCGCCGAGCGACCTGCAGCGCGTGCTCGCCCTGCAGCTCGACCCGTACTACGTGGCGCCGTTGTGGCCCGACCCGGTGGCGCTCGCCGCGCTCCAGGCGCGTGCGCTCAT
This sequence comes from Acidimicrobiales bacterium, assembly GCA_035294855.1. Taxonomy (GTDB): domain Bacteria; phylum Actinomycetota; class Acidimicrobiia; order Acidimicrobiales; family UBA8190; genus DATGKD01. Next base: position 3,156 of record DATGKD010000268.1, read on the forward strand.
CGACGCCGGACGCGCCGACGAGAAGGCCTTCGCGGAGGTGGCGGCCCGCAACCGGCGCGCCGCCCTGGGCAACCCGAACGCGCAGGTGGCGAACGACACCTCCGTCGACGAGCTGCTCGCCGAGGACTACGTGGTGGCCCCCCTGCGGCGTCACGCGCTGCCCCCCGTCACCGACGGCGCGGCCGCCATCGTGCTCGCCGCCGGGGAAACAGCGGAGTCGCTCGTCAGCCGGCCGGCCTGGATCACGGGCATCGACCACCGCATCGAAGCGCACGACCTCGGGGCGCGCGACCTGTGCCAGTCGCCGTCGACGCGGCGCGCCGCGGAGATGGCGGGGCTCGTCGCCGCCGACGGCCCGGGGGCGGCGGGCGCCGCCACCCAGGTCGATGTGGCCGAGCTCCACGCCCCGTACGCCCACCAGGAGCTCATCCTGCGCGCCGCACTGGGCCTGGCCGACACCGTGAGCGTGAACCCGTCGGGTGGCGCGCTCGCCGCCAACGCCCTCATGGTGGCGGGGCTCATCCGCATCGGCGAGGCGGCCACGCGCATCATGGACGGCAGCGCCCGGCGGGCAGTGGCGCACGCCACCTCGGGACCCTGCCTGCAACAGAACCTGGTGTGCGCGCTGGCCGCCGAGCCGAGCACCGGGCCCGGGACGGGGGGAGGTTCCTGATGGCCGAGCGGTGCGCGGTCGTGGGCGTGGGCCAGACCCGCCACGCGGCCAAGCGCGA
>DATGKD010000269.1:0-4776 GCA_035294855.1 Acidimicrobiales bacterium
TGATCAACCGAGCCACGGTCGGCTTCGACCGCGCCTTGTTCGTCGTGTCCGAGAGGGCACGCGACGCCCTGCCGCGCGTGCTGCAGGCCCGGGCGCGAGTCCTTGTGCACGGTGTCGACCGGGCGCGTGCGGGCGCGCTCGCCGACCGCAAGGACGAGATCCGGCGAGACGTGCGAGCCGAGCTCGGCCTCGACCCCGGCGAGGTGCTGGCGCTCACGGTGGCCAACATCCGAAGCGAAAAGGGCCACGACGTGCTGCTCGCGGCGGCGAGTGAGATCACGACCGGTGACACAGCCGTGCGCTTCGTGTGGGTCGGCGACGGGCCCCGGCGCGACGCGCTCACGGCGGCACGAGACGCGGGCGGGCTCACGCGTCGCGTCCAGGTGCTCGGCGCTCGTCAGGACGTCGTGCGCCTCATGACGGCCGCGGACCTGTTCGTCCTGCCCTCGCGGCAAGAGGGGCTCCCCGTGGCGCTCATGGAAGCCATGAGCGCGGGACTTCCGGTGGTGGCGACCACGGTCGGCGGCGTCCCCGACATCGTCACCGACGGTCGTGAGGGCCTGCTCGTCCCCCCGGGCCGGGCGGACCTGCTCGCCCACGCGGTCGGCCGCCTCGTCAAAGACGACGGACTGCGCCGCCAGATGGCCGAGGCATCTCTCCAGCGCAGCCAGGCGTTCGACGTGGCCGCCGCGGCCCGGTCTGTCGAGTCGGTGTACGGCGCCCTCCTCGACGCCCGAGACGGCGTCCCCCTCGTCCTTCACGTCGTGCCCACGGCGGCGGCGCGCGGCGCACAACGCGAAGCCAGTGCACTCGCACGGCGCTTGGACGCGCCCGGCGTGCGGCGCCACCAAGTGATGAGCCTGTTCGCGGGGCCCCGGCACATCGCCGTCGACGTCGCCCTCGACCACCCCGGGGGCGACCAGCCCGCGGTCGGCTTCGACGCGCGCCTCGTTCTCCGGCTGCGGCGGGCGTTGCGGAAGATCCAGCCGACGGTGGTGGTGGCCCACGGTGGTGACGCCCTCAAGTACCTCGTACCGGCGGTGGTGGGACGGCGTACCCCGCTCGTGTACTACGCCACCGGGACCTTCGCCGCCGCGCACCGACGTGCCCGCGTGCGCGCCTGGGGCGTCCTCGTCCGTCGCGCGGCCGTGGTGGCAGCCGAAGGCGACGAGGTGCTCGCGGAGGCGCGTCGCCTCTGGCGGCTCGACGACCGCCTGGTGCTCGCCCCCAACGGGCGCGACCCCGAAGAGTTCTTCCCCGACCCGGCGCGCCCGTCGCGCACCGGTGCGCCCCGCCTGGCGTTCGTGGGCGCGCTCACGCCCGGCAAGCGGCCCACGGTCTTCCTCGAGGTGGTGGCGGCCCTGCGGGATCGCGGGGTGGCGCTGAGCGCCGTGGTGTGCGGCGACGGGCCGCTCGCCCCAGATCTGCACGACCGCGCACGACGCGCGGGCGTCGAACTCCTCGGCACCCGCCCCGACGTGGCCGAGATCCTGCGGCAGTCGGACGTGTTCGTGTTCCCGAGCGCTCCCACGGGCGAGGGCATGCCGGGCGTGCTGATCGAGGCGGGGCTGTGCGGTCTACCGGCGGTGGCCACCAACGTGCCGGGCGTCACCATGATCGTGGAGGACGCGGTGACCGGGTTCGTGGTGCCCGTCGACGACGTCGGCGCCATGGTGGAGGCGACGGCCCGCCTCGTCGAGGACGCCGGCCTCCGTCGACGCATGGGCGAGGCGGCGCGACGACGCAACGCCGAACGGTTCACCATCGACGCCGTGGCCGAGCGTTGGCTGTCGTTCTTGCAGCCGCTCGTGGCGCGTGCCGTCAGCTCGAAGGCGGCCCCGTCTCAGGGGAGTGCGCCCGCGAGAAGTGGGCCAGATGGCCGGCACGGCCCAACGCGATGAGGTCCGCAACATCGAGCGCGCCTGCGGCGGCCAGGCCGACCAGGTCGGCGCGCGAGCGGCCGTAGACCCCGACGCCGCGTCGCCCGTACCGGACGCGTCGCAGCTGGGTGCGCACGCCGGGCGACGGGAACGACCCGATGACGTGCGGGGCGGCGCGGGCCATGCGCGCCAGGAGCGCGGCGGCGTCACCGACGTAGTCGAACACCCCGAGCGCGACGGCCACGTCGTAGGCGTCCTCGTCCTCGATGGTCTCCCACCCCCGCTCCTCGACGCGCACCATCCCCGGGTACCGGCTCGCTTCCCGGCTGGCCATGGCCACCATGGCCCGAGCGGGGTCGATCCCGACGACGTGGACGCCCCGCCGCGCAAGCGGGGCGAACAGCGGCCCACTCCCGCAGCCCACGTCGAGCACGCGCCGGGCGCCGAGGTCCGCGACGAGGGCCACGGTCCCGCGCAGCCGGTCGAAGAGCGGTCCGCGCCCGAGCAAACGCGCCACCGGCTCGCTGCGGTAGAACGCGGCGAAGCGGGAGGCGCGCTCGTGGAAGTAGGTCTCGAAGTCAGGCTGCGATGTCGTCACAGCGCACACTCCCGAAGCGGCGGGTCAGGCGGAGGAACATCGACGAGATGCGATCACGGCCCACCAGCTGGCGGGCGAGCGCCACGGACCGGACCGACCCGAGCCCGGGGACCGTCCCGTCGAAGTCGTACGAGTGGTAGTAGAGCACCGCGGGACCACTCCCCTGCTGGGTGACCGCCGCGACCGCCGGCCACGGCAACAGGCGCTGGTAGCTGCCACCCCCCAGGCGCAGGCCGTGCCAGTTGAGCACCGGCGCCTCGCGCACCGGCGACCCCTCGCCGAGGCGCGCCGCGTCGGACACATACGCGTAACCCGCCTCGGCCAGCTGGTCGCGGTACCGGGCGAGGTCGCTGCCGGGCGGGACGTCGAACCTCGGCGATCGGAAACCCCGTACCGGCACCTGCACGAGGTCCTCGAGGGCCTCGCGCCCGGCGCGCAACCAGTCGACGACGCCCGATTCCGGCAGCCGGCCGTGGTCGGCACCGTGGGACGCGATCTCGTGCCCGTGCGCCGCGAAACCACGCAGGACGTCGGACACCGAGGGGGCCACGGTCCCCACCGCGAAGAACGTCACCTTCGGGCTCGTCGGCTGCGCCTCCAGCGCGGCGAGGAGCCATTCGAGCCCGCGCTCGGATCGCGGCGCGCGCGCCACGGCATGGCCGAGGACGGCCATACCGTCGTAGAAATCCTCGACGTCGATCGTGGCGCACACGGGCCGGCTCACGGCGCGCTCGTTCGCACGCGCCATGTCATGTCGCCGCGGCCAACTCGGCGTACACGCCGCGCAACCGCTCCACGACGCCGTCTTCGGAGAAACCCCGTACCGCCGCAGAGCGGGCCTCCTCGCCGAGCGCGCGGCGGCGTTCCGGGTCGTCGAGCAGCTCGGTGACGGCGCGGACGAGGGCCGCGGCGTCCCCCCGGGGCACGAGGACGCCCGTTTCGGGCCTCACCACTTCGCGCACGCCGCGCACGTCGTAGCCGACCACCGGGCGGCCGGCGGCGGCGGCCTCCATGGCGACGCGCGGCATGCCCTCCCGGTACGAGGGCTGGACGACGATGTCCGCGGCCGCGAGGTAGGGACGGACGTCGTCGACGCCCCCCACGAACCGCACGTATTCGGACGCAGCCGCCATCTCGTCGTCGGTCAACGCGTCGCGCTGGTCGCGCTCGACCGGCCCCACGTGCACGAAGTCCGCCCGACCGTGGAGCGCCCGGGCCACCTCGACGAAGTCGGCACATCCCTTCTCGCGCACGAGGCGGCTCACCATGACCACCGTCGGCTGGGCGGACCGGGGGGCTGGGTCCACCGCCTCCAGGAAGCGAGCCAGCACCACGCCGTTGCCCACGTACCGCAGCTTCCCGGGGGGACAGATGTGTGCCCGGGGCAGCGTCGCCTCGTCTTCGCGGCTCTGGACGAGGACCATGTCGGCCCACGCGCAACACCACTTCTCGAAGAGCCACCCGAGGACGTTCGCCAGCCACCCGTTGTCCCGGAAGTACAGGGCGCCGTGGATGGTGTACACGGCCGGCGTGCCCGTGAGACGGGCGGCCGGCAGGGCCAGGAACGACGCCTTCGGGGTGTGGGTCTGCACGAAGTCGAAGCGACGCCGCCGGAAGAGCCGCCACAACCGGACGGCGGCCACGACGTCGGAAGGGGCGAACTCCCGGCGGAGCGGCACGACCTCGACCTCGATGCCCGCCGGAGGCCCGTCGAAGGCGTCGCCGCTGACGACGCTCCACGCCACGTCGTCGATGGCCCGGAGCTGCTGGGCGAGCAACAGGCGCGCGGTCATCGAGGTGGTCACCACCCGACATCCCCGCACCGTGCCCGCGGCGCCGTTGCGTCGTCCCACGGTCCCCCCACTCGCCTTCGACGCCGGTCCCCGGCGAGACGAAGCCGCCGAGCTGGGCACGCGTAGTGTACAAGGCCGTGGGGGCATTCCGACGCAACGCGCGCGCTCACCCACGTGTCGTCACATGTGCGGCATAGCCGGCATCCTCGAGCCCGGTGGGGCCCGCGAGGACGAGTTGCAGGCGCACATCGAGGCAATGACGGCGGCGCTCCGCCACCGTGGGCCGGACGACGCCGGCACCTACGCCGACGCCGCGGCCGGGGTGGCGCTCGGATCGCGCCGCCTGGCGGTGGTCGACCTGTCTCAGCACGGGCACCAGCCCATGGTGTGCGCGGAGCGCCGTCACGTGCTGGCGTTCAACGGCGAGATCTACAACTACCGTGACCTCCGTCGTGAGCTCGAGCACGAGGGCGAGCGCTTCGGTGGCTCGTCGGACACCGAGGTG
>DATGKD010000270.1:0-4435 GCA_035294855.1 Acidimicrobiales bacterium
ACGGCGACCATGAAACCGCCCGCCATGCGGAACGCCAGGTTCCAGGTCGTTGGGTCGCTCTGCTTCCACGTGGCGATCACCGTGAACTTGATCACGAGACTGACGCAGATGCCGAGCGCTCCGATGAGGGCGGCCGCCTTCAGTGTCCTGCTCTTCCCGAAGGTCTCGGGGATCACCGCCACGTTGGTCAGGCCGAAGACGACGCTCGCCGTCTTGACGCACACGATCAGCAACACGAGCGGCCAGTACCCGCCGACCAGCGTGTAGGCCCACGTACACACGCCCATGATGAGCAGGCCGGCCGCCATGAACGGCGCCCGCCGGCCCGCGGCGCTCCGCGTGCGGTCGCTGGCACGCCCGAGCAACGGGTACGCCGCCCAGCCGATCAGGCGGTTCGCCGTCAGGGCGAAGGTAATGGCGAGCGCGCTCGACACGCGGTGGGAGACCAGGAGCGTGAGCAGCACGCCCGACACCGCCAAATTGGCCCGCGGCCCCACCAGCCCGAGCGTCAGGCCAATGAAGCTCCTCAGCCGGAGCCGGTCCATGCCGGCGTGGACCTCGCCGTCGGGGCCGTCGTGCTCGTGACCGACAGACGTGTCGACCTCGGCCCCGGCGTCGCCAGGGACGAGTCCGGACGCCGGCGCGCCCAGCTCGGGTTCGGCGGCCCCGAGGGAGACGGGGGGCTCGGAGTTCACGAAAGAGCCATCGGCTCGATCTCGGGCCGGCACGAGCACGCGCCGTGGTGGGTGTCTCGCCGGCACCGGCTCACCGAATCGAGCCTATGGGACTCCACGGCTGAACTGCCCGCAGGTCCTCGCGCCCAGGTCGGGCGAGGACCTGCGACCTCCGGTGGCCTCGTGGTCGATCACGCGCCGTCTTCGCGGCGGTGTCCGAGCGCCAGCTCGCTCAGCAGCTCGGCGCTGAGCCCTGAGGCGGAGACCTCCCCGACGCGTGCGTCGGTCACGGCGCACAGATCGGCCGTGCGCCGGCCGCCTTCGAGCGCCGCCCGCTCGCCGACGACCGTTCCGGGCCCGACCTGGCCCACGACCTTGTCGTCGACGCGCACTTCGAACTTGCCGTCGAGGATCAATGCGATCGACGTCGCTTCGTCCGCTTGGCGGAAGAGAAACTCGCCGGCTCCAAGTTTGCGGACCGACGGATGCTCCCCGCCCTGCATGATCTGCTCGGAGAGCATTCGCTCGAGCTCGGTTTCGGCCGGGGCGACGTCCGGAGCTTCGTCTTCTCCACCCCAGGGTGTGTGGGTGCCGAACACCGTTCGGAGCCACACCTGTGGGCGGGTGAGGGCGGCCTTCTCGACGAGACGACTCTCGTTGTCGTAGAGCCAGTGTCGGGGAAATGGGCTCGCGCCGACGAATCGTTGTGTGCAGCTGCCGTCCGTCTTGATCTTGAGCTCGACGGTGGTCCAGATGGCGAACGGACGGGTGAGAAGGAACGGCGGATGGATCGACGGGCGCACGAACGAGAATCCCGGCCGGTTGCCCGCTGTCTGGACGAACGTGGCCTCGTCTCCGTCGATGCGCGGCGTGTGTCGTATCTCCGGGTTTCTCTTCGTCGGCAACATGATCCGCAGCGGCCCCGCAGTGAACGGGGTCACTCCCATGATCATGCCGCCCGAGTATCCGCTGTCGCGGATCTCGCCGTCCTCCACTTCGATCCAGGCGCTGAGTCGGTTGGCGAACCGGAACTCGCCCCGCCGACGCATCGATTCGAGGTCCGTGAGCATCAGGGGCGGCGGCGGGTCGTAGTGCATGAATCGCCGCTCGAACGGGATCCGCAGAAGCGCGGGCAGGGAATCCGAGGGAATCCACGACAGCGAGGTCGCCGATCGCTCGATACGCACGTGAAACCAGGCCCCCTGATCGTCGTGCCAGCCGGGTGACGACGCCAGAACTGTAGGACCTCGAATGCATCCGTGCCGGGACAGCGCGCTCGGGGCGCGCGGCGCGCGAGCAGCCGGTCGGACGGCGCGCCGGCTATGTGCCGGCTATGTGATGGTGAAGGCGGGTGACGACGCGGTCACCGAGTACGGCGACTGCCCCGGACCCGCGCTCCAGGTCCACGTGCCCACCGCCGTGTACTGCCCCGGCGGCGCGCCCGACGGGACCCCGAGGACCGGCAGCATGCCGTTCCAGGTGATCGCCACGCTTTCGGCCTGCCCCGGCTGCAACGTGGCCGAGGCCGGCTGCGCACACTGCTCGGACTGGCCGGGCAGCGGGAAGACCTGCTGGCCGTGGCCGTCGGTGAACACGACGCTCGTACCGCAGTTGTACTGACCTGCGGCGACCGGCGTGAAGACACACGCCACCCGGTCGACCACCGTCGTGGTGGCGGTGATCGTCTGACCCGGCGAGTAGCTCGACGAGTCCGTCGTCGTCGACATGGTCACGTCGCCCGGCGTGCACAACGGGGGAGGTGGCGGAGCCGGCGTCGACGTCGTGGTCGTCGTGGGGTTCCCGGGACCACGACTCGGCGGGGTGGCCCCGGTCGCACCCACCGAACCACCCGAACCCGAACCCGAACCCGGTCCACCGGAGCCACTAGAGGCGGTCGAGCCCGAACCCGAAGCCCCCGTCGAAGAGGACGCACCACCCGAGCCGCCGTTCGCTCCGGCGTTCGACGCAGACGCATTCGTCGCGCCGCTGCCGGCATCGGACCCGCTCGACCCCGACCCCAGCAGCGACGACGTCGACACCGCCTTGACCGGCGGGAGCGTCTCTCCGCTCCGTCCGCCTCGACTCGCGGAACCGCCCGACGAAGCACCCGACTTCGTCCCCCGCGCACCGGCTGTCGACGAGCTCCCCGACGTGGCACGGCTCGCCGGGGTTGTCCGGGACCCGTCCGTGGCGTGCACGGTGCGCGCCGGATCGCGGTGGAGCGCGCTCGCCGTGCCGCCGGCACCCGGTGACGAGCCGGCCGAACGCGTGGTCACGGCGACGACGAAGCCCATGACCACGCCGAACAGGGCCAGTGCGGCCACCGACCACACCGCCACCCGGTTCGGGCTCGCGACTCTCGCGACCCTCGCCACCCAGCCTCCAATCCCTCGGCACGGCCTGGCGACCCCTGCGGGCGCGCACGGACGCGCTGGCTGTGCCTGTCGGGGGAACGGTCGTGGGCGACCCCCCTGGCGCTCTGCGCCCACGGATCCCGGATGTTGTGAACGCCTCCGGCCCTCGGAAAAGGCCAGCTCAGGGGTTCTCGGTGCCGGGAGTCGCCCTAGGAGGTGTGGGCTCCGGGCTCAGGACGGCGGAGAGCTGGTCACGGATCGGGACGAACGGGGGCATCACGAAGTCCCGGCGGAGCCAATTGGCCCCGTCCACGACCAGGGTGTGCCCCGTCACGAACGCCGCGTAGGGAGAGCACAGCCAGGTCACCGCCCAACCCAACTCGTGCAACCGCCCGAGCCGCCCCGCCGGCGAGCGGCGGGCGTCGACGTCCTCGCCCTCGGTCCGCAGCGCCTGAAGGTCGGCCCGCATGTCCTCGTGGGGGAACAGGCCCGGTGCGAGGGCGTTCACGCGGATCCCGTACGGCGCCCACTCCACCGCCAGCGTCTTCGTGAGGTTCCCCACGCCCGCCTTGGCGGCGGACGTGTGCACCATGCCCGGGCCCCCGGTGAACGACTGCGTGGCGAGGATGTTGCAGATCGCTCCGGGCTCCCCCGCGGCCGACGCCCGGCGGAACAGCTCCTGGGAGCAGAAGAAGGTCCCGTCGAGCACGATCTGCGCGACGGCGCGCCACCCGTTGGGACTGAGGTTCTCGGCCGGCACGGGAAAATTCGCCGCCGCATTGTTGACGACGACCCGGACCGGGCCGAGCTCGTTCTCGATGGCATCGAAGGCGGCGCTCACTTCGTCCGGGCGGCGGACGTCGGCGGCCGCGTGGGCGGCACGACCCCCGACCGACTCAACGGCGGCGACTCCCGCCTGACGGTGCTCCTCGCGGCGCGACACGATCCCGACCGCCGCGCCCAGGCGGCCGAACTCCGTGGCGATGGCCCGGCCCAAGCCGGTGCCGCCACCGGTGATCACCACGGTCGTCCCTGCGAACACCCCCGGCGGCAGCATCGACTCCCCCACCGGAGGTGGTTCCGGCAACGGCACGGGCGCTACTTGCCTTCGAAGACGATCGGTTCCTTTTTCGCCTTCGCTGCGTAGCCCGCAGGCATGTCGTCGGACACGAATTCGATCGCCGCGCTCATCGCTTCGAACCGCATGGCCTCGGCCATGCCCCGGAACGCAAAGCCGTCGATCGTCCGCTTGATGCTCTGCACCGCCAGCGGCGCGTTGGCCGCGATCTCCGTGGCGATCTGCATGGCCGCGGGGAGAAGGTCTTCGTTCGTGGTCACCTGCTGCACGAGCCCGAGGCGTTCGGCGGTGGCGGCGTCGATCCGCCTTCCCGTCAGCGCGAGGAGCTT
>DATGKD010000271.1:0-28348 GCA_035294855.1 Acidimicrobiales bacterium
GCCGTCCATGCCATCGCGTGGGGGGACGTCAGCACCGCCTATCACTCCACCGGAATCCCCGACGTCGTGGTGTACGCCGCCCTGCCCGCGGGCGCGCTCCCCATGCTCGTGCTCGGTCAGGTCGCCGGCCCCGCGGCGCGCAACCGGATCGTGCGGGCCGTGCTCAAGGGTCTCGCCGGGCGCCTGCCCGGTCCGTCGGCGGAGGGTCGTTCGAAGAACCGGAGCCAGATCTGGGCCGAGGCAACCGACGCCGAGGGGAAGTCTGTCAGCGGGCGCGTGACGACGCTCGACCCTTATGACCTCACCGCCGACTCCGTCGTTCGCATCGCGCAACGACTCGCCTCGGGAACAGTCGAGCCCGGCGCTCACACGCCCTCGCGGGCGCTCGGACCAGAGTTCGTGCGCGAGCTCGACGGCGTCGTGGTGTCGGAGGTGCGCTGAAGCGGCTCAGCTCCCGGTTCGGGCCAGACCGGTTCGGGCCAGGCCGGTTCGGGCCAGGCCGGTTCGCTCAGGCCGGTTCGCTCAGGCCGGTTCGTCGGCCAGGACCTGGCCCAACCGCAGGAGGCTGGTGGTGGCACCGCCGAGCGTGAGCGCGAGGTGCTTCACGAGGAGGTAGTAGCGGTGCAACGGGTAGTCGCGGTCGACGCCCATGCCGCCGTGGAGGTGCTGAGCGGCGTGCACCACGCGCTGCGCCCCGTCGTCGGCCCAGAACTTGGCCACCGCCACTTCGGCGGTAGCCGGTAGCTCCTCGGCGAGTCGCCACGCGGCCTGCCACGCGGTGAGCCGCACAGCTTCCGCGTCGATGAACGCGTCCGCGGCGCGCTGGCCCACGGCTTGGAAGGTGGCAATCGGCTTGTCGAACTGTTGGCGCTGGGTGGTGTACTCGGCGGTCAGCTTGACGGCTGCCTGGCACGCGCCGGCCACCTGCAGACACAGGGCGGCCTCGGCTCGCTCGATGAGCCACCGCAGTGCGTCCATGCCGGCGGCGCCCACGACGAGGGCACCCTCCGACGAAACCGTGACCCCGGCCAACTCGACCTCGGCCTCGACCTCGCGTGAGGTCGTTTCCTGCGCCCGGCGGGTCAGCCCGTCCGCTCCGGTCTCCACGACGAAGAGGCCGACGCCGTCCGGGGTCCGGGCGGACACCACCAGCGCATCGGCGAGCATGCCGGCCGGGACGAACGACTTCGTGCCGTCGATCCGCCAGCCGTCGCCGTCCGGCCTGGCGCTCGTGCCGGGCTGCAGCGGCTCGGCCTCGTCTTCGACGAGCGCTGCACTCAGGATGATCTCGCCTGCCACCATCGGTGACACCCAACGGGCATGCTGTGTCTCGTTGCCGAATCGAGCGATGGGCGAGGCGCCCAGCACGACCGACGGCACGTACGGCACCGGGGCCGCGGTCCTCCCGGCCTCTTCAGCAACGACTCCGGCGGCCACGAAGCCGAGACCGGCGCCGCCCACCTCTTCGGGGAGCGAGATGCCGAGCAGCCCGGCCGACGCGAGCTCGCCCCACAGCTTGCGGTCGAAGCGCTCCTCGCCGGCTTCGATCTCCTTCAGCCGCTCGTGGGTCGTGAAGTCGGCGAGGATGCGCGTCGCGAGCTCGCGCACCGCCTCCTGTTCCTCGGTCAGTGAGAAGTCCATGTCCGTCCTGTCGGGTTAAGCCGGTCGGGTTTCGGCCTGTGGGTTTCGGCCTGTGGTGTTCTCTCGGGTTCGCTCAGCGCAACGAGCGCGGCATGTTCAGGCCGAAGATGGCGATGAGATCGCGCTGGATCTCGTTGGTGCCGCCGCCAAAAGTCAGAATGAGCAGACCGCGCGTGTAGGACTCGAGGCGTCCGAGCAGCACCGCCCCGGGGGATCCCCGCTTGAGGTACGCGGCCTGGCCGACGACTTCGGACAGGAGGCGAAGCGCTTCCATGTAGAACTCGGTGCCGAACACCTTCGTGGTGGACGCGTCGGCGACGTCCAGGCGTCCCTGGGTGGCGCTCCAGGCCACCTTCCAGTTGATGAGGCGGAGGAACTCGAGCTTGGCGTGCACACGTGCCAGGTGGATGCGCACCCACTCCTGGTCGATCACGCGTCGTCCGTCGGCGAGCTTGGTGGTCTGCGCCCAGCGGCGCACGTCGCCGAGCGCCCGCTCGATGATCCCGGGTGAACACAGGGTGACGCGCTCGTGGTTGAGCTGGTTCGTGATGAGGTTCCAGCCCTGGTTCAATCCGCCGACCACGTTCGTGAGCGGCACCCGCACATCCTCGTAGAAGGTGGCATTGATGTTGTGCTCGCCGAGCAAGCTCATGGGCACGACACGAACGCCGGGGGTGTCCATGGGCACGATCACCATCGAGATGCCCTTGTGCTTCGGGGCGTCGGGGTCGGTGCGGACAGCCAGCCACACGTAGTCGGCGTCCCCCGCCAGGCTGGTGAAGATCTTCTGCCCGTTGATGACGAGCTCGTCTCCGTCGACGACGGCCCGCGTCTTCAGCGCGGCCAGGTCCGTACCGGCGTTGGGCTCGGAGTACCCGATGCAGAAGTGGATCTCCCCGGCGAGGATCTTCGGAAGGAAGAACGCCTTCTGTTCGTCGCTGCCGAAGCGCATGATCGTCGGCCCGACGGTGTTGATGGTGAGCATGGGCACCGGGGCGCCGCATCGCATCGACTCGTCGAAGAAGATGAACTGCTCGAGGGCAGACCGGCCTTGGCCCCCGTACTCGGTGGGCCAGCCGATGCCGAGCCACCCGTCGCTCGCCATCTGCTTGACGATGCGGCGAACCGCGGGACCGACGCCGTGGCCTTGGGCGAGCTCCTCCTCGACCTCGGGGGTGAGGAGGTTGGCGTAGTACGCGCGGAGCTCCCGCCGCAGGGCCTGTTGCTCCTCGGTGTAGCCGATCTCCATGTTGCTCCCGTCGTCCCCTCGTCCTGTCGTCCGCCGGTCGGAAAACCTGAAACAGGTTACAGTTTGGCCCTTCACCGGGCCAGGCCGGCGTCCGCGGTTCCCGTACGCTTCGGGCGCGTGCCGCCGGCGTTCGTCGTCGAGTTCTCCGACGCCGCGGCGGTGCGACCGCTGCGCCACGACGTGCTCCGGCCTGGCCGACCTTCGGCAGAAGCAGTCTTCGATGGCGACGACGACCCCCGCGCCGGCCACGTGGTGGTGCGCGCTCCGACGGGACGAAATCCGCCTGAAGGCGACGACGTCGCCCAGGGTGCGACGAACGAGGTGCTCGCGGTGGGCAGCGTGATGCCGGAGGCTGCGCCGTGGGAGCCCGGGCGGACCGACGGCTGGCGCATCCGGGGCATGGCCACCCGACCGTCGGCGCGCCGCCAGGGACTGGGACGAACCGTCCTGCAGGCGCTCACCGGTCACGTGGCGCGCCATGGCGGGGGGCTGCTGTGGTGCAACGCGCGCACCGGCGCACTCCGCCTGTACGAGGGGGCCGGCTTCACCGGACGGGGAGAGGTGTTCGACGTGCCCGGTATGGGGCCGCATCTGCACATGTGGAGGAACGTGGCCGCCGACAGAAGCTGAGCCCGAACACCGCTGACGGAACAGGGCCCGGGCGATCTCTTTCGCCGCGATGCCGACGCTGTGCAAACCTGGGCTTCCCGGTCGGTCCGTTCCCTCAGCCCGATCGATCCGACCGACCAGTCGACCGACAAGGAGCCTCCATGCCCGACTCCGTCATCGTCGCCACGGGACGCACCCCGATTGGCCGCGCCAACAAGGGCTCGCTCGTGAGCTGCCGTCCCGACGACCTCGCCGCGCTCGCCATCAAGGAGGTGCTCGCCAAGGTCCCGCAACTCGACCCCGCGCTCGTGGAGGACGTCCTCATGGGCTGCGGGCAGCCCGGGGGCGAGGCCGGCTACAACGTGGGACGCGTGGCCGGGATCCTCGCCGGGCTGGACGTCCCCGGCGTGACGGTCAACCGCTACTGCTCGTCGTCGTTGCAGACCATCCGCATGGCGGATCACGCGATCGCCGCCGGCGAGGGCGATGTCTTCGTCGCCGCCGGCGTGGAGACCGTAAGCCGATTCCAGTACGGCGCGTCGGACACCGGCCCCCACAACCCGGCTTTCGCCGAGGCCGAAGCCCGTACCGCCGCCCGCGCGCCGGCGGTGACCGAACCCTGGACCGCGCTGAAGGGCCTTCCCGACGTGTACATCGCCATGGGCCAGACCGCCGAGAACGTGGCCGAGTACGAGGACGTGAGCCGCGAGGACATGGACCGTTTTGCGGCACGAAGCCAGAACCTGGCCGTCGAGTCCCAGAAGAACGGCTTCTTCGAACGCGAGATCATCCCGGTGACGCTCGCCGACGGCACCGTGGTCGCCAAGGACGACGGGCCCCGCCCCGATACCACCGTCGAGGTCCTCGCCCAGCTGAAGCCGGCGTTCCGCGAAGGGGGCCGGGTCACGGCCGGAAACGCGTGCCCGCTCAACGACGGCGCGGCCGCCGTGGTCGTCATGTCGGCGCGCAAGGCGTCGGAGCTGGGCATCACCCCGCTGGCCCGCATCGTGTCGAGCGGTGTCTCCGCGCTCGACCCCGAGATCATGGGCCTCGGGCCCGTCGAGGCGAGCCGCCAGGCGCTGCGCCGAGCGGGCAAGACGATCGACGACATCGACCTGGTCGAGATCAACGAGGCGTTCGCCGCGCAGGTCATCCCCTCGGCCAAGCATCTCGGCATCGACTGGGAGAAGCTCAACGTCAGGGGCGGGTCGATCGCACTGGGACACCCGTTCGGCATGACCGGAGCCCGGATCATGACGACGTTGTTGAACGCGCTCGAGGACGAAGGCAAGACGTGGGGCCTCGAGACCATGTGCGTGGGTGGCGGCCAGGGCATGGCCATGGTGGTGGAGCGGCTCTCCTGACACCCGCCATCGCCTCCGCGGGCACCATGTGGGAGCTCGTCGCACGGCGCGCCGAGTTGAGTGGCGACCGATTGATGCTCGTGGACGAAAACGATCGCCGGGCGACCTTCGGCGAGTTCCGCGACCGGTGCGAACGGGTGGCGGCCGGCCTCCACGCCATGGGCGTGGGCCCCGGCACGCCGGTGTCCTGGCAGCTGCCGTCGCGCATCGAGACCGTGGTCGTGTCCATGGCGCTCGCCCGTCTCGGCGCGGTGCAGAACCCGATCATCCACATCTATCGCGACCGCGAGGTGGCCTTCGCCCTGCGGCAGACCGAGGCCGAGCTGTTCATCGTGCCCGGCGTGTGGAGGGGGTTCGACTACGGGGAAATGGCCGATCGCCTCGCCGCCGACCTGAGCAGACCGCCGGCGGTGCTCGCCGCCTCCGACGCGCTCCCCGAGGCCGATCCGTCGAACCTGCCGCCGCCTCCGCAGGCGGAAGACGACGAGGTGCGGTGGATCTACTACACATCGGGGACGACCTCGGACCCCAAGGGCGTGATACACACCGACGGCACGCTCATCTCCGGGGGCCGTGGCCTCGCGTTGGCGGTCGACATGGCCGAGGACGACGTGGGATCGATCGCCTTTCCGTTCGCCCACATCGCGGGGCCGGACTACCTCGTGATGCTGTTGACCTACGGCTGTGCCGTGGCCATCATCGAGGCGTTCGTGCCCGACGTGGCGGTCGACGTCTTCTCGCGCCACGGCGTGACCATGGCGGGCGGGAGCACCGCCTTCTACCAGGCGTACCTGAACGAGCAGCGCAAGCGGCCGGGGACGAAGCTCATCCCGTCGCTTCGCCTGCTGTCGGGCGGGGGCGCCCCCATGCCACCCGAGATCTTCTACGAGGTCGGGCGCGAGATGGGCGTGCGCGTGTGCCACGGCTACGGGATGACCGAGATCCCCATGATCTGCATGGGCTCGCCGACGGACTCCGACGATCAGCTCGCCCACACCGTCGGCAAGCCGGTCGCCGACGCCGAGGTGCGCATCGTGACCCTCGAGGGAGACGTCGCCCCCGCGGGCACCGACGGCGAGGTGCGGGTGCGCGGTCCGATGGTGTGCAAGGGCTACACCGATCCCGTGCTGAGCGCGGAGTCATTCGACGACGAGGGCTACTTCCGCACCGGTGACGTGGGGCACATCCGGCCCGACGGTCACGTCGTGCTCACCGGTCGGCTGAAGGACATCATCATCCGCAAGGGGGAGAACATCTCCGCCAAGGAGATCGAGGACCTCCTGTACACGCACCCCCAGGTGGCCGACGTGGCCGTGATCGGCCTGCCCGACCGCGAGCGGGGAGAGCGCGTGTGCGCCGTGGTGGAGATCGCGCCCGGGAGCGAGCCCCTCGCGTTCGACGACATGGTCCGCCACCTGCGCGCCGCCGGGCTCATGAACCAGAAGATCCCGGAACAGCTCGAAGTGGTCGACGCGCTCCCCCGAAACAACACCTTGAACAAGGTGCTCAAGTACAAGTTGCGCGAGGAGTTCGCCGACAAGGAGCCCAGCCGCTAGCTGGAGCCCACGCCGGGCAGGCCCACGAGGTCACCGCGCTCGCCTGTGCTTCACCTTTCGACGGGTTCTCGGTCCCGCCCTCGGGCGCCGCGCCACACCCGGGCCAACGACATCGCGAGCATCGCGATGACGAGCACCGGCAGGAAGATGACACCCACCGCACGGGCCGCGCCGTGGTGCACGACCAGGGCCACCAGGCCGACCACGGCGACGGTGCCGACGAGGAGCTCCGGGGTGTCGCCCACCAGGAACTCCCACCAGAAGCGTCCGAAGGCGACGACCAGCCGGCGGGCAGCCGGGACCGGCGGGCGGTCAGGCGACACCGACATCCGCCCGCCGTCCCCGCACGAGCGCGGCCACCGCGGCCCACGCCACGACGGCATAGATCCCGACCAGGACCGGGATGGCCAGGTCCGACCCCGGCCAGTGCACCCCGATGCCCTCCCCCGACCAGAACGTCCCGAAGCTCACGAGCATGATCCCCACCGTCATCTTCATGGCGTTCTCCGGGACCCCGGCGAGTTGTCGCGCCACGATGGCGCCGATCACGGCGACGAGGACGACGGCCGCGCCCGCCGCAGCGGCGGCCAGAGCCAGCCGGTGCTCGGCGGCCCCCAGGGTGAGCACGATCACCACGACCTCGAGGCCCTCGAGGAACACTCCCTTGAAGGCGACCACGAATGCCGTCGAATCGCGTCCCTTCGACGGAGGGGGCTCGTGCGACAGCGACGCCACTTCGGCGGCATAGATGGCGTCTTCGTCGTGCTTGGCCTTGAGACCGCCGGCACGGAGCACGGCCTTGCGGAGCCACTGCAGCCCGAACACGAGGAGCAGGCCGCCGACGACGATGCGGAGGGCGTCGAGCGGCACGTAGTGCACGAGGGGTGCGCCGACCGCGGTGACGAGGACACCGAGCACCACGAACGCCACCGCGGCGCCTTCGAGCGCCGACCGCCAGCTACGCGTCGTGCCGGCGGCCACGACGATGGTGAGGGCCTCCACCATCTCGACGCCGCTGGCGAGGAAGACCGAGACGAGCAGGACGATGGTGGCGCTATGCACGGGCCGTCCCTGCCATGCGGAACAGGGTAGGCGCCCGCTCGGGCGCCCCATGCCGTTCGGCGCAACCTCGCGTGTCAGTTCGTGGGGCTTGCGCTCAGGGCCCGCCCCTACCTGTGAACGGCCACCCGCTCAGGCGAGGAGCGACGCCTCGACCTGGGCGGTGTCCTCGCTGCCGCGGTAGTACCAGATCTTGCCGTCGCGGAACCGGAAGAAGTGGTGCAGGTTCATGTCGACGTCCTTGCCGGTGGCGCGGGCGGTCGTGCGGCAGCGCACGACGGCAAACACATCCTCGCCGTTGGCCCCGATCGAGACGGGGGTGAATTCCTTGACCTCCATCGTGGAACCGAACGCCTCGAAGAACGACGTCACCTGGTCCTTGCCACGCCGCCCGCCGTACCAGGGGACGGTGGTCGACACGCCCTCCGCCGACCAGTCGACGTCGTCGACGAGCGCGTCCAAGATGGTCCCCAAGTCGCCACGCCCGAACGCCTCGTATATCGCCTGGACGGTCTTGATGTTGTCGTCAGCACTCACCCGAAGGCTCCTCTCTGTCGTTTCTTGCTCTCAACGAACCCTGCTTCACAGTCCCCCGCCGGGTTTCACCGCCATGTTCACCACGACCGCGAGCAGGATCACGAGGTCGGCCCGTGCCACCCACAGGATGCGGTTCACCCGACCGACCACGAGCGGCGTTATGGAGCCGTCGGCACCCAAGAGCTCCTTGACCTTGCCGCTCTGGGGACCCAGGAATGCCGAACCGATGAGGAAGGACAGAGCCCAGCCCGCCAACCCGACATCGACGAACGGCTTCCCGAAGCCGACATGGCCGATGCCCACCATGCCGAGCCCACACGCCAGGAGGACGATCGACGAGGGGATGAACACCCGGGTGCCCCAGAACTCGGCTCCCATGGCGACCTTGACATACTCGTCCTCGTCACGCGCCCGGCGCGCCCGTTCGGCCTGGAGCGTCAAGAGGACACCGCCACCCACCCACACCATGGCGGTGATGATGTGCAGCGCGAGGAGCGTGCGGTATCCGGCGTCATCGAGCACCGCGAACATGCCCTCTGTCCCCCTTCCGCTCGTGACAAACGCCACGCGATTGGCCGCGTGTCGTGCCAGCCACACCGTCGGTCCCACCAAGCGTTCGTCGCGCCCGGCAGCGGCAGATCACCGAGCCGAACTGCGCTTTGGGAACGGATCTCTTGCACGGCTCGGCGCCGCCAGTTAGGCGCCCCCAGTTGGACGCCGACAGTTGGGCGCCCCCAGTTGGGCGTCGACAGGTGGGCGCCCCCAGCCGAGCGCCCACGGCCGGGCGCCAGATGCAATTGATCTGCTTTGCCGTCCGGCGACGTACTCCGGGCGGAGGCCCACGACTCGGCGGGGAGGGTTGCGTGGACAGCGTCAGTCGCAGACCACTCGAATGACCGTGACCTTGCTCGCCTCCAGCGTCGAGGAGACCGACCGGTGTCCCGGGGTCGTCGAACACGAGCAAGGCACAGACCGCGGCAGTAGCGTGCCCGTCGTGGAGCCCAACGAGGCCATGCTCGTCGCCCGGATGGCCGCCGGGGACGACGAAGCGCTGGCGGAGGTTTGGGACCGGTACGCACCCGTCGTCTACGGACATGCCCGACGACTGAGTCGGGATGCCTCCATTGCCGAAGACGTCACTCAGGAGGTCTTCGTCACCCTGTGGCAGCATCCCGAGCGCTTCGACGCCCAGCGTGGCTCGCTCCGGGCCTATCTCGGTGTCCACGCCCAGCGTCGGGCCATCGACGCGCTACGCCGCGACGTTCGTCGTGCGGCGCGTGAGGAGCGACACCAACGTCTGCATGGAAGCGACGGTTGCGGCCCCGAAGCGGCAACAGATACGTGGCCGGTCGCCGACGCGGTCCGTGCGGCCATCGCCCGGCTCCCCGCCGAGCAACGCCAGGCGGTCGAGCTGGCGTACCTCAGCGGGATGACGCACCGTGAGGTCGCCGCGTCGCTCGGCATCCCCGAGGGCACCGCCAAGTCCCGGTTGCGCCTCGCCCAGGCCAAGCTCCAGTCATGGCTGGACCCCTCGCTCTTGGAGCCCGTATGACCCAGGCACACGACCCCGCCGTCGACGAGCTGCGATTCGCTTTGGCCGAAGCGGACGCTGTCGTTCCGCCGCGCCACGTGAGACAGCTGGTTCAGACGAGAGCGCTCGCCGCGCGTCCCGCCGGTATACCGGTGGGCGCGCCCGAACCGATCGACCCGGCAGAGGCTTTTCAGCGAGCGGTCTTCTCGCTCGACGCCGTCCTCAGTTCCCTGGAACCGGTCGACTGGAGGACCCCGGCACTGCGGGGCCTCGACGTCCAAGGCCTGATCGGCCACCTCATCGGAGTGGAGCACGGCTTTCGACGGGCACTGGAATCCACCGACGACGTCCATGCCGAAGACGACCACGTCGTGTCCACGGATCCCTTCGCCGACGAGCAGCGGGGGCGCGACCCCGCCGAGACCCTCGAGGCGTGGCGAGACAGTGTCCGACGGACCCGGGATTGCTTGGCCGGAATCGAGCACGGTCCGGCGGCAGAGGGACGGCCGATCGCGCTGTACGGGCTGCTCCTTCCGCTTGCCACCTGGCTCGTCGTCCGTTCCTTCGAGCTGTGGACCCACGAGGAGGACATCCGCCGGGCCACCGGACGACCGCTCCTCCCGCCCGACACCGCGAGCCTGCGGCTCATGACCACCCTCGCCATCGGCCTCGTGCCCGCCGGCATGGCCCGAACCGGGCGAACGGCGGAAGGCCGGTCAGCCCGCATCGTGCTCACCGGAGCTGGTGGCGGGACGTGGCAGACCGGGCTCGGTGCCCCAGAAGGAGAACGGCCGGTCGAGGGCGGGGCGCACGTCCGGATCGTCGCCGACGCCGTCGACTTCTGCCGTGTCGTCGCCAACCGGCTCGCCGGCTCCGACCTCGACGCGGACATCACCGGTGACCGCGCCCTCGCCCACGACATCTTGGCCGGGGTGGCGACCCTGGCCCTCGATTGAGGCCGGTGTCGTCCGACGCACAGGTGGGTCGCTGGGATCGCCAGGAGCTCCAGGCCGCCCACGACCACTACGTCTCGGTCGCCAACGAGGTGGCGCGCTCCGGCGACTGGCGACCGTGGGTCGAGCTGTTCACCGAAGACGCCGAGTACATCGAGCACCACTTCGGCGTGTTCCGGGGACGCGCCGCCATCCTGGCGTGGATCTCGGAAACCATGAGCCAATGGCCCAACAGCGAGATGCGGTCGTTCCCCCACGACTGGTGCGTCTGCGACCCCGAACGGGGGTGGTGGATCTGCCAGATCGAGAATCGCTTCGACGACCCGGGCGACGGCCAGACCTACCAGGCGTCCAACGTCACGATCCTCAAGTACGCCGGGAACATGCAGTTCTCCTCCGAGGAGGACGTCTACAACCCCGCGGCATTCGGCCCCGTCGTGAGCGCCTGGATGGACGCCAAGAAGGCATCGGGGTCCGCGACCGGTCACAGGGCGTGACCTCGCGCCGGTCTTCGTCGGTGACGTGGAGCAACGCGTCAGTCTGGTGACGTTGGGCGTCCGGGACCTCCTCCGGGCGCGTGGCTTCTACGAGGCGCTCGGCTGGCACACCCGAGCCGCAGCGGATGACGACGTCGTGTTCTTCCAGACGGGTTGCATGATCGTGGCACTGTGGGCGCGCGCCCGCCTGGCCGAGGACTCGGCGGTCGAGGACCCCGGCGGTTGGGGCGGCGTGACGCTCGCGTACAACGCCCGATCCCCCGAGGAAGTGGACTCGGTCATGGCCGAAGCGGCCGCCGCCGGCGCCACCGTCGGCCGGGCACCGGGAACGACGTTCTGGGGCGGGTACTCCGGCGTCTTCATCGACCCCGAGGGCCATCCGTGGGAGGTTGCGCACAATCCCGGCTGGACGATCGCGGACGACGGCTCGGTTCACCTTTCGTCGTGACCGACCGTGGGTCGGGGTTGGCGCCTACGTGGCGGCACCTTCATCACCCGCGTCGCGCCCTAGTCGTAGAGAGCGGAAAAGCCGTCCATGGCGGCCATCCGGTCGGCCGTGGGCGTCGCCGGGCAGATCTCCACCTCGTTCCACTGCGAGAGGCCGATGTCGAACACGAATTTCGTCACGACCTCAATGGACGGAGCGTCGAGCACCGCGACCATGCGATGGCCCGGATCGAGGTGCAGGGGGCCGGCCTGGAACGTCACGCCGGCTTTGGGCGCCAGCTTGGGGAGGAGCTGTGTCATCCCTTCGATGGCCCGGGCGCGCGTCCGGGCGTTCGCCGTCGGGCACGTGTCAGGTGGATGGTTCGCGAGCAGCACGTACTGAGGCAATCCGGCTCCCTTCGATCGACCGTTCCCGCATCCTGGCCGCGCCCCGCCGGCACTGTCACGTTCGTGACGTGGCACTTCTACCCAGATCGCGGGCGATCGAGTACCAGATCTCGGCGACGTCGGAGACCAGGCCGCCGGTCTCTGTGTTCCATGCCGCCGGGTCGGCGCCCGCTCGCCACGTCGAACGGGCGCGGTACGAGGCGAAGGCGTCGGCACTCTCGAACGCCTGCTCCCAGAGGTGCGTCCACTTGGGCGGCGGGCCCACCGGCGTGACGCCGTCGAACCACGCGGCTCCCAGCGAGTTCGCGGCGACGACCGAGACGACCAACCCCGAGATCCCCGCGTCGGCGGAGGTGAGCTCGACGGTGACCCCGCGGGCGCCGTCGGCCGAGACGTCGTCGCCCACCTTCAGGAGGACGAGTCGGCGAACACCGCGCTCCATCCGGTACGCGGGGCCGTCGCATTCGTAGCCGACCAACCCCGCGCCGAGGGCGTTGTGCGTGACCACGCGCTCCGGAGAGTCGTACAGCAGATAGCGGTCGAGCACGGCGGCGTGGAACGGATGGACCATGTAGCGGTGGTACGCCTCGGCGGAGTCGAAGGCGTGCTCCCAGGCGAGCTGCACGGGGGCCGGTGACTCGTTGCGGCCCGTGGCGCTGTCCAGGACCTCGGGGATGTAACGGCCACACGTCCGGCAGGCGCGCTCGAAATCACCCACCGTGCCCGGGGGCGCGGCGGGCGCCAGCGTGTACAGCTCAAAGCGGCGGAGCACCGAGGCGCGTGGGGTAGAAGAACCGTCGCCTGCCGCCGGTCCGCAGCGCCGACAGCCGGTCGCCGTAGGCGTACCAGCGGGGGTCGAGGACGAGGGCCTTGCGAACCGCGTTCCAGTGCTCGTGGTCGTCCGCTTCCCAGGTCACTTCGACGAGCACCGCCTCGCCGAGGTGTTTCGCGGTGGTCCGGCATCCGCCGAACCGGGCGCCCGCAGCGGTCATCACACCGATGCCCTCGGACCCGACGACCCGCAGGTACTCGTCGACGTGCTCGGGTTCGACTTCGACGGTGTCGACCACGTGGAGCACGCGTGCCGACCGAATGGCTTCAGGCGCCGTCGGCGAGGAGCCATTCGAGGCCGCCGCGCAGGTGACGGAGGTAGATGGGTGCCTCCCACGCGCTCGGGAAGTGGCCGAGCGCGGTGTAGAAGACACGCCCGCGGGCCTCGGAGAAGCACCATGCCAGCGGGAAGCCGATGGGCGGAACGCGGGCGCCGGGAGCGTCCATGTCCAACTGGCCGTCGGCCACCCGCAAGAGGATGCGGGCATCGTCCCGGAGGTCGCTGAACAAATACACCTCGTCGTGCCACGGCCAGCGCGGGCCGACGTGCGCAACGCTCGGGTGGGTGGGGTCCTCGACCTCGATCTCGAAGTCCGTGGTCCAGGGATGTCCGTCGAAGCGCGCCCCGAGCAGCGTGCCGTACTCGTCCCACGCCCGGCACGCGTCGGTGGCGGCGTGCACACCGAGGATCGACAGCCGTCCCGACCGCACGCCGTCGGTGATGGCGGCGCGCTGCGAGGAGGACCACGGAGTCTCCCCGATCGTGAACAAGGACAGGACCCCGCCGGCGGCGAGCGACCCGGCGTCGAGGTCCGCAACGCCGGTCGCCACGACGGGCTCCAGCCCGGCGAGCTCGGCGAGCTCGGCGAGCGCCACTCTCGCTTGGGGGAGGACGCTGTGGACACCCGCGGGCCCGCCGTCGGGGTACGGCGCAACTTCGGTGACGATGAACATCGGCGGCACGCTCACCGCCGGGATGGTACCGAGCCCACGCGGGGTCGCGCCGTGTCGCTACGCCGTGATGCCCCCGTCGACCGAGAGCACCGCGCCCGTGGTGTACCCCGATTCGTCGGACGCGAGGAACGCGATGGCGGCGGCGATCTGCTCGGGCGTCGAGAAGCCCATGCGGCTCATGATGCGGTACAGGTGCTTGGGATCGGCGCCCTCGGGCAATTCGAACTTGGCGACCAGCGGGGTGTCCACCCCGCCGGGTGCCACGGCGTTCACCCGTACCCCGCGTCCCTCGTACTCCACGGCCATGGCTCTGGTGAGCAGGACCAGGCCACCCTTCGACGCACAGTAGGCGGCCGAGTACGCGGCACCCATCAGCCCCGCGTTGGAGGCCACGTTGACGATGGACCCGCCTCCGGGCTGCAGCATGTGCGGCAACACGGCCTTGGCCACGAGGAAGGGGCCCGTCAGGTTGACCGCCAGGATCCGGTTCCACAGTGACAACGGCATGTCGGTGGTGTGGGCGAAGGTCCCGATGCCGGCCACATTGCACAGCACGCCGGGCCGTCCCATCACCGAGGCCACGTCCTCGACCGTGCGGTTGACGTCGGCCTCGTCGGTGACGTCGCAGCCGTAGGCGATCGCCTTCGCCCCCAGCGTGGTGAGCGCCTCGACGGTCGCCTCCAGGTTGTCGGGGACCACATCGAGGCATGCCACGGCCGCCCCCTCGCCGGCCAGTCGGATGGCGGTGGCGCGCCCGATCCCGGACCCCGCGCCGGTGACGATGGCCGTCTTGCCGTCGAAGCGACGCGACGGTGGGCTGGCGACTCGATCGGCGCTCACGAGGATCTCCTCTGGTCGGACCACAGCTGGTCGGTGTAGGTGTCGGTGCCGGGGATGGTCGGGATGAAGGGTAGGGCCGCGACCACCCTGGCCCGCCCCGACCGCTCGAGCGCGGTCCGGTGGGCACCGATCACCGACCACGCAACGTCGGGAGCGGTGTCCAAGAACCACAGGGTGAGCTGGCGCCGGTCGTCGGCCTCCGAGCGCGGGACGTCGCCCGGGGCGTCGATCAACAGCGGCAACGGGTCGGCCGCCACCACGAGGCGGGCCGGGCTGTTTCCCAGCAACTCCGGAAGGTGCTCGGTGCGCTGCCACTGTTCGAACGCGGCGGCGTCCAGGTCGTCGGCACGATCGGTGAACACCGCCACCAGGCCGGCTGACGGATGGTCGAGCGCCAGCGTGGCGGGAAGGCCGTCGGCGTCGCGCGGGTGCTCCCAGGCGAAGCGGTAGAGAAGCGTATGGATGTGGTCCCGCTCCTCGAACATGCGCCCGGCGCGGTGCAACGCCTTCACCTGGTCGACCGCCCACCGGTTCCACACGTCGTGGTAGCCGTCGAGCACCCAGTACAACGCGAGATAACTCCCCCGGTCGTGCTCACCGGTCACCGCGGACGGGTCGGGGTCGCGCAGTGCCTTCAGGTCGGCGGTGGCCACGAAGCGGCGCCCCGCGAAGTTGTACGGGCCGATCATGCAACCCGAATAGAAGTGGTCGCGCTCGTACCAGCGGTTGTACGCCACCTCGTAGCCGCGTCGGGGCTCGACCAAGGTGAAGAGCATGGAGCCCAGTCGGATCGGCTCGGCTCCCGCGACGATGCAGTGCTGGCGCGGCGGGCGCGCCGAAGGATCCTTGGCATCCCCCTCCGCGCCTCGCGTGCCGGACGCGTTGGTCATGGGCTCACCTCCACCGTGTCGAGCGACGCCGCCAGCGCTCGCTTGTCGACTTTGCCGAGCGCGGTGACGGGCAACTCGTCCAGGACGAACAGCCGGTCGGGCGCCTTGTAGTCCGCCAGCGTGATACGCACAGCCGCGCGGACGTCCTCCAGCCCGGGAACCGGAGCCCCGGGAACGGGGACGACGAACGCCGCGCCGATCTCACCGAGCACCGGGTCGGGAATCCCGACCACGGCCACGGCGCGGACCTCGGGCACCTCGCCGAGCACCGCCTCGACCTCCGAGGGATAGACGTTGTAGCCACCGCGGATGTACATCTCGCCCGCCCGTCCGGCCAACCGCAGGTTGCCGTCCTCGCCGATCCAGCCGAGGTCGCCGGTCGTGATCCAACCTTCGGCGTCGAGCACGGAGGCGGTGGCCTTCTCGTCGAGGAGTTCGCCGCGCGAGCGGTCGCCGACGTAGCCCACCATGGCGGCAGGCGAGCGCAGCCGGACCCGGCCGACGACACCGTGGGGAACGGCCGACCCGTCGGGGTCGGCGACGACGAGCTCGACGCCGGGCACCGGACGTCCCACGGTGGTCGCCACGACGTCCTCGGGATCCGACGGGAGCGTTCCCGTGCCGAGGGACGTCTCGGTCGACGTGTACCGGACGACGACGGGACACCCGAAGCGGGCGCGCATGGCTCGAACGAGTTCGGCCGGGACCCGAGCCGCTCCCGTGGCGACGATCCGCAAGCTCTCCAAGCGTGCGCTCGCGAGGTCCGGATGGCGGAGCACGAGCTCCCATTGCGTCGGCACCCCCTGGCCGACCGTGACTCGTTCCGCTTCGAGCAGGCGGACGGCGTCCACGGCGGTCCACGGCTGGGGGGTGATCACCGTGGTGATGCCGTGGGCGATCTCGTCCCACACCCTCGTCATGTAGCCGACGTGAGCGAACGGCAACGGCGACAACCGGCGGTCGCCGGGACGGGACAACACGTCGGTACCGGCCGCCACCGCGGCCAGGCCGCGGTGGGAGAACACCGCCCCTTTGGGGTTGCCGGTCGTCCCGCTCGTCCACACGATGGCGACCGGGTCGTCGGCGACGAGGGGCACCGGAGGTGCATCGTCATCGGTCGCGATCGACGCGAGGTCCGCCCGAGCGACCACGGATCCCGCTGCCGCCAGCACGTGGTCCGCGACGAGCGACGTGTCCACCACCGTCAATGCGGCATGGGCGCGCTGTGTGACCGCCGCCTGCTCGGCCGGTCCGAAGCGCAGGTTGACGCCGCTCGTGATCGCACCGAGGCGTGCTGCTGCGAGGTAACAGAGCGCGTAGTCGATCGAGGATGGCAGGAGCAGGCACACGACGTCGCCTTTGCCGACCCCGAGGCGAGCGAAGCCCGCGGCGAGGCGTGTCACGTCGGTGTGCCACTGGCCGAACGTCATGCGGCGTGCTCCGTCGCGCCCGTCCGGGACGACACCGCTCGCGTGCGGCGAGGCGAGCTCGACATAGGCCTCGACCTGGGGATTAAGTTCGGCCGCGGCGGCCAGGACCTGGTCGACGGTGGCGTACTCTCCGCCGAGCTGACGCACCGTCATATCGCCGGGATGGTAACAGGGGGCGTTCGAGGCGCCACCTGACGGGCAAAAAACGTCGCCGACGTTCGCCCCCCCCTCGTCAGATGTTGCCGGAAGGTTGTGCGACGACGTACTTCTCACGCAAGCGCCACGTCACCGTGCCAATCGCGGTAGTTCGAAACGAACTTGCAGCCGAATTCGGGCGGCGTGCGCCTTCCCGAGCGTGCCCCGGTTGGCGCACAATGGGCGTTCGCCACAGGACCTGGGGGGGCACAGCAAGGAGGTTGCACATTGCAACGCCTGCGCGGCCTCGACTCGATGTTCGTGTCCATCGAGTCGCCCAGCAACCCTTTCCACGTCGGGGCGGTCACCGTCCTCGATCCGTCGACGGCACCGCCGGGCGCGCCGCACCCGTTCGACGCGCTGCGCGCGGTGATCGAGGATCGGATCCACCTCGTTCCGATGTTCCGGCGCCGCCTGGTGGAGGTGCCCGGCGGTCTCGGCCACCCCCGGTGGATCGAGGATCCTGGCTTCGACCTCGACGCGCACCTCCACCGCGGCGCCTTGCCCAGTCCCGGTGGGCCCGTCCAATTGGCCGAGTACGCGGCCGAGGTGTTCAGCCAGCCCCTCGACCGCTCACGCCCCCTGTGGGAGATCCATGTGGTGGAGGGCGTCGAAAGCGACCTCGTCGCGGGCGTCGCGAAGCTCCACCACTCCGTGGTCGACGGCGTCGCCGGGGCCGAAGTCACCGCGCACCTGATGGATCTGTCGCCGGAGGTCGCGCCGGCCCCGGCCCCGGCCGAGCCGTGGCATCCGGACGAGGTCCCGTCGGCGGTGTCCTTGGTGGGCGATGCGTTGTGGGGCCTCCGGGCACTCCCGCCCGCCGTGCTCCGGGCGGCGACGCGCACCTGCCAGGCCGGTTGGCGAATCCGCTCCCGCAATCGCCAACCGGACACGGTGGCGCCCCCATCTCCGTTCCGTGCCCCGCGCACGGCTCTGGCGACGAGGCTCGGCCGCCGTCGGGCCGTGGGCCTGGCCCAGGTCGAGCGGGACGAGGTCGACCACGTCCGTCGGGCCACCGGCGCCACCGTGAACGACGTCATCCTCGCCATCACCGGGGGCGCCCTGCGGGCGCACCTCGAGGACCGCGGTGGCCTCCCCGAGCGCTCCCTCGTCGGGTTCGTCCCGGTGTCGGTCCGGGAGGATGCCGACACGCTCGAGACCGGAGTGAACCGTCTGTCGGGGATGTTCGTGTCGCTGGCGACCGCCATCGAGGACCCCGTCGCCCGGCTCGAGGCGGTGAGCGCGTGC
Source organism: Acidimicrobiales bacterium (assembly GCA_035294855.1). GTDB lineage: Bacteria > Actinomycetota > Acidimicrobiia > Acidimicrobiales > UBA8190 > DATGKD01. Next base: position 18,219 of record DATGKD010000271.1, read on the forward strand.
ACGCGCCAGGCGAAGGCCCAGGACCGCGCCTTGGGCCCCGACTTGTTCGGCGCGATCGCCGACCTCGCACTTCCCGCCGCGCTGAGGCCGATCACGCGCTTCATGACCCGCAGCGGTGCGACGAGCGCCCTGCCACCGTTCAACGTCACGGTCTCGAGCTTCCCCGGCTCGCCGCTGCCGTTGTACTGCGCGGGCGGCAAGATGGTGAGCTACCACCCCTTCGGGCCCGTATTCGACGGCGTGGCGCTCAACATCACCGCGTCGAGCTACCTCGATCAGATCGGGTTCGGTTTGATCGCCTGCCGCAACGCCCTCCCCGACGTGGAGATGCTCGCCCGTCGGATCCCCGACGCCATGACGCAGCTCTCCAAGGCCGCCGCCATCTGACGAGCCTCCCGGCGTGGCGTAGCTTGGCCCGCCGTGCTGGTCCATCTCGTCGACGGCACCTACGAGCTTTTCCGTCACCACTTCGGGCAGCCGCCACGACCGGGCACCGACGGCAGCGAGGTCGGTGCGGTGCGCGGGGTCGTGTGGTCGGTCCTGTCGATGCTGTCCGAAGGTGCCACCCACGTCGGAGTGGCCACGGACCATGTGATCGAGTCCTTCCGCAACGACCTCTGGCCCGGCTACAAGTCGAGCGCCGGCGTCCCGCCCGAACTGCTCGCGCAGTTCTCGCTCCTCGAGGCCGCGCTCGACGCGCTCGGTGTGGTGGTCTGGCCCATGGTGGACGTCGAGGCGGACGACGCCCTGGCGTCCGCGGCGGCGGTCGCCGACGAGGACCCGAACGTCGACCAGGTGGTCGTGTGCACCCCGGACAAGGACCTGGCGCAGGCGGTGCGCGGCACGCGCGTGGTTCAACTCGATCGTCGCAAGAACGTCGTCACCGACGAGGACGGCGTGCGTGCTCGATTCGGCGTATCCCCGGCGTCGATCCCCGACTGGCTGGCGCTCGTCGGAGACTCGGCCGACGGGTTTCCCGGGCTCGCCGGCTGGGGCAAGCAGACGGCGTCCGCCGTGCTGGCCCGGTACGAGCACCTCGAGGCCATCCCCGCCCAGGCGATCGACTGGGACCCCGATGTGCGCCGACGGGTCCGGGGTCCCGAGAAGCTCGCCGCGCGATTGGCCGCGGACCTCGAGCAGGCGCTCCTGTTCCGGACGCTCGCCACGCTCCAGGTCGAGCCCGACCTCGTCGGAGCGGTACCCGAGCTGGAGTGGGAAGGTCCCAAGCCGGCGCTCGACGACATCTCGGCCTATCTCCGCGACCCCGCGCTGGCGGTCAAGGCTGCGGCGCTCGCCGAAACACGCTAATCACTGCGGCATGGCACCGACCGACGCGCGCACGTTGACGTTCCCGCCCGGCTTCCTCTGGGGAACCGCCACCTCGGCACATCAGATCGAGGGAGGCAACACCAACAACGACTGGTGGGCGTGGGAGCACAATCCCGACTCGGGCTGCGTCGAGCCGAGCGGCGACGCCTGCGACTCGTTCAACCGCTGGCCGGACGACGTGGACCTCGTCGCCGAGCTCGGTCTGGGGGCGTACCGCTTCTCCCTGGAGTGGAGCCGGATCGAGCCGGCCGACGGGGAGTTCTCCATCGCCGCGCTCGATCACTACCGGCGCATGTGTGCGCGCTGCCACGAACGTGGGGTAGAGCCGGTGGTGACCCTCCACCACTTCACCCTCCCGCGCTGGTTCGCCGACGCTGGCGGCTGGGAGGCCGAGGGGGCCGCCGAGCGCTTCGCCCGCTACGCCGAGCGGGTCGGCGGGCACCTCGGGGACCTGATCGGTCGGGCGTGCACCCTCAACGAGCCCAATGTGGTGGCGGTGCTCGGTTACACGGTCGGCCTGTACCCGCCGGGTCTGAAGGACGAGCTCGGACGCCACCTCGCCGTCAGCGACGTGCTCGTGCAAGCCCATCGTCTGTCCACCGAAGTGCTCCGTTCTTCGCGCGGGTCGTTCCCGGTCGGGCTGGCGCTCTCCATGGAGGAGATGGTGGCGGGCGAAGGGGGCGAACAGATCCGCGATGCCGCTGAGCAGATCATGGAGAACACGTTCCTGGACGGCACCGAAGGTGACGACTTCATCGGGGTGCAGTGCTACGAGCGCAACGTGTTCGGCCCGACTGGGCCCTTGCCACCGGAACCCGGCACCCGCCTCACGCAGATGGGGTACGAGTTCCGGCCGCAGGTCGTGGAGTACACCGTGCGCCGGGCGGCCTCGTACACGGGCCTGCCCGTCGTCGTCACCGAGAACGGCATCGCCACCGAGGACGACGCCGAGCGCATCGAATTCGTCTCGGCATCGCTCGAAAGCGCGCACCGGTGCCTGGAAGACGGCGTGGACGTGAGGGGGTTCTTCTACTGGAGCCTGCTCGACAACTTCGAGTGGCACGTCGGCTTCCGCCCCAAGTTCGGCCTCTGCGCCGTCGACAGGGACACCTTCGATCGTCACCCCAAGCCGAGCGCCCGGTGGTTCGGGGACGTGGCCCGCCGCAACGAGGTGACGCTCTCGTCCTGACCAGGAGAAATGGCCCTAGGATTTGGGGCCGTGAAGGGTGACCGTGTCGAAGTCCTGGTCGACATCGGTGACGGCGTGGAGCGCTTCGACGTCCTCGCCACCCGGGCAGGACGTCGTGTCGACGTCACGACGTCCCGGGGCATCGTCGAAGTGAACGAGGTGACTCGCACGGGCGGGATCGTCCGCACCGCGCGCTTCATGGCGACGCGGGTGGTGGCCGTCGTGGAGCACCCCGCGGACGACACGCAGGACTGAACGGCCCACGCAGGAAGGCGGGCGTGGCGTCGTGAACGACACACCGGACCGAACCAAAGGCTCGAAGGGTGCCGCGCAGCGCGACACCACGCGGGCTCGTATCCGCGAGGCAGCCCTGCAGATCGTGGGCCGAGACGGTTTCGACGCCAAGGTGGAGGACATCGCCCAGCTTGCGGGCGTCAGCGCGCGCACGATCTTCCGGCACTACGAAAGCCACGACCAGTTGATCGCGGCCACGGTCAAGGACATCTACGAGGAGTGCGGGTTGCCGCCGCTCGTGGAGAACGTCACCGGACAGCTCGACGAGGTGTCGCGGACGATCGACGGCCTCGACGAGTGGATCGACTTCGTCGCCCTGGCCTTCCACACACGCAGCGCCGAGATCTTCGGTGCAGCCTTCTGGGACATCCATGGGCCACGTCGACGCGACACCGAGGCGCTCGCACACGTCGCCGTCCTGCGACACCAGTACCGGGTGCGCGGCGTCGATCACTTCGTGCGCCTCACATGGCAGAAAGCCGGCGGCGTCGGAGACCCCCCCGAGGACCTCGTGCTTGCGTACGCGCTCCACCTTTCGGCCTTCACGACGCAAGCCCTGACCGTCGACTTCGACCGGACGCCCACCGAGATCGCAGCCCTGGTCGCCGACATCCTGAAGGTGATCACCCGGCGAGCCGTCGCCGCGCAGCGCTTCGCCGCCCCCTTCGTCGCAGGTACGCGAGCCGCGCCCGACCGCCCGCCGTCCGCCCACAACTGAGGCTGACCACCCGACCGGTTTCGGTGTCCCGCCCGACGGGCTCGTGCCCCGTCCGACGGGCTCGTGCCCCGTCCGACGGGCGCGGCCGGCCGGCGCGCCCCGCCGGAGCTACGGGAACGGGCCCGAACCAACAAGCCCACAAACCCCGGGCCAACGCTGTTCTCGCAGGTCGCGACTGCCGAAGTATCCCGTGCCGTATCGGGTGATCGGCACGGGAGGAGCTGCATGCCCGAAGCCAGGGCCGTGGCGGGGGCTTCCCTCAGCGACGAGGTCCACTCTGCCTTCAGTGCCCTCGGCGACGAGGAGTACCGGCGGTGGCAGGAGAGTTGCGAGGCGCTCGAGGGGCCCCACGAATATCCGTGGGCCGAGACAGAGTCCCGTGCGCTCGTGGCCACGGTGCTCGGGTGTCTGTTCGGCGACGAGCTGACCCGACTCGACGCCCCAGCACGCGACTGGGCCCGGACCGGCTCGACGATGGCGGTGTTCGCCCGTCGCCTCGGATGTCTCCGCGAGCTCATCGGCCAGGAAGGTGTGCTGAACGGTCCCGAGGCCACGCTGCGCGCCCACCAGATCTTCGACCGGGTCACCATCGTCGGCACCGAAGCGGCGCTGGCCTCGTTGACGTACTCGGCCGCCGGTTCTGGCGGCCTCGGAGCAGCAGCAGAGCTCGAAAGCCCGGAAGGTGCCTCGGAGGGAGCCCGGACGGCCCATGGCGAGGCGACGCTCACCGCCGGCGGCGCGGCGGCCGAGTCTGCCGAGGAGGGGGAGCCCGGAGCGTCACGCCCGCGGCTCCGACGGCGGACCCTGGTCGTACTCCTCACCGCGGCCCTGGTGGCGCTCGTCACCGCGGTGGTCTTCGCACTCTCGCCAGCCGGCGAGCGCCATCCCTCCCGCGATCATCACGGCACCAAGGGGGCCACGAACGGCGCGACGCCGACCGGCGCCACCGTGGCGAACGGCGGTGGGACCGGAGCCGGATCCTCTGGGAACCGCACGCCGTCGTCGCGCGGCAGTGGCGGCGGTGCGGGCTCGCCCGGGGCGGGCTCGGTGGGCGGCGCCCTCACACCCGGGACCGGGGGCCCGGCGGGAGGAAGCACCGGCGGCGAATCGAACGGATCTGGCAGCACGTCGGGCGGCGGTTCACCCGGTGGTACGACGCTCCTCACACTGCCGGGCGGAGCCCCGGTGACAGTGCCCAACGTCACGGTGCCCACCGTCGTTCCCGGCTTGACCATTCCCGGCTTGACCCTGCCGACCGGGTGACGTCGCTGGCCCGTCTCCCCCCAGGGCGGCTACGCAAGAGCGGTGGCCGGTCGACTTCCGGAGGTCAGACTCGGTGCCAGCGGCCTGCCGGTGACAGCCGTCGGGCTCGGTCTCGCGGCTCTGGGTAGGCCCGCGTACATCACGGCGGACCGCGACCGCGACTTCGGCGCCGACCGCGACGCCGCGTCGATGGAGCGGCGCACCCATTCTGTGCTCGACGCCGCGTACGACCTCGGCATCCGATACGTCGACGCGGCTCGCTCCTACGGGCGCGCCGAGGAGTTCCTGGCCTCGTGGCTCCGGACGCGGCGCCTGGGCCCGGGCGACATCACGGTGGGCTCGAAGTGGGGCTACCGCTACGTCGGCGACTGGCGCATGGACGCGCCGGTCCATGAGGTGAAGGACCACTCCATCGCCACGTTCCTCGAGCAGCGGCGCCAGTCGTCCGACATCCTCGGCGCCCACCTCCGGCTCTACCAGGTCCACTCCGCGACGATCGCGTCGGGCGTGCTCGGGGACGAGCGCCTGCTCGGCGCGCTTGCCGAGACAGCCGAATCGGGCGTGGCGATCGGCCTCACGACGAGCGGGCCTGCGCAAAGCGACGTCGTGCGCCGCGCACTCGAGGTCGACGTCGACGGCGTCAATCCGTTCACGTGCGTGCAGGCGACGTGGAACGTGCTCGAGCCCTCGGCTGGGCTCGCACTCTCCGAGGCACACGACGCCGGGTGGGGCGTGCTCGTGAAGGAGGTGTTCGCCAACGGCCGGCTCACACGTCCCGCCGACGCGCCCGCTGCCCTGAACGAGATGGCCGGAGCTCAGGAGGTCCCCCCGGGCGATGTCGCGCTGGCCGCGGCGCTTGCGCAGCCCTGGGCGGATGTCGTCCTCACCGGCGCCGTCACCAAGGACCAGGTGGGGGCCGACGTGGACGCACTCTCGCTCACGCTGTCCGACGCCGAGCTCGTGTGTCTTGCGACGCTCGCCGAACCGGCCGACCGCTATTGGAGCGCGCGGTCGTCGTTGCCGTGGCGCTGAGACGTGGCAATCGGCGCGCCGCGCTCAGCGCGGAGAGGCGACGCGCAGGTGCAGGTCGTCGAGCCGCTTGCCCAATGCGTCGGGCGTCACGCCGAACAGGCAGGCGATGGCGCGCGCGTCGCCCGCCCGCAGCGTGAGCACGTGCCCGTTGAAGTCCTGGCGTTGGACCTGGATCATGTTGACGAATCGACGCAGCACGTCGCGTTCGGGCCCGGCGGTCTCCTTCAGTCGCAGGAGGTCGATGGTGAACGCCTCGTAGCTCTCCCACGGCTGCGCGGCGGCCACGGGCGCCGGTGGCGGACGACCATCGGGTTGCGGGCCGACCCACCACCGCGTGGCGTCCTCCTCACTGGGGAGGAGCTGGTCGACGCTCACCTGGTAGAGCTTGGCCAGCCGTTGCAGACGAGCCACCGATATGGCTCGTTCGCCCCGTTCGTACGCGCCCAACACCGACGCCTTGAACTCCTGGGTGGACAGAGCTTCCACGGCCTGCAACGACAGACCGATCTGATGGCGAACCGTCCGCAGGCGGGCGCCCACCGCGCGTACGTACGCCCCGGCCGCTGCGCTCTGCTCTTCCTCTTCGGACAACAGCTTCTCGTCAACCCTCGCTTGATCCCCGGCGCGGAGCCGAGGTGACCACCTGAATCCCCGCCTCGCCTGCCAGGCATCCTACGGAGCACCGGCCGCCTTCTTGCGGATACCCACCGGGGCCTTTGCCCACCGCCGCGGGCGCCCGACCACCGCCCAACCCAGTGCTCGCGCTCCTCGCCGGTGCCCATACCCCGGGCCAGGGCGACCCTCGCCTGCCGTACAGTTGGCGGTCCGACCTGGGCCTGACACCGCGGGCCCGCGCTGCACAGGAGCGCCTGCCCATGAGCACGTTCCCCTACCACGACCGCTTCGAGGTCCACCGCACCCTCCCCGACAAGGGCCGGTCGCGAGCCGAGATCCTCGACGAGCTCCGCGCCATGGCCACCGAGGAGGACGCCACGTGGGAGTCGGGAAAGTGCTCGGGGACGATGTACTGCGGCGACCACGAGCACTACCGGTTCCTCACCGAGGCGTTCGGCTACTTCGCGCACGTCAATGCCCTGCAACGCGACATGTGCCCGAGCGCGACCAAGTTCGAGGCAGAGATCATCGCCATGACCCTCGACCTGCTGCGCGCCGACGCCGTCAGCGATACGACACCCGCGGGGCTGGTCACCACGGGCGGTTCGGGGAGCATCGCCCATGCGGTGCTCGCCTACCGCGAGCACGCCACCCAGACGAGGGGCGTCGCACGGCCCAACCTGGTCAAACCGGAGACTGCCCACCCGGCTTTCGACAAGGCGTGCCACATGTTCGGGGTGGAGCTGCGGCGCGCCCCGGTGGATCCCCGAACCACCCTGGTCGACGTCTCATGGGTGGACGCCAACATCGACGACCAGACGGTCGCCGTCGTGGGCTCGGCGTGCAACTACGGCTACGGGACGGTTGACCCCATCGCCGAGCTCTCCGAGGTGGCGCTGGCCCACGGCGTCGGGCTCCATGTCGACTCGTGCCTCGGCGGCTTCATCCTTCCTTTCGGCCAGGAACTGGGGTACCGGGTCCCGGTCTTCGACTTCCGCATCCCGGGTGTCACCTCGATCTCGGCCGACACGCACAAGTACGGCTACGCGCTGAAGGGCAGCTCGGTGCTCGCCGTCCGGGACCGAGCCTTACGCGACGCGCAGTACTTCTTCGTCACCGACTGGAGCGGGGGCAAGTACTGCTCCCCCGGCATGGAGGGCTCGCGTTCGGGTGGGCTGCTCGCGTCCACGTGGGCGTCCATGGTCCGGCTCGGACGCGACGGCTACCGCGGCCACGCCCGGCGCATCTTCGAGACGTCGGCCGCCATGCAGGACGCCGTGCGCTCCCACCCGGAGTTGCGCATCATGGGCGAGCATCCGACGTTCCTGTTCAGCTTCACCTCGGACGAGTTCGACGTGTACCACGTCAACGACTTCATGCGGCTCCGGGGTTGGCGATTCAACGGCCAGCAGTATCCGAACGCTCTCCACATGGCGGTGACCCGGCCGCAGACCCAGGCGGGAGTCGCCGAAGCATTCGCCACCGATCTCGCCGACGCGGTGGTGTACGCGCGGCAGCACAAGGACGAACCCCCGGCGTCCGGCGCGATCTACGGCGGCGTCGCGGGCGGCATGACCGGCGAGGCCGACGCGTTCATCAAGTCCGTGATGACCGACATGATGGACGGCTACCAGCAGGTGCCCGCAGAGGCGTGAGCGGGCCGCGGGCCGGGCGCTTCGCGCTGGCCGTCGACCTCGGCACGGGTGGACCCAAGGTCGGCCTCGTCTCGCTCACCGGTGCGATCGCGTGGAGCGAGCACGTCCCGGTGAGCACGCGCCTGAGCGGTGGCGGTGGCGCCACGCAGGACGCCGCGGACTGGTGGGAGAAGATCCTCGGCGCGGCGCGCCGGGGGATCTCGAGCGGCGCGGTTTCGCCCGACGACGTCGTGGCCGTGTCGTGTACCGGCCAGTGGGCGAGCACCGTCCCGGTCGACGAGCACGGGCTTCCGGTGGGTGACTGCGTCATGTGGATGGACACCCGGGGTGGCGCCCACACGCGCGCCGCGCTGGGTGGCCCGGTGTCGGGTTACTCGCCGGTGGCGCTGTGGCGGTGGGTTCGCCGGAGCGGCGGTGCGCCGTCCACGTCCGGTGCCGACCCGATCGGGCACATCCTGTTCCTCGAGCACGACGTACCCGAGGTCGCCCAGGCGGCCCGGTGGTACCTCGAGCCGGTCGACTACCTGTCGATGCGCTTCACCGGTCGGGCGGCCGCGTCCCACGCGTCGATGACCGCCGCGTGGCTTACCGACAACCGGCGGCCGGAGCTCTTGGCGTACGACCCCACGTTGGTGCGGGCCGCAGGGGTGCCCGTCGACAAGCTCCCGCCTCTGGTGGCGACCAACTCGGTGGTCGGCACGCTCCTTCCCGAGGTTGCGGCCGCCCTCGGATTGTCGCCGTCGGTCGAGGTGGTGGCGGGGACGCCCGACCTGCACTCCGCAGCCGCGGGGTCGGGCGCAGTCGGCGACTACGAGTGCCACATGGTCATCAGCACGACGTCGTGGATCAGCTGCCCCGTGCCCATGAAGAAAACCGATGCCGTGCACCAGATCGCGTCAGTCCCCGGGATCTCGCCCGGCCGCTATCTGGTCGCCGACAACCACGAAACCGGTGGCCTCTGCCTTCAGTGGCTGCGCGACAACATCGTCGCTCCACGGGACGGGGTCACGGGCGCCGGCATTCCGAGCTTCGACGCCATGACGACGCTCGCCGCGTCCGTCCCCGCCGGGAGCGGGGACGTCCTGTTCACGCCGTGGTTGGCCGGGGAGCGCTCACCGGTCGACGACCGCAACGCGCGGGGAGGGTTCCACAACTTGTCGCTGCACACCACGCGGGCGCACCTCGTGCGCGCCGTCCTCGAGGGCGTCGCCTACAACAGCCGTTGGCTCCACGAGGCGGTCGAGCGCTTCGTCCGCCGCCGGTTGGAGCCGCTGCGCACCATCGGGGGAGGCGCGGTCTCGGACCTGTGGTGCCAGATCCATGCGGACGTCATGGGACGGACGGTTGAGCGAGTCGTCCAGCCGCTGCACGCCAACCTCCGGGGCGCGGCCCTCTTGGCCGGCCTGGCGCTCGGCGAATTCGACGCCGATCACGTGTCGGGCCTGGTCCCGGTGGATGCCCGCTTCGAGCCGCGCCCGTCCGAGCAGGCCGTGTACGAACGGCTCTACAAGGAGTTCCCGGGCCTGTACCGGTCGCAAAAGCCCATGTTCGCCCGCCTCAACCGGCCGACCGCGAAAGCCCCGCGGCCACCGACGTCCTGACAGGCCCGGTTCTGTACCGCGCATCTGCGTCGTGGGCCGACCTGGTGGGCGAATCCTGCCCGGTGGCCTCAGATCGTTCCAACGAATGCTCAACCAACCTGGTCACAGGGACTTAGGCTGGACCCGTGGGGGAAGAACACGGGGCGTCCGAATCACTGTGGCTGCCTGAGCGGAACCTGCCCGACGCCGTGGCCGACGCGCCCCTCGCTCAATCCGACGCGCCCCAGGCTGTTCCGGACGCGCCGCAGGCTGTTCGGGACGTGCTCCTCGCTGAAACTGCGGCCTTTCTCGACCCCGCTCCCGGCGCTGCTCTGGCCGACCAGCTCGGCGAGCCGACCGTCGCAGCAGCACCGATCTCGTCCGCCACCTCCGACGCGCCGCCGACATCGTCGCCGGTGCCTGTGTGGCAGACGGCGCTGCGCGCCTACCGGGGC
>DATGKD010000272.1:0-9381 GCA_035294855.1 Acidimicrobiales bacterium
CGAGCGCGTGCTCGCCAAGGCCGGCATGACGATGGACGACATCGACATCTTCGAGGTGAACGAGGCGTTCGCATCGGTGGTCTGCTCGTGGCAGAAGGTCCACGGCGCCGACTGGGACAAGGTGAACGTCAACGGCGGCGCCATCGCGCTGGGCCATCCCGTGGGTTCCACCGGCAGCCGGCTCATCACGACCGCTCTGCACGAGCTCGAGCGCCGGGACGCCAACCTCGCGCTCGTTTCCATGTGCTGCGGTGGCGCGCTCGCCACCGGCACCATCCTCGAGCGCCTCTGACCGACGCCTCGTCCGGCGGCCGGGCGTAGTGTGCGCCCGTCGATCATCTCGCCTCGCGCGATTCGGCGGGGAGAACAGGATGGGGCATGGCGGGGACCACGAAGCGCTCGGCTGACGCGCGGTCACCGCGATCGATCGGGGTCGTCGGCGTGGCGGTGGCGACCGCCGTGCTCGCGCTCGTCATCGCGAGGGTTCCGGCTCCGGCCGCCGCGTCGTCGTCGACACCCCGGACGGTGTTCGGCACGAACTGGACCGTGTACCACCACGACGGGCTGGGCACCGGAGCGGACCCGACGGGAACCAACCTGAGCCCGGCGACGCCGGCGTGGACGTCGCCGGTCCTCGACGGTCATGTCTACGGCGAGCCGTTGGTCGCCGCCGGGCGCGTGGTCGTGGCGACCGAGAACGACACCGTCTACGAGCTCGCCGCCAACACCGGCGCGGTCATGTGGTCGACGCACATCGGCACCGCCGTGTCTTCGGGCCTGTCGTGTGGCGACATCAGCCCGACGGTGGGCATCACCGGCACGCCGGTGATCGACGCATCACGCGGCGAGATCTTCGTCGTGACCGACGAGGCCGCCGGAGGAGGCGCGCAACACTTCCTCGTCGGCCTCGACCTGTACACCGGCGCCGTCCTGCTCCATCAGCCCGTCTCGATGCCGAACTCGGTGCAGGCTGACCAGTTGCAGCGCACCGGGCTCACGCTCGACAACGGCAACGTGATCATGGGATTCGGCGGCAATTTCGGAGACTGTGGGACCTACCACGGCTGGGTCATCGGGATCCCCGAGGGTGGCGGCCCGCAACTGTCCTTCGAGGTCGCCTCCAACGGTGGCGACTCCAAGGGGGCGGTCTGGATGGCCGGCGCCGCCCCGATCGTCGACGGCCAGGGCAACGTGTGGGTGGCCACGGGCAACAGCACGTTCACGTCGTCCGGTGACCCCTACGACTACAGCGACAGCGTCGTCGAGCTCTCGCCGTCCCTGACGCCGGTGAGCTCCTTCGCCCCGTCGACGTGGTACAGCGACAACGGCTCCGACCTCGACCTCGGGTCGGGTACGCCCGCCCTCCTCCCGAGCAACGTCGCGTTCCAGGCGGGCAAGTCGCAGACGGCGTACATCCTGAACTCGGCCAACCTGGGCGGCGTCGGTGGTCAAGAGAGGTCATTCGGCTCGTTCTGCGGCAACGACGTCGACGGCGGCAACGCCATCTCGGGCGCGACGGTCTACGTCCCGTGCATGAACGGGGTCATCGCGGCCGCCACCGCACCCGGCAACCTCAACGTCCTGTGGCACACGAACACGGGATCGCCCGGCCCGCCGATCCTCGCCGGCGGGCTCGTGTGGACCATCGACCAGGGCGGCGGGACGCTCTACGGCCTCGACCCCAACAGTGGCAACGCCGTGCAGCAGTTCCCGATCGGGTCGATCTCCAACCACTTCCCGACGCCGAGCGTCGCCGACGGCCTGCTGCTCGCGCCTTCGAGCACCCAGGTGCACGCCTTCGACGGCCCGTCTGGCTTGCCGCCGCCCCCGCCTCCGGCCCCACCGCGCCCGGGCTACTGGACGGTCGCGTCCGACGGTGGTGTGTTCAGTTTCGGGGGCGCCAACTTCTTCGACTCGATGGGCGGCCACCGTCTGGTGGCGCCCGTGGTCGGCATGGCCGGCACCACCGACGGCGGGGGGTACTGGCTGGTCGCCTCCGACGGCGGGATCTTCGCCTTCGGCGACGCCGGCTTCTTCGGCTCCATGGGCGGCAGGCCGCTCGCGCGTCCCATGGTGGGCATCGCCCCCGCGCCCGACGGGGCCGGTTACTGGACCGTGGCGTCGGACGGCGGGGTCTTCGCGTTCGGCTCGGCGCGGTTCTTCGGGTCGATGGGTGGGCGGTCACTCAACCGTCCGGTGGTGGGCATGACCGCCACATCGGACGGCGGGGGGTACTGGCTCGTCGCCTCCGACGGCGGGATCTTCGCCTTCGGCGACGCCAAGTTCTCAGGGTCGATGGGGGGCCAACGGCTCAACCAACCGGTCGTGGCCATGTCGGGAGCGTCGGGCGGGGGGTACTGGCTCGTCGCCTCCGACGGCGGGATCTTCGCCTTCGGGGGAGCCGGGTTCTTCGGGTCGATGGGAGGTACGCCCCTCGTGCGCCCGGTCGTCGCCATGGCGCCCACGTCGCGCGGGCAGGGCTACTGGGAGGTCGCGTCCGACGGCGGCGTGTTCGCGTTCGGCGACGCTCCGTTCGAGGGGTCCGTCGCGGGGACACGTCTCGTCGCGCCCATGGTGGGCGTCGGCGCGCCCCCGCTTCCCTGACACGCCGTCTCTCGCAGCCCCTCCTTACGTCGCCTTCCCCGGCCGTCCCGGTTGTCGCCGGAAATGGAATCCGTTCTATTGTCGAGCCCGATCGACCGTCGGTCGGGTCGAGGAAGCGGGGGAGGAGCCGTCGTCCGGCACCCCTCCAGCACGATGCTCGCTCGACCAGGAGGAGGAAACGCCGATGCCCGGCACCGAGCACCTCAGCTTCGAACGCCACGGCGCCACGGCCGTGGTGACGATGAACAGGCCTGAGGCGAAGAACGCCCTGAGCCTTCCGATGCTCGTCGGCATGGCCGACGCATGGGACGAAATCGACTCCAACGACGACATCCGTTGCGCGGTCCTCACCGGGGCCGGCGGCACGTTCTGCGCGGGGATGGACCTCAAGTCGATGTCGGGTCCGGACGCAGCCAAGTATCAACATCGCCAGCAGGAGAATCCCGACCTGCACTGGAAGGCGCTGTTGCGGCACTACCAGCTCCGCAAGCCCCTCATCGCGGCGGTCGAGGGCTGGGCCGTGGCGGGGGGGACCGAGATCCTGCAGGCGACGGACATCCGTGTCGCCGGCGAGGGCGCCAAGTTCGGGGTGTTCGAGGCCCGCCGCGGGCTCTTCCCCTTGGGCGGGTCGACCGTCAGGTTGCGGCGCCAGATCCCCTTCACGGTCGCCATGGACCTCCTCCTCACGGCGCGCGAGGTGAGCGCGGAAGAAGCCCTACGCATCGGGCTCATCGGCCGTGTCGTCCCCGACGGTCAGGCCCTCGACGAAGCCCTGCGCGTCGCCGACGTCATCAACGCCAACGGGCCGCTCGCTGTCGAGGCCATCAAGCGTTCCGTGCGCGAGGCCGAGGGCTTGCCCGAAGTCGACGCTCTGAAGATCGAGCTCGAGATCGGGATGCCGATCTTCGCGACCGAGGACGCCAAGGAAGGGCAGAAGGCGTTCGCAGAGAAGCGGCCGCCCGTCTATCACCGACGGTGAGCGATCACCTCGAGCCGGGCGTCTCCGACTTCGGCATCTCGGTCCCGGGGGCGCCGCGTGCCCGTCCGGTGGCACAAGCCACTGGGCGCGCCGAAGGTGCGCCCGCGGCCGAGGACATCGGAGAGGACCCGCGTTTCGAGCTCGCCGCGGCGCTACGCCGCGTGACGAGCCTCATGGTCGGCGTGCCGGTGCCGGACGACGACATCCGCGCTGCTACCGAGGGAGTCACCGCGGTCGCAGACGCCCTGCAGCGCGCCGCTGGACCCGGTAGGCGGCCGCGCGCCCAGCCCGATCCGGCCGGGCACCCGCAGGACTTCTTCCCGACGAGCCCGGTGATCGGGTTCGCGAATCCGGTCGCACCGCCGGTGTCGCTCGAGGTCGTGGACGGCGTCCTGCACGGCACGGCGATGTTCGACTACCCCTACGAGGGACCGCCGACGTGCGTGCACGGCGGCGTGATCGCCATGGTCTTCGACGAGCTCCTGGGAGCCGCCAACATCGTCGCTGGTTTTCCTGGCATGACGGGCACGCTCACGATCCGGTACCGCAAGCCCACGCCCCTGCGGACCCCTTTGCGACTCGAAGCGCGGTTCGTCGAGCGCCAGGGAAGGAAGATCCGCACGACCGGCGCCATCTTCCACGGGGACGCGCTCACCGCTGAGGCCGAGGGGATCTTCATCGAGCTGGTTCCCCAGCGGTTCCTGAAGATCGTCGCCGAGAACGCCGACTCGTCCGACGCCGTGGCGCAGGTGCGGGCGGACGCGAACCGGCTGGGCTTCGCGGCGGACCTCGACACGCCGACCTGACTCCCAGCTCCCGGGTCCTGGCCGAACAAGGCCGCGACCGTCACTCAGGGCGCTGACCGAGGCCCCGGGGCGGGCCGATCTCGTCCCGTTGACCACCTTCGGTGGCCGCCGCCTCAACGGGCCATGCCTGCCTGCCGATAACAGAGTGACGGTGGCGCCCGACTCGCCACCGCACGAGGCGAGGACGGCCGGGGTTGAGCGAGCAAGGACGCGACGACAGCGCTGCCGCCCCGCTGGCCGCCCTCGAGGCCCCGGATCCGTCGGCCAGAGTCATCTCCGACGGAGCCATCCCCGACGGAGACGTCTCGGCCGGAGACGTCTCGGCCGGAGAGATCACCGACGAGGACCTCGCCGTCTTCCTCGACATGTCCACAGAGCTGTTCGGCGTGTTCGACCCCTCGGGGGGGATCGCCTGGAGCAACGCGGCGGCGGCCGCCGCACTGGGGTACTCGCCCGAGGAGCTCCAAGGGTTGAGCACGGCCGACCTCATCCATCCCGACGACGTGGTTGCGTCGGCCGCCGCGCTCGGAGACCTGGTCGGCGGAGGGGAGCCGGCCGGGGTCGAGATGCGCTACCGGTGCAAGGACGGCACCTGGAACTGGATCGAGTGGACTGCCCGGATGGCGCCCGACACCGGACTCGTCTACGGGGTGGGGCGCGATGTCACGCCGCGTCACGAGGCGCGGGCTGCGCTACGGGCGAACGAGGCCTTCCTGCGCGCGATCCTCGACTACTCGAAGTCGGCGATCTGGGTGAAGGACCGCCTCGGCCGGTACGTGCTCGTCAACGACGCGTTCGCGCGTCCGTTCGACATGCGGGCCGAAGACATCGTCGGCAAGTCCGCTCACGAGCTGTGGCCGGACAGCGACATCGACGATGTCGATGCCACCGTCGTCCAGACCGGGGCGGCGATCACCCGCGACGACGTCATCGACCTCCCCACGGGCCTGCACACCGTGATGACCGTGCGGTTCCCATTGCGCGACGCATCGGACGACATCGTCGGCGTGGCGGGCATCGCCACCGACATCACCGAGCGAACTCGTGCCGAGCGCGCGCTGGCCGAGCGTCAGCGGCTCCTCGAAACGGTCATCGGGGTGTGCCCTGACATCGTGACGGTCCTCGACCGCCGCGGCCGGGTCCGGGAGGTGAGCCACGTCTCGGCCGAGGTGCTGGGGTACGACCTCGACGACGCGGCGCAAGAGGACCTCGAGGCGCTCATCCACCCCGACGATCTGCCGGCGGTGATCGATCGGTACGCGTCGCTGTTCGTCGACCCGGGCGCACCACCCGATGTCCGGTACCGGGTTCGGCATTCGGACGGGCACTGGGTCGTCCTGGACACGCGGGCACACGTCATGCTCGGGGACGACGGCGCACCCGACGGCGCCGTCGTGGTCTCGCGCGACATCACCGGCGAGCTCGGCGTCGAGTCCGAGCTTCGAGCCTCCGTCGACGCTGCCGAGGAGGCGAGCCGGGCGAAGAGCGAGTTCCTGTCGAGGATGAGCCACGAGCTGCGCACCCCGCTCAATGCCGTGCTGGGCTTCGCGCAGCTGCTCGAAATGGACGAGCTCCCGGTCAACCGGGCAGAGGCGGTCGGCCATGTCGTGCGCGCCGGCAGGCACCTGCTCGACCTCGTCGACGAGATCCTGGACATCGCCCGCATCGAGTCGGGCAACCTCGAGCTGTCGATCGGTGCCGAACCCGTGCTCGACGTGGTGGGCGACGCCGTCGATCTCTCGCGGCCGCTCGCCGAGGTCGAGGGTGTCGGGCTCGTGCTCGAGTCGGCGTGCAGCCCCGCCACCTACGTGCTCGCCGACCGGCAGCGGCTCCTCCAGGTGTTCCTGAACCTGCTGTCCAACGCCGTGAAGTACAACCACCGTGGGGGCCTCGTCCGGGTGATCGTCGAGCTCGCCCCCGACCATGCGGTGCGCGTCACCGTTGCCGACACCGGCGTCGGGATCGCGCCCGAAGAGGTCCACCGCCTGTTCGCACCCTTCGACCGTCTCGGCGCCGAGCACTCCGGCATCGAGGGGACCGGCATGGGCCTCATGCTGAGCAAGCACCTCGTCGAGCACATGGGGGGCTCGATCTACGTGCAGTCGGCCCTGGGCGAAGGCGCGGCGTTCACCATCGAGCTCCCCGCGACCTCCGCCCCCGAGCGTGCCGACACCGACGTGCCGGCCAGCTCCGAAAGCGCCGGTGTGAATACGTCGCTGCGGGTGCTCCACGTCGAAGACGACCTCGCCAACCTCGAGCTCGTCGAGCAGGTCCTGGCGCGTGCCGGTGTCGTCCACCTCTTCGCCGCCATGTCAGGTGCCCTCGGCCTGGAGCTCGCCCGCGAGCACCGCCCTGATCTCGTGCTCCTGGACTTGCACCTTCCGGACGGGCCGGGCCTCGAACTGCTCCGTCAGCTCCGGTCGGACCCGAGGACGGCGGACATCACCGTTGTCGTGATCTCTGCTGACGCCACGCCGGAACAGATGCAACGGGCGACCGACAGCGGGGCGGCGGCGTACCTGACGAAGCCCGTGGACGTCCGCGACTTGCTCGACGTCGTGGTCGGCGTCTCAGCGCGCCGGTCGGGGTCGTCGTGAGCACGCCCGCACTCGGCTCGCGACCCGCCGCATCGAGCCGTGGGGCCGCAGGCGGCCCGTCCGAGCCGGCCGCCGAGGATTCTCGTTCCGGCCCGGCGCGCAGGCGGCACGCCTCGCATCGGTCGCCGCGGCACGCGGCTGGGCTGCACCTCCGGACCTTCATGGAGCTCTCCGGGCAGCTCTTCTGCGTCACCGACTTCACGAGCGCCGTGATCTGGTGCAACGCAGCGTTCGAAAGGGTCCTCGGCTACGACGCGGGGGCCCTGGTCGGCGTCCGTATGTCCGACCTGTTGCACCCCCACGAAGCCGGCGTGCTCGGTTCGGCGTTCGCCTCGGTCATGGCGACCGGCGAGGTCGGCCTGAACGAGGTCCGCTTCCGCACCGCCGCCGGTGGATGGCGCTGGCTCGAGTGGACGACCCGGGTCGACTTCGACCGCCGGCGGGTCTACGCGGCGGCGCGCGACGTGACCCAGCGCCGAGCCGACGAGAACGCCATCAGGGACAGCGAGGCGCTGCTCAAGACGATCGTCCGTCACTCTCCGGCCGGCATCTTCGTCAAGGACTTGGAGGGGCGTTACCTGCTTGCCAACGAGGTCTTCGCCACCGCGGCGGGCATGGCCGTGGCGGACATCGAAGGCCGCTCGGTGTCGACCGTCTGGCCGACCACCACGTCGGCGGCCATCGCCCGACGCGACGCGGAGGTCCTCGCCGACTCGCCTTTTGGCGCGACCGAGGACGTCATCGAGACGGCACAGGGTCTGAGGACGTTCATCATCAGCCGGTTCCTCATCCGCGACGGCGACGGCACCCCGTACGCGATCGGCGGCATCGCCAACGACATCTCGGCGCGCCTCGAGGCCGAGCGGCAGCTCGAGGCCCGGGAACGCCTGCTCGCGTCGGTGGTGCGCGCCAGTCCCGACATGATCACGCTGATGGACCGCGAAGGGATGATCTCGCAGATCAGCGAGACCGAGAGTGGCATGTTGGGGCACCCGCCCGAGGTCTTCGCACGCTCGCACCTGTTCGACTTCGTGCACCCCGACGACCGCGAGGAGGTCGCGGCGTCGTTCATCCGCATGGTGACCGGAGCGGTGGACGACATGGACCTCCGCTACCGCATCCGCCACGTCGACGGCCACTGGGTGACCGTCGACGCGCGCGGCCGCGCCGTTCACGACGAGGACGGCCATTTCGCGGCGGCGGTGATGGTGGCGCGCGACGTCACGGAGAAACTCGACCGTGAGGGACGGCTGGAAGTGTCCCGTCAGGCCGCGGAGAGCGCCAGCCGCTCCAAGAGTGAATTCCTGTCGAGGATGAGTCATGAGCTGCGCACGCCGCTCAACTCCATTCTGGGCTTCGCCCAGCTCTTGCAGATGGAAGACCTGCCCGTCGGCCAAGCGGACGCCGTCGACCACATCCTGCGCGCCGGGCGTCACCTGCTCGACCTCATCGACGAGGTGCTCGACATCGCCCGCATCGAGACCGGGCACCTCGAGCTCGTCATGGAGCCGGTAGCGGTCGACGCCGTCGTCGCAGACGCGTTGCAGCTGAGCGAGCCGATGGCCGCCCGGGCCGAGGTCCACTTGCGCGGGCTCGTGGACGGTCGCGGCACGCCCGTCGTGTGCGCGGACCGGCAGCGTTTGATGCAGGTGCTCCTGAACCTCCTGTCCAACGCGGTCAAGTACAACCGGCCCGGCGGGACGGTCGAGGTTGCGTGCGACCGGGACGGCCCGATGTGGCGAGTGTCGGTTGCCGACACCGGCCACGGGATCCGGGCCGAGGACGTCGAGCGTGTGTTCGTCCCGTTCGACCGCTTGGGCGCCGAGCAGACCGGCGTCCAGGGAACGGGTGTGGGGTTGGCGCTGTCACGCCACCTGGTCGAACAGATGGGCGGGCGGCTGGGCGTCGAGTCCGTACCGGAGGTCGGAAGCACGTTCTTCGTTGCCCTGCCGGCGGCCGCAGCCCCCACGACCCTCGGCGTCGAGCGGCCGAAGCGGACCGCGGGGACCGAGCCGAACGAACGGGTTGTGACCGCACACGGGTCGCTCGAGCCGTCCGGCCCGCCTCCGCGAGCAGAGGCGGTCCCCGCGGAATCAGGCGAACGCACCTTCAGGGTCCTACTGGTGGAGGAGAACCTCTCCACCTTGGACCTGGTCGAGCGGGTGCTGTCGCGCCGGCCCGGTACCGAGGTCGTTCCCGCCAGGCAGGGACGGCTCGGCGTCGACCTGGCCCGGGAGCATCTTCCGGACCTGATCCTCCTCGACCTCCAGCTTCCCGACATCGACGGCGCGGCCGTCCTCGATCTGCTCGCGCAGGATCCGGCCACGGCGCGGCTCCCGGTCGCCGTCGTGGGAGCGGACGCCCCGACCCGACTCGTCCGCCAGCTCCTCGGTCG
>DATGKD010000273.1:0-6103 GCA_035294855.1 Acidimicrobiales bacterium
CGGCGGTACCATACGAAATGAAGGCGCCGCCGGCCACTGTGGCCGGCGGTTGCCGCGGTCGGCGGTGTGCCGCTCACGGCGTGCGCCGCGAGGGCGCGGACGCGAGAGGAGCATTCGGTGACGAACACAGATGGCTCGTTCCTCGTCGAGCGTCCCGTCGCCGAACGTGTGTTGACCGCCGCCCTCGCCCGGGGGGGCGAGTTCGCCGAGTTGTTCGCCGAGGACCGGCACTCCGTGTCCGCGGTGCTCGATGACGGGCGCGTCGAGGAGCTGTCCTCAGGACGCGACCGCGGCGCGGGCATCCGCGTCGTCGTGGGCGACACCACCGGCTTCGCGCACACCTCGGACCTGTCGGCGAAGGGGCTGTTGGCGGCGGCCGAAGCAGCGGCGGGCGTCGCCCGCAGCGGCGGGGGATCGGTGGTCGTGGGCCTCGAGGCGACGTCGGTCGTCAACCCGAGCGTGGTCGCCGTCGACCCGGACCACGTCCCGAAGGCGCGCAAGGTCGAGCTGCTCGAGCGGGCGGACGAAGCGGCCCATGCCGCGGGGGCGGCGATCACCCAGGTGACGGCGGGCTACGGCGACGGCCGACGGCGGATCCAAGTGGCCAACAGCGACGGCGTCCTCGTGGCCGACGATCAGGTCCGCACGCGCTTCTCGGTGTCGTGCGTCGCCACCGGCGACGCCGGCATGCAGACCGGGTACGAGTCGACGGCGTTCACCATGGGCTTCGAGCTCTTCGACACCGTCGACGTCGAGGAGATCGCCCGCACGGCGGCGAGACGCGCCTTGGTCAAACTCGACGCCCGTCCCGCGCCCAGCGGTGAGTTGCCCGTGGTGCTGGCGTCGGGCAGCGGCGGGATCCTGTTCCACGAGGCGTGCGGGCACGGGCTCGAGGCCGATCACATCGCCAAGGACGCCTCCGTCTACGTCGGCCAAGTGGGTGAGCAGGTGGCGAGCCCGCTCGTGACCCTGGTCGACGACGGGACGATCGGCCCGGAATGGGGGAGCTTCGCCGTCGACGACGAGGGCCATGCGGGTCAACGCAACGTCCT
The DNA here is from genome assembly GCA_035294855.1 of Acidimicrobiales bacterium. Lineage (GTDB taxonomy): Bacteria > Actinomycetota > Acidimicrobiia > Acidimicrobiales > UBA8190 > DATGKD01. The sequence goes on from DATGKD010000273.1 coordinate 1,053, forward strand.
CATCGAGAACGGCGTGTTGACGGACTACATGTGGGACTTCCTGCGGGCACGCAAGGAGAAGCGCCCGTCCTCGGGCAACGGGCGGCGCCAGAGCTATCGCCACCTCCCGATGGTGCGGATGACCAACACCTTTCTCTTGAACGGCATCGAGTCTCCCGACAACGTCATCGCCCAGACACCGTCGGGCGTCTACGTCGCGAAGCTCGGCGGCGGCCAGGTCAACACGACCACCGGCGACTTCGTGTTCGGCACGGTCGAGGCCTACCTGATCGAGAACGGCCGCATCACCGAGCCGCTGCGCGACGCCAACCTCATCGGCAACGGGCCCGAGATCCTGCGACGCATCGACGCCGTCGCCGACGACTTCGCCATGGGGCCCGGCACGTGCGGCAAGGACGGACAGAGCGTGCCCGTCGGCTGCGGGCAGCCGACGCTCCGTCTCACCGGCGTGACGATCGGCGGCACCGCGGCATGACCGACGTGGAGCAGACGACCGCGCCGCCCACTCCCCAGGAGAGTGAGCTGGGAGAGCTGGCTCAGCGGGTGGCCGCTGCCGCGCGTGCCGGCGAGGAGATCGAGGTGTACGTCGGTCGCTCGGTCGAGGTCGACGTCCGTGCCTACGACGGCCAGGTCGAGTCCCTGTCGTCAGCGTCGTCGGCCGGCGTCGGCATCCGGGTCGTGGTGGGAGGCCGGCAGGGCTTCGCCTACGCGGGCTCGCTCGACGGCGACGTCATCGAGCAGACCTTGGCCGATGCTCGTGACAACGTCAGCTTCGCCACGCCGGACGAGCACATCGCGCTCGTGCATCCGGACGGCGTGGCCCCGGTGGCGCTGGATCTGTGGGACGACACGGTGCTCACCACGCCGAGCGCGACGAAAGTCGACATCGCCCTGGACCTCGAACGCAGGGTGCGGGGCGCTGACCCGCGGGTGCGGCAGGTCGCCTCCGCCGACTATGGCGACGTGGCCTCCGAAGCCGCTATCGCCACCTCGACGGGCGTCCTCGCCTCGGCGCGCCGCACGGTCTGCAGCCTGTCGGTGGTGGCCATCGCGGGGGAGGGCGCCGACAGCCAGACAGGCGTCGGGTTCTCCGCTGCTCGGGGGCCCGATGGGCTCGATCACGACAAGGCCGCCGCCGATTCGGTCGAACGGGCCACACGCATGATCGGCGCGACCAAGGCGCGCTCCGGACGGTGTGCGGTCGTCCTCGATCCACGTGTGACCTCGACCCTGCTCGCCATCGTCTCGTCGGCGTTGTCGGGCGAAGCGGTGACCAAGGGCCGGTCCTTCTTCGCCGGGCGTGTCGGTGAGGAAGTCGCCGTGCCGGCGGTGCTCCTGGTCGACGACCCGACCGACAGCCGGGCGTTCGGCGCCTCGCCGCACGACGCCGAGGGCCTCGCCTGCCGCCGCAACGTGCTCGTCGACCAAGGCGTCTTGCAGGGGTTCGTCTACGACTCGACGTCGGCCCGCCGGGCCGGGACCACCTCGACGGCGTCGGCGGTCCGCGGTGGCTATGCCTCCACGCCCGTAGCCGGGTGCCGCGCCCTGCACCTGGCGCCGGGCCAATTCGGGGCCGAGCAGATCCTCGCCGACCTCGACGGCGCGCTCTACGTGCAGTCGGTGACCGGCGTGCACTCCGGCGTCAACCCGATCAGCGGCGACTTCTCGGTCGGCGCCGAAGGCCTCATCATCCGGGGGGGTGTGCTCGCCGAGCCCGTGCGGGAGGTCACGATCGCGTCCACGCTCCAGCGGATGCTCCGCTCGATCCTGCACATCGGAGCTGATGTGGAGTGGCTGCCCGGTGTCGCCGCCGGCCAGACCCTCGCCATCGACGACATGGCGCTGAGCGGCGCGTGAGCTAGGCGCCCGTCAGGAGGCGGCGGCCGCCTTCGAAGGGGAGCTCGGGGTGGTCGAGTCCTTTTTCGTCGACGTGCTGGAGCCGGAACCATCCGAAGAGGTGGACGAAGACGACGAATCGCCCGAGGTCTTGGCGGACTCCTTCGTCTCTTTTCCCTTGTCCTCTTTGCCGGTCGAGCGGTCGCCGTCCTTGGAGCTCTTGGACGCGCTGCGGCTGTCGGTCTTGTAGAAGCCAGATCCTTTGAACACCACGCCGATCGAGCCGAAGACCTTCTTCAGTGGGCCGCCGCAGGCCGGGCATTCGGTGAGCGGATCGTCGCGGAACGACTGGACCACCTCGTGATGCTCGCCGCACGTGTCGCACCGGTACTCGTAGGTCGGCATGCTCGTCCGCTCCGCAGGGGCCTTGGCACTCAATGCCCTCGACTGCCAATCATACCTGTGGTCATCGCGAAAGCACGCTGCTGACGGGCCGGATTCGTGAACAACCTGGTGAACTACACTGCCGAAGTGGTCGACCGCAGCCTGACCCACCTCGACCCGCTCGGCGGGGCCCGCGTGGTCGACGTCACACCGAAGGAGCCCACCCACCGTCGTGCCCTGGCCCGGTGCAAGGTGATGATGGCCCCCGAGACCACCGCCAAGGTGGCGAGCAACGCCATCACCAAGGGTGACGTGTTGGGGGCGGCGCGCATCGCCGGGATCCAGGCAGCCAAGAGGACCCCGGAACTGATCCCGGGGTGCCGGCCGCTGCTCGTCGGCAGTATCCACGTCAACTTCACGATCGGCGACGATTTCGTCGAAGTCGAGGCCCAGGTCGAGACGGTCGACCGGACCGGGGTCGAAATGGAGGCCCTGACCGCCTGCAGCGTGTCGGCGCTGACGATCTACGACATGTGCAAGTCGTCGGATCGGTCGATGAGCGTCGGCGAGTTGGCCTTGTGGGAGAAGACGGGCGGCAGCCTCGGCACCTGGCGGCGCGCCACCCTCTGATCTCTGGAATCACCCGAGCGGGGGTCATCGCCTCGTCGGCACGGACGCGCCGTGCCTACCCGGACGGCTATCGCATCCGGAAGCGCTTGCGGCGTCCCCTCGCGATCAAAGTCAAGTCTTCGCTGACGAGCGACGACGCGGGGCCTTCCGATCGCGGTTCCGGCTCGGCAGATTCAGGGCTGGCCGACAAGATCTCCGTCGCCATCGACGCCGCTGACGAGAACGAGCGTGACCCGCTCATGTCCTGATGCTCGTCCGTTTCGCTGTCCTGCTCGTCGGTCGATGCCGGAGTCGAAGGTGCCGCCTCGAAGGTGAGGGCCGGTCGATCGGGGGCGGGCGCCGGCGCGGTCTCGAAGACGAGGGCCGCCGGGGCCGACTCTGCCACCGGCGATGCCCAATCGAGCGTGGATGACGTCGGCGCCGGAGGAGGTGGCGGTGGCGGTGCGGCCTCGAACGCCGGAGCCGGAGGAGGTGGCGGGGGCGGGGGCGGTGAAGGTGCGGCCTCGAATGTCGGGGCCGGAGCAGGCGGCGGAGGTGGCGCCGCCGAAAAGCGTGACGACTCGAACGTCGGCGTCGGAGGAGGTGGCGGTGGCGGTGCAGCCTCGAACGCCTGAGCCGGAGCCGGAGGAGGTGGCGGGGGCGGTGAAGGTGCGGCCTCGAACGTCGGAGCCGGAGCAGGAGGCGGAGGTGGCGCCGCCGAAAAGCGTGACGACTCGAACGTCGGTGCCGGAGGCGGTGGCAACTCGAATGTCGGCGTCAGAGGATCGGGCATGACCACCGGAGCCGGCTCGCTCGTCGACGTGACGGTCGGGGCGTTCCTCGGCGTGCCGAGAAGGATGTCGAGCACTTCACTTGGATTGCCCTTCGGCTTGCCCGCGCCCGCCTTCTCCTTGACCAGACCGCTGCTGTCGAGCGTTGCCGAAGACATCGTCGGCGGGCTGTTCTTCCCGTTGTCGGGGCTGGTGCCGTTGTCGGGGCTGGTGCCGTGGTCAAAAGTCGACCAGCTGTCGGACCTCGTGACGTGGGGAACCTCGGGTTCCGCCACATACGCTTCGACATTCGCCGGGGCGGGCGATTCCCCTGTCACCGGCGGCCCCGTCACAGGTTGCCGTGCGTCGGTGACCGACGGTTGTGCGTCAGTCACCGACGGCTGTTCTTCCGTGACGGACGGCTGTTCTTCCGTGAACGGCTGTTCTTCCGCGACGGACGGCTGTGCGTCTGTCACCGACGGCTGCTCGACGTCGTTGAACTCCGCGGCGAGCACCGCGTCGAGCGCGCTCGGCGTGAGGTCCACGACCGCGGACAGGGTGAGGACATCCTCGCCGAGAGGCGGGACATAGAACAGCGGCTCCGGTATTTCTGGGGCGAAGGCTGGCTCGGACACGTCCGCGGTCTGACTCCCTGAGAATGATGCGGTATCCCTGGCGTCGTCCCTTGAGGTTTCGGCATGGGCCTCCGGGCCCTTGAATGGCAATACCCCCTCCCCGACGGCCGGCGTCGGTTCGCTCGCCGCTTGCTGGGAAATCGGCGCGTCGGGGATCACCGGCACGGGGAGCGCCGACTCGGTCTCAGAAGGGGTCGACTCGGTCTCCGAAGGGAGGGTCGGCGTCGTCGCGAAGGTCGGAAGCTCGCCGCGCGCCCGGGCGGCCCCCATGCTGTGCGCCCCAACGATCGGCTGGTCGTCCGGAGCGATGGCGTCTTTGAACATGACGCTCAGACCTTCGATCGCCGAGGCGAGCTTCGCCTGGCTCTCCTGCATTTCATGAAGCCGCTCGAGGATCTCGTGCCACAGTTCCGCCGACGACAGCGCCATCGAACGCACGAGCTCTCCGGACGACGGTTGACCCTGCTGGTAACGACTGTCCATCGGCTCTTCGGACCTTCCGCTCCCTGGAGTGCGCGATATGGCCGGTGACTACGCCCGCGAAAGGAATCTGCGCATTTACGGGGACACGCAAACCCGCGCTCCGCCCCAACCGCAAAGGGTAGTCGGCTCACCACCGATGCCAAATCCGAGCTGTGCTCAGGGAAGACGCGGAGGAGTCTGCTCGTCGATCGGCCTCGAGATGGAACCGCTCACGGGGCCGCGTCGGCCTATGACGTATCCGGCCTTCAGGCTCGCGCCGCGCTGCGCAGCTCCTCGAGGGAGAGCTCGCCGGTGGCCTCGCCGCCGCACTGGGTGCAGTGGTCGACGTGCCGCC
>DATGKD010000274.1:0-13377 GCA_035294855.1 Acidimicrobiales bacterium
CCTACCGCTTCTCGCTCGAATGGGCGCGCATCGAGCCCGCGGAGGGCGAGTTCTCCCGAGCCGCCATGGAGCACTACCGCCAGCAATGCGCGCGTTGCCACGAGCTCGGCGTGGTCCCCGTCGTGACCTTCAACCACTTTACGCTGCCGACGTGGCTCGGCTCTTCGGGAGGATGGGAGCGACCGGACGCCCCCGAGCGCTTCGCGCGCTTCTGTGAACAGGCCGTCGGGCACCTCGGCGATCTCATCGGGTGGGCGTGCACCCTCAACGAGCCGAACATCGTCTCGATGATGGGGTACCTGGGCGCGGCGTTCCCGCCCGGTGTGCGCGACGCGGCCCGGCGCCGGGTGGTGAACGACGCCCTGTGCCGGGCGCACCGCGTCGCCGTCGAGGCGCTGCGCGCCGGCCCCGGGGACTTCCCGGTGGGGCTCACGCTGTCGATGGCCGACTACCAGGCGGAGCCGGGCGGCCAGGAACGCCTCGAGCGCATCCGGGCGTCGATGGAAGACGTCTTCCTCGGCGCAACCGAGGGCGATGACTTCGTGGGCGTGCAGTGCTACACGCGTACCCGTGTCGGGCCACACGGCGCGGTCGCGCCCGACGAAGGCGCCGAGGTCACTCAGATGGGGTACGAGTTCTGGCCCCAGGCCGTCGAAGGCACGGTCAAGCGGGCGTGGGAGGTGACCGGCGGGACGCCCGTCGTCGTCACCGAGAACGGCATCGGGACCGACGACGACACGCAACGGACCCGGTTCGTCTCCGAGGCGCTCGCCGCCGTGCGGCGCTGCCTCGACGACGGCGTGGACGTCCGTGGCTACTTCTATTGGAGCCTCCTCGACAACTTCGAGTGGACCCTGGGCTACGGGCCGAAGTTCGGCCTCGTGCAGGTCGATCGAGCGAGCTTCGAGCGCCGACCAAAACCCAGCGCGGCGTGGTTGGGCGCCATTGCCAGGGCGAACGCAGCCGAGATCCTCAGCTGATTCCCAGGTTGCGCCTCGGTAGCGCAACGCTCCTGGGACTAGATTGGCGGGATGGTCGATTTCTTGCTCCGCGCGTGGCGCCTGTACCACACGCCGACGGGCAAGAAGCTCTTCCGCTACACGATGGTGTCGGTGGTCTCGACCGCCGTGTCGCAGTTCACGCTCTTCTTCGTCTACGGCGTCCTGCAATTGTTGAGCGGTGTCTGGAGCAACGTCCTTGCCAATGCCGTCGCCACCATTCCCTCGTACTACCTGAACCGCCAATGGGTCTGGGGCAAGACGGGGCGCTCACACCTCGGCAAGGAGGTCGTCCCGTTCTGGGCGCTGTCGTTCGCGGGCATGGGCCTCTCGACGTTGTCGGTCGGAGCCGCAGAGCACTGGGGGAAGCATCACTTCCACCACTTCGGACTGACCGTTCTGGTCCTCGGGGCCAACCTGGGCGCGTTCGGGGTGCTGTGGGTAGCGAAGTTCCTCATCTTCAACCGCATGTTCCACGTGCACCCGGTGGCGGACCTGGAGGCTCAGGCCGAAGCCGAGTTGGCGTTGGAAGAAAGCGATCCCGAAGCGCCCCCGGGACCGGCTGCGAACGAGCCGGGCAGCGTGCCGAAGAGTGTGGCCGTCAATCCCGGAAGTTCACGAATTGCAGAGGAATTCCGAAGTCCTGCTCTTTGAGCGACCGGATCACCGACTGCAGGTCGTCGCGCTTCTTTCCCGAGACCCGGACCTGGTCGCCCTGCGCCTGTGAGCTGATGCCCTTCAGGTTCATGTCCTTGACGCACTTGTTGATCCGCTTGGCATGATCCGCGGAGATGCCCGCATGGATGGCGATGCGCTGGCGTGCGGTGCCCTTGGCGGCTTCCTCGATCTTGCCGTCTTCGAACGCCTTCAACGACACCTGGCGACGGACGAGCTTCTCCTGGAGCACCTGGTGCAGCGCGCGCAGGCGGTCCTCGGTGGAGGACCGCAGGACGAGATCCTTGTCGCCGAGCTCGATGGCCGAGTCGGTCCCCTTGAAGTCGAACCGCGTGGACGCCTCGCGGTTCGCCTGGTCCACGGCGTTGCGGACTTCCTGCATGTCGACCTGGGAAACCACGTCGAACGTCGGCACGCGCCCACGTTATCCGTCGACCGATGGGCCGAACGCCAGGGCTCACCGTGGGTTCGCGGCGAGGCGTTCGGAGGGCGCCGCGGTATCGTCACGCCTCGCGGGTCGGTGCCCGAGCGGACAAAGGGAGCAGACTGTAAATCTGCCGGCTCAGCCTACGAAGGTTCGAATCCTTCCCGGCCCACCCCGCCATTTCCCAGGAACGAGCAGGATCCCGACGCCCCCTCGCCCCGACTTTTGCGGGGCCGAGGGGATCATTACAATGCCGTTACGAACGTGCCCGGCACGTGTCGTCCCCAGGCCCCCCGGAGTGGGACGAGCAGCGCGTGAGGACACTGCCTGTTGGCCGCGACCCAAGACGCGACGAGGACCGAGTCGATGAGCGTAGTAACGAGGACGACCGGAGCCGTGCGCGGCTTCGACCTCGGGCGATTCCCGATCGCGACGCGTGTGCTCGATCGACTGAGCGCGTGGGACGAAGCGGTGCGCTCGCACTGGCCCTTCAGCGCCTTGGTCGGTCCCGACCTCCAACCTGAGGCGGTGGCCGGCGACGGGTCGCGCCTGCTCGTCCGGCCGGCGGTCCTCGGATTCATCGCGGTGACGGCCATCACCGTCGGCGTCTTCCAGGAACGGTCGCCGTTCGTGTCGAAACAGCCGGGCGCGTGGTTCATCGGCGTGCCGGCGATCGGACAACCCGCGTCGAAGAGCGGGCTGTTCCTCGGGCTGGTCGCCGTCTACGGCGGGCTGCTGCTCCTCATGCGGGTGTGGTGCGGGCTGATCCGGACCTTCCGGCAAGTCCCGGGGGTGCCGGTCAAGAAGCTCGTGCTCGTGCTGGCGTTGTGGTTGGTGCCCCTGCTCATCGCGCCCCCGCTGTTCAGCAAGGACATCTACAGCTACGCGGCCCAGGGCGAGATGATGAGCCACCACATCAGCCCCTACCACTACGGGCCCGGCGTCCTCGGGGCGACGCCCGCCGAGTCATTGGTGGACCACTTCTGGCTGACGACGCCTGTGCCGTACGGGCCGCTGTTCATGTGGATGGACGGGGCGCTCACGAGCGTCTCGATGCACCACGAAATGGCGAACCTCATCCTCCTGCGGCTGCTCGCCCTCGTCGGCGTGGGCCTCATGGCGATCGGCATTCCGTCGCTCGCGAAGAGCCTGGGCCGCGACCCGTCCTATGCCTTCACCCTGGCGTTGCTCAACCCGGTCACCGTCCTCCACCTCGTCGGGGGGGCGCACAACGACGCGCTCATGCTCGGGCTGCTCGTGTCGGGCCTGGCCGTTGCCAAACGGGGGCGACCGGTGGCCGGTGTCGTGTTGTGCGCGTTGGCGGCCGCGGTGAAGGTGCCCGCCGCGCTCGGCGTCCTCTATATCGGCTGGGAGTGGATGGGCCAGGGCTTGCCGCTGCGCGCCCGGGTACGACCCGTGATCACCGCGGGGCTGATCGCCCTCGGTGTGATGAGCGGCCTGTCGCTCATCACCGGGCTCGGTTGGAGCTGGATCTGGAACCTGGCCACCCCGGGGACGGTCCGGTCGTGGGTGGCGCCCGCCACCGGGATCGGCATCCTGTTGACCGACATCGCCCACCTCGTCGGCGTGGGCGTCCCCCTGCACGGGATGCTTTCGGTGACGCGCGTCATCGGGCTGGGCGTCGCCTTCGGGGTGGGGCTCTGGCTGTTGCTGCGATCCGACCGCATCGGGACGGTGCGCGCCATGGGGCTCACCCTGCTCCTCGTCGTGGCCCTCGGGCCCGTCGTGCAGCCGTGGTACCTGTCGTGGGGGCTCGTCCTCCTCGCCCCGGTGGCCACCGGCCGGGTGCGCACACTCATCATCGTGTCGTCGATCGCGTCGGCCTTCATCGGCCTGCCCGCAGGTCGACAGCTGGCCTCCGACCTGTTCAGCGCCGACCCGCTCACGGTCGCGTTCGCCCTGCTCGGCTGCCTGGCGGTGCTGACGGTGCCGTTGACGTCGGGTGGCCGCGGACGGCTCGTACCGCCGCGGCGGCGTCGTGGCCGCGGTCGGGACGGCGAGGTCGGCGAGCCCACCCCGGCGCTCGACTACGCCGGCACCTGACCCACCCCGCCCGTCCGGGGCGGTCAGAGCATGCGCTGCAGGATCGCCACGTCGACCCAGCGCCCGAATTTCCGTCCGACCTCCCGCTCCACACCCACCATGGCGAAGCCGCCCGCCAGGTGCAGCGCGATCGACGGCTCGTTGTCGCCCGCTGTGCGGGCGATCACGCTGTGGAATCCCTGCCGGCCGGCGAGCGCGACGAGCTCGGCGAGCAACAGCCGCCCGGCGCCCTTGCCGCGCCACTCACGATCCACGTAGACCGAGTCCTCGACGGTGGGGGCGTACGCCGGCCGGTCACGGTAGGGAGACAGCGAGCCGAACCCGACGACGGTGGGGCCATCGGTCGCCACGATGGCGGGGTGCGCACCCTGGTGCCGGGCGATCCACTGGCGTTGCTCCTCGAGCGTCCGGGGCTCGAGGTCGAAGGTCACCGTCGTGCCCGTCACCTCGGCGTTGTAGATGGCGCGGACGGCGTCGGCGTCTTCGACGCGCGCCATCCGGACCTCCATCGCCCGATCGTACCGACGGCATCCGGGCCGCAAAGGCCAGCCCAGGGGCCCGAATCGCCACGGCTATGCTCGCGGGGCGCGGGGTGTCTGGGTCCCGCCCCCTTAGCTCAGTCGGCAGAGCACAGCCATGGTAAGGCTGGTGTCGTCGGTTCGATTCCGACAGGGGGCTCGCCCCGGGGCGGCGTAGCTCAGTCGGTCAGAGCACACGGCTCATAATCGTGGGGTCGCGGGTTCGAGTCCCGCCGCCGCTACCAGCCGAGGCGGAGCAGTCCCGTCCGGTCCGACGCCGAGGGGAGCGAGATGCCGAAGAACGAGAAGCGGGTGCAGGTCACCCTGGCGTGCGAGGTGTGCAAGCGCCGGAACTACATCACGATGAAGAACAAGCAGAACGACCGCGAGCGCATCGAGCTCCAGAAGTACTGCCGCTGGGACCGGCGCCACACGCTGCACCGCGAAACCCGCTGAGGCCGCGGCCGGCGCCTCGATCCGCCGGAAGGCCCGCAGGGGCCGGTGGTACTCTGGACGACCGGCCCCCAAGGCCGCCTGACCGGTGACCGGTGACCGCGTCCTGGCCGCCCAAGGGCAGTAGCTCAACTGGTAGAGCACCGGTCTCCAAAACCGGCGGTTGGGGGTTCGAGTCCCTCCTGCCCTGCCATCTGTCGATCGAAAGGCTGTCCGTCGAAAGGCCCGGGACATCGTGAACCGAGAGATGAAGCGGATGATGCAGCGCCAAGGCCAGATCGAGGCCGACGGCTCTCCCGCGTCCCGACGGACCGCCCCGCCCCAGAAACGCCCGCAACCGGCTCAGACCCAAGTCGGCTTCTTCCACCGGGTCGTCGAGTTCTTCCGTGAGGTGCGCTCGGAGCTTCGCCAGGTGGCGTGGCCCACGCGTCCCGAGGTGGCCAATTCGGCGACGATCGTCCTCATGACCCTCATCCTCCTCGTGAGCTACATCTTCGTCCTCAACTACGCGTTCCACCACGCCGTGGACTTCCTCTTCCGCTCATGACCCAGTTCGACGAAAGCGCCGACGACCGCGACACCCCGGTCTCCGAAACCGGGGTCGTCGCCACGGACACGCACGCTTCGCCGGAGACGCCCGGCGCCGACAACGGCGCGATCGGTGCCGAGGCCGTTGACGCCGACGCCGCTGAGGCCGTCGACGCCGCTGAGGCCGTCGACGCGGCCGAGCCCGAGGCGATCGCCACCCCGGAGGAGCCAGTAGCCACCAGCGGCGGCGACGAGGTGAACGGCACGGCGGCGGAGACCGCCGAGACCCTGGAGGCCGGGGCGGACGCGGTCGCGACAGGCGAAGCCGAGCCGGTGGCAGTCGAGGAAACGGCCGAGGCAGCGACCCTCGAGACAGGTGAAGCCGAGTTCGGCGAGGCCGAGACCGAAGACGAAGAGGAAGAGGAGTTCCCGGTCGTCGAGAGCCCGTACGACCGGCCCGGCCGGTGGTACGTGGTCCACACGTATGCGGGATACGAGAACAAGGTCAAGTCCAACCTCGAGAGCCGCATCGTCTCCATGAACATGGAGGACCGCATCTTCGAGGTCGTCATCCCGATGGAAGACGTGGTCGAGTTCAAAGGCGGCAAGAAGGTCGTCGTGCAGAAGAAGGTCTTCCCGGGCTACCTGCTCACCCGGTGCGACCTCGACGACGACTCGTGGTCCGTGATCCGCAACACGCCGGGTGTGACCGGTTTCGTGGGGCCGGGAACGAAGCCCACCCCGCTGTCGCGCCGCGAGGTGGAGAACATCCTCCGGGTGCCCGTCGAGGGTGGCCCGGAGCCCGCCAAGAAGACCCGCCCGCGCCTGGAGTACGAGGTCGGCGAGACGGTGCGTGTCCGCGAGGGCCCGTTCGCGGACTTCTCGGGACAGATCGACGAGATCAACGAGGACCAGCTGAAGCTCAAGGTGCTCGTGAACATCTTCGGCCGGGAGACGCCGGTCGAGCTCGAATTCAGCCAGGTCGCCAAGCTCTAGGCCTCGAGGAGGTCGTCGGTTGCCACCCAGGAAGAAGAAGGTCCTCGCGGTCGTGAAGATCCAGCTGCCCGCGGGCAGCGCCACGCCGGCCCCCCCGGTGGGCACCGCCCTCGGACCGCACGGCGTGCAGACCATGGAATTCGTGAAGCAGTACAACGCCGCCACCGAGAACCAGCGCGGGACGATCGTCCCCGTCGAGATCACGATCTACGAGGACCGGTCATTCACGTTCGTCCTGAAGACGCCGCCCACACCCGCGCTCATCCGCGAGGCGCTGGGCCTCGAAAAGGGATCGGTGGCGGCCGGCCGCGAGAGCGCCGGCGTCATCACCGACGCCCAGCTGGCGCACATCGCCACGGTCAAGATGCCCGACCTGAACACCGACGACCTCGAGGCCGCCAAGAAGCAGGTGGCGGGCACGGCGCGCTCGATGGGCGTCGCGGTCCAGGCCTGAGGCAATCCGCGCCCGGAACGAAGAGGGGACCGACGTGCACAGAGGAAAGAAGTACAACGCGGCGCTGGAGCGATTCGACCGCCAGCACCTCTACAGCCCGACGGAGGCTGTCGACCTCGTCAAGGAGATGGCGACGGCGTCCTTCGACGAGACCGTCGAGCTGGCGGTCCGCCTCGGCGTGGACCCCCGCAAGGCGGACCAGATCGTGCGCGGGACTCTGAGCCTTCCCGCCGGGACCGGGCGCACCGCACGCGTCGTCGTGTTCGCGGCCGGCGAGGCCGCGGCCGAGGCTCGCTCCGCCGAGGCCGACGAGGTGGGGGCGGACGACCTCGTGAACAAGGTCCAGGGTGGCTTCTTGGACTTCGACGTGGCCATCGCCACGCCGGACCTGATGGGTCAGGTGGGAAAGCTGGGGCGGATTCTCGGCCCGCGCGGCCTGATGCCGAACCCCAAGACGGGCACCGTCACGACCGACGTGGGCCGCGCCGTCCGTGAGTTCAAGGGCGGCCGGGTCGAGTACCGCACCGACAAGGTCGGCAACGTGCACGTCCGGGTCGGCAAGAAGTCGTTCACGCGCGAGCAGCTGCTCCAGAACTTCCACGCGGTCGTGGAGGAGCTCGTGCGGGCGAAGCCCGCCGCGTCCAAGGGCCGTTATCTCAGGTCCGTGGCGCTGTCGTCGACGATGGGGCCGGGCGTCCGCATCGACCCGGCCCGGGCGCGTGACCTGGACGAGGACCTCGCCGCCTCGGCGTAGGCGCCTGCACCGCCGCCGCTCCCGGCGAGGGGCGCACGAGCGGCGTAGTACATTCTTCGGCCGGTCCGGCAGGACCGAACGACAACGACAACTGCCGTCGCCGTAGACCTCCGGTCACGCCCTCGGGCGTCGAAGGGGCGAGCGTGCCCGCCTGACGAGGCGACGATCTCCTGCATCCTGAGCTGATCCCACGGGATCCGGTCGGGCGGCTGCGACGACGGCAGCAGCGGGCCAGGCCCGCGAACGTCCCGACCGAGCCCGACAGACAGAGCACAGGAGACGGCATGGAGAAGCCGAGGCCCGAGAAGGTGGCCGTCGTCGACGAGGTGCGCAACCGCCTCGACAGCGCCGACGCGGCGATCCTCACCGAGTACCGCGGGCTCACGGTGACCGAGCTCGCCGAGCTGCGACGCGCCCTCGCCCCGGTGGGCGGCGACTACAAGATCTACAAGAACACGCTGGTGCGCCTGGCGGTGGCGGGCGGGGACCATGGCGCGCTGGAGCCGCTTCTCGAGGGGCCCACGGCGATCGCGTTCGTGTCGGGGGAGGTCAGCGCGGTGGCGAAGGCGCTGCGCGACTACGCGCGCACCTACCCGAGCCTCGTCGTGAAGGGCGGCCTGTACCCGGACGGGTTCCTTTCCCGTGAGGATCTGACCCGGCTGGCGGACCTGCCACCGCGCGACGTGCTGCTCGCCCAACTGGCCGGCGCCCTGGCCGCGCCGCTGCGGCAGCTCGCCGGGCTCATGCAGGCGCTCCCGCGGAACATGGCGTACGGACTCGCCGCGCTGGTCGACCAACGCGGCGGAGCACCGGAAGCAGCGCCCGAGGCCGCGACCGCGACCGACGAGGCCGCGACCGACGAGGCGGCGACTGCCGAGGCCGCGACCGCCGAGCCCGCGACCGCCGAGGCGCCGAGCGCCGAGACGGCGCCCTCCGACGCAGAGGCGGCTGCCGCGCCCGAGACGGCCGACACCGAGACCGAAGCTCCCGCCGCCGAGGCGTCTGGCGACGCGAACGCGGAAGCCGCCGCGCCGGGGACGGCCGACACCGAGACCGATGCGTGACCACCGGCTCTCGTCCACTCACCGACGGGGCGACCGCGGTGCCCGCCAACCCCATTTCGAGCTCGACCTGAACGACCGATCTGAACAACCCGTCCGAACACAGCCCATCCGAACACAGCCCGTCTGAACACCGCCCATCCGAACACAGCCCGTCTGAACAAACAGGGAGCGACCACCATGGCCACCAAGACACTTTCCAAGGACGAGATCCTCGAGGGGATCGCCAACCTCTCGGTCATCGAGCTGTCCGAGCTGCTGAAGGACTTCGAGGAGAAGTTCGGCGTGACCGCGGCGGCGCCCGTGGCGGTGGCGGCGGCAGCGCCGGCGGCGGGCGGCGGCGACGCCGGGGGCGGCGACGAGGAGCAGACCGAGTTCGACGTGGTCCTGTCGGCCGCCGGCGACAAGAAGATCCAGGTCATCAAGGAGGTACGGGCCCTCACCAGCCTGGGGCTCAAGGAGGCCAAGGACCTCGTGGACTCGGCGCCCAAGCCGGTCCTCGAGCGGGTGTCCAAGGAGGACGCCGACAAGGCGAAAGCCCAGCTGGAAGGGGCAGGAGCGACCGTCGAGGTCAAGTGACCTCGAGCACCGGTGGCGGGCGCCGATGGGCGCCTGGTGCTTGACGAAGCGCGGCGGTGTCCCTAGCCTGTCCGTGGCAGCGCCAGCAGGTGTTGCCTCTCCCTGTGCGCGCGCGTACACTGTCTGGTTGCCGTGCCCCGTCTTCGCGCTACCCCTGCCTTTAACGGCTTGATGGTGCGCGCCCCTCGAGGCGGGGTCCCGGCCCGTCCGCCCGCCGCACGACCCGCACCGCCCGCCGCAGCACCCCTCGTCGTACCCATCTGACCACCCGCGTCCCGACCCACCGCTTCGACGCCGGCCTTCCGGCGAACTCGTCACCGACCCGCATCGCCCACTGCATCGCCCACTGCATCGCCCACCACCAACGGGAGGAGTCGACCGTTGCCTGCACGGTCCAAGAGTCCTGAGCGCTTCTCGTTCGCCAACCTCGACGAGGTCCTGCGCCTGCCCGACCTCATCGCCATCCAGCGCGACTCGTTCCGCTGGTTCCTGGACAAGGGCCTGGCCGAGGCGTTCGCCGACATCAGCCCGATCGAGGACTTCACCGGTCAGCTGAGCCTCGAGCTCGAGTACGACCCGAAGGACCCCGACCTGCACCCGCCGCCCAAGTTCGCGGAGGACGAGTGCAAAGAGAAGGACATGACCTACGCCGCGCCCGTGTTCGTCCGGGCCCGGTTCATGAACGCGCAGACCGGCGAGATCAAGGAGCAGACCGTCTTCATGGGGGACTTCCCGATGATGACGGGCAACGGCACCTTCATCATCAACGGCACCGAGCGCGTCGTGGTCAGCCAGCTGGTGCGCTCGCCGGGCGTGATCTTCCAGCCCGGCCGCGACGCCAAGACCATCGTCACGGGCACCATCCACCCCTACCGCGGTGAGTGGATCGAGTTCGACGTCGAGGCCAAGCCCAGCAAGGACGTCACCGCGGGCGCCCGGGTGGCGCGCAAGCGCCGGTTGTCGCTGTTCGTCCTCCTGCGCGCGCTGGGCTACGAGGACGAGGGGTTCCTCACCCGCTTCGTCCGGCACTTCGACTTCCTGGAAGGCCAGTGGGAGAAGGAGCGCGACCTCGCGCCGACCCACGAGGACGCCCTGTTGGAGATCTACAAGCGCGCCCGCCCCGGCGAGCCGCTGTCCACCGAGGCCGCCCGGGCGTACTTCGAGAACGCCTTCTTCAACCCCAAGCGCTACGACCTCACCCGGGTCGGCCGCTACAAGCTGAACCGCAAGCTGGGCCCCGAGATCGAGCGCATCTCGCAGGTCTTGGACATCGATCTCGAGCGTCCCGCACCCGACCAGGGCGTGCTGTCGCGATCGGAGATCCTGGCGACGGCCACCTACATGCTGCACCTGGCCGACGGCGAGGCCGGCTACCGCATCGACGACCAGGACCACTTCGCCAACCGCCGCATCCGGTCGGTGGGCGAGCTGATCCAGAACCAGGTGCGCGTCGGGCTGTCGCGCATGGAGCGGGTGGTGCGCGAGCGCATGACCACCCAGGACGTGGAAGCCATCACGCCGCAGACGCTCATCAACATCCGGCCGGTGGTGGCGGCCATCAAGGAGTTCTTCGGCACCAGCCAGCTGTCGCAGTTCATGGACCAGAACAACCCGCTGTCGGGTCTGGCCCACAAGCGCCGGCTGTCGGCGCTCGGCCCGGGCGGCCTCAGCCGTGAGCGTGCCGGGTTCGAGGTGCGTGACGTGCACAGCTCCCACTACGGGCGCATGTGCCCCATCGAGACCCCCGAGGGCCCGAACATCGGCCTCATCGGCGCGCTCGCCACGTACGCGCGGGTGAACGAATACGGATTCATCGAGACGCCGTACCGCCGGGTGGTGGACGGCCGGGTGTCCGACGAAATCGTCTACCTGGCCGCGGACGAGGAAGAGGAGCACGTCATCGCCCAGGCGAACGCCAAGCTCGACGAGCGCGGCCGCTTCGTCGACGAGCGCGTGCTCGTGCGGCGCGGCCCCCAAGGAGCGGGCGTGCGGGTGGGCGCCACCTCCACGAGCTACGGGACCACGAGCGAGATCGACTACGTGCCGCCGGCCGAGGTCGACCTCATAGACGTCTCCCCGAAGCAGATCGTGTCGGTGTCGACCGCGCTCATCCCCTTCGTCGAGCACGACGACGCCAACCGGGCCCTCATGGGCGCCAATATGCAGAAGCAGGCTGTCCCCTTGGTGGTCCCCGAGGCGCCCTACATCGGCACGGGCGTGGAGGCCCGCGCCGCCCAGGACGCCGGCGACGTCCTGCTCTCCGAGGGCGAGGGTCAGGTCACCGAGGTGTCCGGCGACCACATCGTGGTCGAGTACCGCTCCGGGCAGCGTGACCGCCTGGGCCACGAGCTCGGCCGCAAGCGCTACTCGCTGTCCAAGTTCCGCCGGTCCAACCAGAACACCTCGATCAACCAGAAGGTGATCGTGGACGAGGGCCAGCGCGTCACCGCCAACGACGTGCTGGCGGACGGGTCGGCCACCCACAACGGCGAGCTCGCCCTGGGCAAGAACCTCCTCGTCGCCTTCATGCCCTGGGAGGGCTACAACTTCGAGGACGCCATCATCCTGTCCGAGCGTCTCGTGCGCGACGACGTGCTCACCTCGATCCACATCGAGGAGCACGAGGTCGACGCCCGGGACACCAAGCTCGGCGCCGAGGAGATCACCCGGGACATCCCGAACCTGTCCGAAGAGATCCTGGCTGACCTCGACGAGCGCGGGATCATCCGCATCGGCGCGGAGGTGGACGCCGGCGACGTGCTGGTGGGCAAGGTCACCCCGAAGGGCGAGACCGAGCAGACCCCCGAGGAGCGCCTCCTGCGCGCCATCTTCGGCGAGAAGGCGCGCGAGGTGCGCGACACCTCCCTCAAGGTCCCCCACGGCGAGTCCGGCAAGGTCATCGACGTCCGGGTGTTCAGCCGCGAGGACTCCCACGAGCTGCCCCCGGGCGTCAACCAGCTGGTGCGGGTGTACGTCGCGCAGAAGCGCAAGATCTCCGAGGGCGACAAGCTCGCCGGGCGCCACGGCAACAAGGGCGTCATCTCGAAGATCCTGCCGGTGGAGGACATGCCGTTCCTGGCGGACGGCACGCCCGTCGACATCATCCTGAACCCGCTGGGCGTCCCCAGCCGGATGAACGTGGGCCAGGTCCTGGAGAGCCACCTCGGGTACGCGGCCCGCTGGGGCTGGGACGGCGTCGACGCCCACCAGGCGCCGGTGCGCGGCACCGAGGCCAAGACGCGTCCGCGCACCGAGCCCGCGGTGTGGGTGTCCACGCCCGCCTTCGACGGCGCGCACTGGGACGAGGAGGAGGACGCCGGCCGGCACCCCACCATCCGCAAGCTGTTCGAGCGGCTGCGCCCGGACTCGGCCGACGGCAACCGCCTGATCGGGCCCGACGGCAAGGCCACGCTCTACAACGGGCGGACGGGCGAGGTCTACGACAACCCCATCTCGGTGGGCTACGTCTACATCTTGAAGCTCGCCCACCTGGTGGACGACAAGATCCACGCCCGCTCGACGGGGCCGTACTCGATGATCACCCAGCAGCCCCTCGGCGGGAAGGCCCAGTTCGGCGGCCAGCGCTTCGGGGAGATGGAGGTGTGGGCGCTCGAGGCCTACGGCGCCGCCTACGCGCTGCAGGAGCTGCTCACCATCAAGTCCGACGACGTCCTCGGCCGGGTGAAGGTGTACGAGGCCATCGTCAAGGGCGAGAACATCCCCGAGCCCGGGATCCCCGAGAGCTTCAAGGTGCTCATCAAGGAGATGCAGTCGCTGTGCCTCAACGTCGAGGTGCTGTCGACCACCGGTGAGGAGATCGAGATGCGCGAGCTCGACGAGGACGTCTTCCGGACGGCCGAGGAGCTGGGCATC
>DATGKD010000275.1:0-14049 GCA_035294855.1 Acidimicrobiales bacterium
GACCACGGCCTGGGCCTGGCCGTAGCCCTGCAGCTCGTTGGAGAGCGAGCCCTGCCCGGTGAAGAACTGGATGTTGAGCTTGCGCCCGTAGAACTGGAAGTGCGTGTTGAAGTACTGCGCGAGCGCTTGGATGGTCCGCTGGTTGTCGGCGTTGGTGTCGCGCAGCTGCGCACCGGCCAGCGTGGCGAGTGTCTGCTGGAAGCTCTGGTCGGTGGTGAGGCGGACGGTCACGTTGATGGTGGTGCCGCTCACGCCCGGGGCACCCGTCGGCCCGCCGTTCGAGCCCTGGAAGGTGATGCACGGCGGCGAGTACGGGTCGCCCGGGATCTGGAGCGCCTGACCGGAGCAGGGCTGGGTCTTGCCGGGGAGGGTGACGGTGCCCCCGGCGCTCCCGGCCGTGGCGCCCTTGCCCGCCGTGCCGGCAGCCGCCGAGCCCGCGCTGCCGGCGGCCGCTCCTCCCGCTCCCGCCGTTCCGGCCGCCGGCCCCGACGCGCCGCCGCCGGCTCCGTAGTTCCCGATGGCCGCGTTGGCGTTCTTGGCGACGCGGCTGGGCACGAGCACCGAGACCAGCGCCACCACGAGGACGAGCACGGCGACCGGCCCGTACCCACGGAACAGGCGGCTCGCCACCGGGAACGCGCCGGTAGGGGGCCGGTGGGAGCCGTTCCCGGCCCCGCTCAACGTCGTCAAGGGTTACTCCTCGAAGGTGATGGTGCGCTGCGCGATGCGCATCTTTCGCCGGTCGGCCTCGACCAGGAATGCGAGGAGCCCCAGTCCGGCGAGGCCGGTGGCGAGGAGAGGCCCGCTGGCCGCCACGTTGCTGAAGGGACCGAGACCGCGCGCCGCGCCCCCGCTATTTCCGCCGCCCTGCCCGCCGGCCGCCCCACCCGACGACCCCGGCGTCGTGCCGGTGAGCGATCCTGCCGACCCCAGGCTCCCGGCCGACCCGAGCGTCCCGGCGGTCAGGTCGGTCGAGCCCGGAGTGTTCAGGGAACCCAGGCCGAGCGCGGCCAGGTTGTAGGTGTTGGGAGGGAGCACCGAGCTCGTGGCGTTCACCCCGCCGAACGCGGTGTTGAAGTACCCCCCGCCGTCGAAGGCGGCGACCGTGATGTCGAGGACGGTGATGGGGGTGTCGGACTGGCACAGCGCCTGCGCGAGCTGCTGGCCGTTGGGACCGGTCTCGGCCTGGCCCAATTGGTTGAACGGCGCCTGGTCGGCGGAGAACCCATTCTCCAGGCCGTTGGTCACCTGGAAGTACCCGGGCTGGGCCGCGTTGATCGGCGTGGTCAGCAGCTGGTCGCGCGCCGGGCTGGGCACCCACGCGATCTCGAGCGGTGTGACGGTCTCGATCCCCTGGACCACTTTCGACTGCGGGAGGTTGACCTGGATCCCGATGCCGCTGAGGGCGGAGTTGATGGCGTCCTGGAGCTGCGAGAGGTCGCTCGGGTTCGAGACCGGCGTGCCGCCGATGACGGCGTTGCCGATCGTGAACGAACCCGAGGGCTGGCCGCCGGTCGGGGAAAGCGCCTCCCAGTGCAGCCCGTCGAGATGCACGGTGCCCGCACCGATGTCGAGCGACTTGATGTCGGAGGTGGCGCCCGCCTCGTTGACGCCGTTCACCTGGCCCGACCAGCTCTTCGTGTGCAGGCCAGACACCGCGAAACCCTGGGTGGGGTCGCCGACCGGGCCGGCGAAGCTGGTGTCCGCCTCGCCGTACGGGTCGCCGTTGGCGCGCACGAACTCCGTGGCGAAGTAGTTCTGCTTGCCCGGTCCCCGGGTCTGACCCTGGTCCGCGCCCTGCGCGCCGGTCTCGGTCTGGAGCGGGTCCGGCACCGCCCCGGCGACGTTCGGGTCGGCCGGCTTGCCGCAGTTGTCGCCCTTCATCGATACGCCGATGGAGCCCAGGTCGAGGCCCTGGGACTGCGCCCGGGCGAAGGTGTTCGTGTGGCCGGCGAGCGCCTCGCCGAACACGGTGCCCACCGCGAGGGACCCTTCGTGCGGGGTCACCTGGAGCGACTGCGCGTAGGAGCTGCCCTGGCCCGGGCTCGAGTCGGCGGCCGCCTTGCCCCCGCCGCCGAGGGCGGCCACACCGCCCACGATGCAGATCCCTGACAGCGCGCCGACGACGCGACGGTTGCGGCGGCGCCGCGCCGTCGCTGCGTCGACGACCGTGTCCCCCGAACGGCGTCCGTTCCGTTTCCCACCCCGAACGGCCTGCCGCTGGAAGACGCTCCGAGTTTCCCCCTCGAGCATCACGAGCAGAACGTTCCGCCGAGCCCGTTCTTCCGATCGTTGTGAGAACTGTGATCATTCCCCTTGGACCAGGAGCGTCGGTAACGTGGCGGGCCGACGGGGAGGAGCCGACGTGGCCATCTCGACGTGGAACCGCACTCGCAAGGTCGAGCTCCTCGGCCAGATGCCGCTGTTCTCGGCGTGCAGCCAGCGCCAGCTGGGCATGGTGGCCGCCCTGACCATCCCGGCCGAGTTGCCGGCGGGGATGGTCCTCACCCGTCAGGGCGCATCGGGGGGTCTCGCCTACGTGATCGCCTGGGGACGCGCCGAGGTGCTGCGTTCCGGCAAGCGCCTGGCGACCCTCGGTCCCGGTGACGTGGTGGGCGAGCTGTCGTTGCTCGACGGCGAGCCCCGGTCGGCCACGGTCAAGGCGATGACAGACCTGCAGGTGCTCGAGCTCGACGGTCGTGACCTGCAGAGGCTCATGAAGAAGGCGCCTTCGGTGGTGCGCAAGCTCATGGAGGCGATGGCCGGACGACTGCGCGACATGGACAAGCTGACCGCCGGGCTGTGACGCGGGTCGAGCGCCGTGCGCTCGATTCCGTCGAACGTCGCACGGTCATAGGGCAAACGCCGGTTCCGTCGGCTGAGTCCGGGCTCCTTTTCTGGCGGCCGTCGGCGGCTCCGTCGTTGCGAGGTACCAGAGGAACGCCGTGAACAGCGCCGACCCCGCCAGGTAGCCGAGCGTCAGGGTGAGTGCTCCCCATGGCGGGCTCCACGGGCCGTGGAAGTAGTCGAGGGGACCTGTCACGCCGACGGTGTAGCGCCGGAGGGCTTCGGCAAAAGCGAGGAAGCTCCCCAGCGTGATGCCGACGCCCAGGACGACGGTCAGGCGCGATCGCATGCTCGTCATTGCTGTCGAGTGGTCGATCAAGACGGCTGCCACGAGGGGGATCCCGATGGCGAGAGGAATCGTGTACCGGCCGTCCCAGATGAAGCCGACGCTCCTGGCACGCGCGTATTCGACGAGCACTGGCACGAAGACGACGAGCACGACCAGGAGGCCCAGTACGAATGCGCGGCGAAGTCGCGAGCAGGCAAGTGCGAGGAGAAGAAGGGCACCCGAGGCGACAGACCAGGACACGTAGGTGAGAAGTGGCGAAGCGGTGTCGTCACCGAACGTTCCCACCATCTGGTGGAACCAGAATCCCCAACTGCCGAAGGCCGTGGCGAAGATCTGCCCGCCGGTTTCGCCGGGTGTCACCTGAGCCCCGGACGGGGGGACGTCCAGCGCGTGCTGGGTGAACAGCCACACGATGGCGAAGGCGGTCGCGGCCAGCGCGACGAGTGCCGCCCACCGGACGTCTCTTCGCCCGAGGAGGCGGAGAACCGGTCGCGGGCCAGCAAGGAGTGCCACCACCACAAGGATCAGGGCGGCCCACAAAGGCGACAGCGGCCGGGTCAAGACCAACACGCAGATGCTCGTAGCCATGATGACGATGAGCCCGCGAGGCGGATCATCGATCCTTTCGAGCGCCAGAACCAGGCCCGAGCACCACAGGCACAGCGCCGCCGAGATCTCCAAACCGCTGGGGTTCACCACGCTCGCGCAGTACAGAGCCGTCGGCGTCAGAGCGACGAGGATGCCGAGCAACAGCAGGCGGCTCTTGGACCAGACGACGACAACCGCGACGGCCAATGCGACGAACAACGCGCTGACGAGATCGCTCACGAAACGCATGAGATACAGGCCAGCGGTGGACGTCGTCGCCGCGCTCGGCCAGCCCACCACCGCGTAGTAGAGGGGCGGATATCGCCCCACGTACGTCGCGACCGGAACGACGGCGCGCGAATGACCGATGTGTTCGCACGAAGCAGGAACGGTGTCCTTGAAGGCAAAGCACGGAAACGGCATGGCGCCGTCGCTGTAGAGGCGGGGCGCATTCACGGCCGTCCAGGCATCGCTCCTGCCGTGCATCGTCCATCCGACGACCTGTCCCCGCCACAGCGAGACCGTTCGATCGACGTGGGCGGTTTCGTCAGGCCCGGCGAACAGCGGCGTGGCGAGGCTCCACGCCAACATCATGAGGAATGCCAAGGCGAAGGCAGTGGCGAAGACGCGCCAGGGCTTGGCAGAGACCACTGAGATTCGTTTCATCAGTAGCCCGACTCGCCGTGAGGCGTCACTCGCTGAGTCCGTGATGGAGTGGGCAGTCTACGCCGCGAACTCATCAAAATTGGTTGTCCGCCTTCATGTGACTGCTATGTTGGCGCCGACGGGGAGTTCCCGAACTAACGGGACCTTCGACCCTGTCGGCGGAGGATGGCGGGGATCCACCCTTGAAGGGTTGGGTTCTCGGCCTTGGGGGCGGTGATGGAGTTCCGGGTGGACGGCGTGCCGACGATGGGCGCCTTGGCGTCCCGTCGTCGGGAAGCGACGCGACAGCGACCTCGCTCACGTCGCCGAGCCGTGTTCGCCATCGTGCTCGCGGTCGCTCTTTCGCTCGTGCTCCCGGGGGTCTTGTCGCAGCAATCAGCCCAGGCGGCTGTCCGACACCCGAAGACCCCCTCCACGCTGACGTTCCATGCCAACGGCTACTTCCAGGTCGCCAAGAAGGGGCGCCATTGGTACTTCGTGACGCCCCAAGGCGCACCCTTCTACGCGGCGGCGATCGACACCGTCACGGCGCAGGGCGACATCGACCAGACCACGGGCCAGTGTCCGTACTGTCAGGCCGTTGCCGCCAACTACCCGAACCTCGCTGCTTGGGATTCGACCACACTGTCCCGGCTTCGCTCCTGGGGGGTCACCACGCTGGGCTCGTTCTCTGATTACCAGTCGCTCGGCTCGCAGATGCCCTACGAGGTGTCGTTGTCCATGGCGAGCGGCAACGACTGGTTCGAGCCCTCGTTCGTCACGCACGCCGACCAAGTCGCCGCCACTCAGGTGGCACCGCTGGCGAACGATCCGAACGTCGTGGGCTTCTTCACCGACACCGAGATCACCTGGGGTCCTCCGAATATCCCCGATACGCTCTTGGACGAATACATGCGTTTGCCCGCGGGCTCACCGGGTCTCGCCGTCGCCCAGCAATACGCCGGCAATCCCAGTGGATTCCTCTTCGCGCTGGCCACTCGCTACTTCCAGGTGACGACGGCGGCGATTCGTCAATACGACCCGAACCACCTGATCCTGGGAGTGAAAGCCGAAGGGCAGGAGATCCAGCCCCAGCTCCTGGAGGCCGCCCGGCCGTATGTGGACGTCTTCAGTCTCGAGGATTACGAGCTCCAGCCCGGCCTCGCTTCGCTGGTGCACTTCCTCTACCCCTACTACCTGCCGGTCCAAGCCAACCTCGCCGATTTCTACAAGTATGCAAAGCGTCCACTTTTGATCGGTGAATACGCTTTCATTGCGACGGGTCCGCAGGATCCGAACACCCATCCTGGCATTTATCTCCTCTCTCCCGATCAGCAGTCACGCGCCACGGCGTTCGAGAACTACATCGCTCCGCTGTACGAGAACGCGCCGTGGGTTGTCGGCGACAGCTGGTTCGAATGGTTCGACGAGCCCGCCGGCGGCCGTCCGGGGGACAACGAAAACGACAACTTCGGGATGGTGAACATCCAGGACCAGCCGTACCCGACCATGGTGAGTGCGATGCAACTCATGCACTCGGTGATCTCGAGCCGGGTCGTGCAGCCTGGTTCACAATGCGGCTCGTGGACGAACAGCGGTGGCGGGGTCACGTGCAACGTCGTCGTGCCGGGTCAGACGTATCCGATCGCGGTGGTCACCACCACGCTGCCGGCCGGGGTGGTGGGACAGCGTTATTCGAGCGCCGTCTACGCCGGGGGCGGCCGTCCGCCGTATCACTACAGCATCGTGAACGGCTCCCTGCCCCCGGGTCTCCGGTTCAGTGGCAGGAACGACTCGATTTCGGGAACACCGAGGCAAGCCGGCACCTTCTCCTTCACCGTGCACGTCGCAGACTCGGCGGGATCGGTAGCCGCGACCCAGATGTTGTCGATCAGTGTCACCTGAAACTCTCCATATTCGATTTCCACTCACAACTAAGGGAGATGCCATGCGCCGAATCGTCATGGTCCTGTTGGCGGGGGCCACCGCTTTCGCGGTGCCCACAACCGTTGTCGCCTTGTCCGGAGCCGTGCCGGCTTCGGCGGCCAGCAGTCTGACCTGCCCCAAGCTCAAGGTCGCCGCCGGCGGTGTGGTGACGATCTCCAAGTGCACGGTGCCCAGCGCCGACAAGAAGATCGACAAGAAGCTGACCGGCAACGTGGGCGCCCTGGAATCCGGGGGCACGCTCACCTGGGTTCCGAGCAACCAGACCGTCGTCATCGGCGCACCCCAGCTCACCACGCTCAGCCCCACGGGGATCTGTCCCAACAAGGCGGGTGAGGCGGCGTTCCTGGCAACCGGCCCCGTCACCGGAGGAACCTCGACCGTCACCAATTCGACCGACACGTACTCGGCCACGGTCTGCCTGTCCGCGAAGGGCAAGATCTCGCTGGCCAAGGGCACCGGAGGCATAGCGTTCTAGTAGGCGCCCAGCCGGAGCGGCGCACGCCGCATGAAACGGATCGACCGACAGACAACAAAGGGGCCCCACCCGATGCGGGTGGGGCCTCGGTTTTGGCAAGCCGAGCATGCGTCAGGAGGTGCCGGCCCCGATCCGGTCCGCGTAGCGGCACACGCCGGTGGCGAACCCGCGCACCAGCCGTCGCAGCCAGAGGTTCACGAGAGCGCCGGTGCCGGGGACGAGGGGGACGAACCGGCTGCGCCACGTGACGACGGTGCCGTTCCCGTCGGATTCCAGATAGACGTCCGCGCTATACGACTTCACCGGGAGCCCCGACAAGGCTTTGTAACCGAGATGGTGTGGCGGCTCCCAGGCCACCACTTCTTCCTTGCTCCCACCGGGGCCGAGCGCGAACCGGCGGATCGCCCCCACCCCGTCAGGTGCGGGGTCTCCTTCGCGCAACAGGAAGGTGCGCGTCATGAACGACCAGTCCTTCCACCTGGCCGCCTCGCCGATGAGCGGCCACACGGCCTCGACCGGCGCGGACGTCCGCGCGGTGGCCTCGATCGTCCACGTGCGTGGAGAGGTGTTCGGCACGTCAGCCCGACAGGTGGTCCTTGAGCGCCTGCAGGGACTGCTGGTACACGTCGCGGAACATGTCGGTCATCTCGTCGGGCTCGATCTCGACGTCCCACGTGACATGCGAGCCGCCGGGAGCATCCGCAACACGTATCACGGCGAGGTGGTTGCCGACCGGCACGCCGCCCACGATGCCGTACTCCAGCACGCGCTCGTCGGGGTCGCGCCGGCGGAGGCCCTCGGTCACCTCCATGCCCATCATCTTGATGATGCGGTCGTCGCCGTCCAAGCTGCACGACTCGACACCCGGCATCCACGTCGCGATGCCGCCGAAGTCCCCGACGACCTTCCACACCGCCTCGGGCGGACTGTCGATGTCGATGGCCGCCTGTGCCTTGCCCATGGTCCCTCCGTGCTCGGTGGATTCGGCCGCAGGAGCATGCCACGACCGCTGCCGGACAAGGCGTTCGTGGAGACGTCAGGTCTGGAGGTCGAGGACGGCCCGGGCGAGGTCGTCGAGCTCACGCTCCCAAGACGCCGGTGGGACCACGGGGCGCACGACGAACTTCGAGAATCCCACTTCCAGATACCGGCCGATCGCCCGCCGGAGCTCGTCCAGGCTCTGCGGGACCACCGACGCCAGGTCACCGCTCGGGACGCGCTGGACGAGGCGGCGGGCCAACGGCTCCGGGATGGCCTCGCGTGCGTAGCCGATGCTCACGCCGAAGTGCTCGGGGTCGATGCGCCGCCCGGCGGCCGACGCCGTCTCCTCGATCACGCGCCGACCAGCTTCGGCCTCCGCCGGCGTGCACAGCGCCGGCAGCCAGCCGTCCGACAGGGTGCCGACACGGCGCAGCGCGCTGGGCACGCTGCCCCCCAGCCACACGTCGAACGGCTTCTGCGCGGGTTTGGGCAGGACGCTCACACCGTTGAGCTTCCACATCGGCCCGTCGTGGTCGACGTCGTCCTCCGTCCACAATCGGCGCAGGAGCGGCAGCAGCTCGTCGACCTGGCGGCCGCGCTCGGCCGGAGGCACACCCATGGCCGCCGGCTCGGCGCCGATGCGCAGGCCGAGGACGAACGTCACGAGCAACCGTCCGCCGGACAACTGGTCGAGGGTGGCGATCTGCTTCGCCAGGCGGACCGGGTTGCGACCCGGCAGGACCATGGTCGTGCCGATCTTGAGCTTCTTCACGCGGCCCGCGGCGAACGCCAATCCGGTCAACGGGTCGTCGCCGGGCATGGTCAGCACATCCGACAGCCACAGCGAGTCGAAGCGACGCGCTTCGAGGTCCTCGACCAACCGGCCGAGCTCGTCACCCGACGACACCATGGTCCCCGTTCCGACACCGATGCGGACCTTCACGTGACCTCCCCGAGACGCATTCTCCTCCGCCAGGCTGGTGGAGACGGCGCTAGCGTGCCGCACGGCACGACCTCGAACGTGCGCCGACGGCGCGACCCTGGAGGAAAGCATGACCCCAGAAGAAGCGGTCCGGGCGACCAAGGACGCCGTCGTCGGCCTGCCCGCTGGCTTCATGATGGCCGGCTACACCTACAAGCGGGCCGCAGAGAGCGGCTTCGAGGGCATCGACTTCTACTTCGCCGGCCGGGCCGGCCCGTTGGGGGATGTTGACAGCGCGGTGGTGGCAGCCGCCCTCGTCTTCTTCAACCCCGACGCCGTCAAAGAAGCATGGGAACGTTCGGCCAAGGTGATGGCGCGCCGGGACGCCGTGGCGCTGTTCACCGAGTGCCTCACGGCCTGGGCGACGAGACGTCTGCCCGAGGTGGTCGACCACACTCACCTCGCCGAGCTCCTCGGCCGGGTCAACTCCCATGCATCGGTGGCTGCCGTACCGCTGTTCGCCGCGTGGAGGGCCATGCCCGAGCCGGGGGAGCCGAGGGCGCTCGCGCTGCACCGGCTCAACGTGCTGCGCGAGCTGCGAGGCGGGCTGCACGGCGCGGCCGTCGTGGCGGCCGGCATCGAACCTCGTGACGCGGTCGTCCTCCGCACCCCGTTCATGACGGGCGTCTTCGGCTGGCCCGAGCCGCATCCCGACGTGAGCTCCTGCCAGGCCAGCTGGGAACAGGCCGAGGCGGCCACCGAACGCGCCGTGGCGCGTGCCTACGCCGTCCTCGACGAAGGCGAGCTGTCCGAGCTCGTCGACCTCCTCACCGCGGCCGACAAGGGCACCGACCGCAGCTGAGCCAGCCGGCGTCCGGCGGCTGGCTCAGGCCCCCTCGGCGAGCAGGTCGCGCACCTCGGCCAGGGTCGAGCCCGGGTGGGGCACCGCCAGTTCCGAGGTCTGGACATCGTCGGGGGGGAGGGGCTTCCCGGTGTGGCGCACCAAGGCGACGAGGTCGGCGAGCGCGCCGGAGAATGTCGCGTCGTCGCCACGGTCCAGGGCGTCGACGAGAGTGGCGTCGAGCTGCTCCACGGCGGGCAGGTCGGCCTCGGGCACGTCGTAGCTGCCCTCGCCGAGGATGCGCACGATCACTTGGTGCCCCCCGCTTCCGGAGCCTCAGCGGCGCCCTCGACCGGGGCCCCGCTCGAGGGGAGCGCGGCGCTCGGCGACCCCGCGCCCACCTCTGCCTTCAGCGCGGCGAGCTCGGCGTCCACCTGTCCCGACTGCGACGCGGCGTCGAGCTGCTTCTGGATGTCGTCGCCCCCGCCGCCCAGGGCGTCGGGCAGCGCGCCGGTGTCGAGGAGCTCGTCGATGGCCCCGGCGCGGGCCTGCATCTGGGCGATCTTGTCCTGGGCGCGGTCGAGGGTCATGCCGGCGTCGGCCATGGACTCGGAGATGCCCGACACCGCCTCGCCGATGCTCGCCTGGGCCTTCGACGCCGTGTAGCTCGCCTTCAGCGTCTCCTTCTTGGTGCGGAACGCGTCGACCTGCGCCTGGAGGCGGGTGGCGGTGTTCTCGAGCTGCTGCTGCTGGGCCTCGACCTGTTCGTGCTGGGTCCCGAGGCTCGTCAGCTGGTCGGCGAGGGCCGCCCGCCGGCCGAGCGCCTCGCGGGCGAGGTCTTCGTTGCCTTGCGCGAGCGCCTGCTTCGCCTGGTCCTGGAGCTTCTGCGCCTGCGCCTGGAGCTGCGTGGCCTGGAGCTCGAGGCGCTTGCGGGCGGTGGCCACGTCCGCCAGGGCCCGGCGGACCTTCTGGAGGTTCTCCTGCTGCTTCTCGTAGGACAGGTCGAGCATGTCGGCGGGGTTCTCGGCCTTGTCGAGGGCCTTGTTCGCCTTGGCCTGCACGATTCCTGAGAGCCGCTTCATCACGCTCATGGGGATGGCCTTTCTGCTGTTTCCGGCACGCGATCACACCACGTCGGGGGACCCCCGTCGAGGCAGGGGTGGCCTACGATCGATCGCGGTGGACGAGCTTCAGGGGGAAGCCTCCGTTTCGGTCTTCGCCGGCGGCGAGCCGGGCCACGAGGCAGCCGGTCCCGCCCGCCCGCCGATCGACGACGCGGCCGTGGAGGCCATCGTGGCCGCGGGCCGCACCGAGCGCGACGAGGTCGTGCGGGCGGTCAAGAGCTCGACCGACGTGGCGTTCACGTGGGACTACGAACGCAGCCGGCCCCCGCTGGCCAAGCTCTACGACAAGGCCAAGCACTCGCAGTGGAACGGATCGACCGACCTGCCATGGGAGCTCGAGGTCGACCAGGAGCGCGTCGCCCACGAGCTCGAAGGGGCGAACGCCGGCCGGTTCGCGGCATTGGCGGGCGCCGAGGACTCGCCGCTGCGCTCCTGGGGCTCGGCCCAGTGGAGCCAGCTGGCCGTGGAGTCGCTCAACTCGATGCTGTCGCAGTTCATGCACGGCGAGCAGGGGGCCCTCGTGTGCACCGCCCAGCTGGTCGAGACCGTGCCCTGGATCGACGCCAAGTACTACGCCGCCACCCAGGTCATGGACGAGGCGCGCCACGTCGAGGTCTTCGCGCACTACCTCGACGACAAACTGTCGGGCCATTACCCGATCAACCCGTACCTGCGGACACTGCTCGAAGCCATCATCGGCGACGAGCGATGGGACGTCACCTACCTCGGCATGCAGGTCATGGTCGAGGGGCTGGCGCTGGCGGTGTTCGGCGCCATGCACCATCTCGTGTCCGAGCCCTTGTTGAAGCAGCTGCTGCGCTACGTCATGGCCGACGAAGCGCGCCACGTCGCCTTCGGCGTGCTCGGGCTGCAGGAGTTCTACGGCGGTCTCACCGCGCACGAGATCCGCGAGCGCCAGGAGTTCGCCTACGAGACCGCGCAGTTCCTCCGCAAGCGGTGGTTCCAACCCGACGTCTGGGAGCGGATGGGGGTGGACCCGCGGATGGTGGTGCGGCTCATGCTGGAGGGACAGCCCGCCGAGGAGCGCGCCTTCTCCTCGATGCTGTTCTCCAAGATCGTGCCCAACTGCCGCAAGCTCGGCCTCTTGGACGCGGGCGACGGCTGGCTGCGCGCCCGCTTCACCGAGATGGGCGTCATCCAGTACGAGGACGCCGCCGACACCGGGTCCGACTATGCGACCTTCGACGAGGTCGCCAGGGACCGGGCCGAGACCGCGTCGGTCTGATCACCTTCTGTCATCACGCGCCTCCCTGTCCCACGGGCCTGCCCCACGGGCGGCGGTCGGGGGCCGCGCCCCGGGCACGTCAGCTGCTGTGCTGCAGGAAGCTCGGCGTCCGGCGCGCGCCCGAGCGGCACTCACCGGCGGTCACCCGGATGGTCACCGGCTGGTCGCCGGTGCCGTTCGCCACGACCAGATGCGACGCGTCGGGGCGCGACGTGATGCGGGCGCCCTGCACGCCCGGGCAGTACCCGTCGGGATAGCGCTCGGCCACGGGCACGAACACGACGGTCGGCGCCTGCACCCGGGGGTCGGGCACGTAGGTCATGGCGAACGCGCTGGTCTCGTCGTCGAAGACCACCGACGTCGGCCTGCCCGCCACGGCCTGGGGGTACGTCTGGGCGAGGGCGCGGGCGCCCGGTTGGAGTTGCCCGTCCGGCCCCACGATGGCTTCGTCGGAGCTGCCGGTGGGGTCGCCGTAGTACTTCCACGCCCAGGCGGTCCATCCGATGAGGACGCGATTGGCGCCGTCAGTCACGGCGTTCAGCAGCCCCGGGTCGTTGGTGGCCCCGAACTCGCTCAGGAACAGCGCCGGCCCGCGCGGCTGGGCCCGCGAGCCGAGCAGGGCGCGCTCCGCGGAGCGGCGCGTCAGGGTGACGAGGGCGCTCGACGCGCAGGCGGCGGGATCGGTCGGGTCGCCCGTGACCGGGTTCCGGTACGGGCAGTACGAGTGGAAGTTCATGACGAGCCGGGGGAAGTCGATCGAGCCGACGTAGTTCGGGGTCCCGTGGCGGGAGTAGATGTCCGGCTCGTAGAAGACGAGGTGGTACGGGTCGGCACCCTCGACGCTGCCGATCAAACCTTTGCGGGGATCGGCGGGGGGGCAGGCCACCCGCCGGCCGGTGTTCGAGGCCAGCCCGGGGCGGGCGGCGCCCGTGTAGAAGCACTCGATCTGCGCGTCGAGGGCATGATGGCCGACCTCGAGCAGTGACTTCGAGAACGGCTCGTTGAAGGGGTCGTAGCCGAGGACGTGGCGGTCGTTGCGGAAGAAGTGCGCCACCGAGGCCATGACCCGGTCGTACTCGCCTTGCAGGTCGCCGACGACGTCGTTGGTCCAGAAGTTCTCGAACGCCGCGCCGAGCGCGGCGGTCCGGTAGGTGTTCGACCACCGCCCCGGGGCGCGCACCACCGGGAACCCGCTCGTGCACACCGCCCACGCGGGCGCGCCCTCACCCCCGAAGACCGAGCTGTAGAGGTCCTGGTGCATGTCGAGGATCGTCGAGATGCCGTAGCTCCCGAGAAGGTCGACCGTCTGCTTCAACCGTGTCAGGTACGCCGCCGCCACCACGGGGTCGAACTGGCCCGGGTCGTGAGGCGTGCCCGGCGTGCACACCTGGGGGCTGTTCGGGCCGAGGGCCCCCGGCTCGATGCCCGCCCACAGGACACCCAGCCGCACGACGTCGAACCCGAGGGAGGCCATCTGCGACGCGTCGCGGCCCGACAGGTTCCAGGGCTGGCCGGGGTCGGGGTACAGCTCGTAGGGGGCGAACTTGTACACCGCGTTCACCCCGTGGAGGAGGACGACGCGGCCGAAGCGGTCGTGCAGGAACGTGCCCCCGGGGTCGGCCAGCGGCCCCGACAACAGGGAGCTCGGCGCGCTCGGTTCGGTCGTCCGCAGCGACAGGGTCCGCACCGCGCCGGCGGCCCGTTGCGGCACCACGCCCGGCGAGGCCACCGCGGGCAGCACGATCCCGGCAGCGACGACGGCGATGGCGACGCCGATGACGCCCACGGCGTCCCGAGCGCGCCGTCGCCGCCTGACGGGGTGCTCGCCGGTCCGGAATGCCACGCCCACCACCCTGCACCGTCGATCGCCCGCGTGTGCGTCAGGGCAGTGACAAACGGCCTGCCGTGGCGTGACGCTGCACGGGGGCTCGAACGACCCCCCCGGCGACCCGGAAGCGGATCAGCTGTCGTGATCGCTCAGATGGGGGACGTAGCCCTGCAGCACGACGGTGCCGGACCCGTCGCGCACCCAGACGCCGTCGATCTGCGACAGCTTCAGCGCGCACGCCATGTTGACCCGCACCGACGACCCCACGGGCTCGTAGGTGCCGGTCTGCCACCACGAGCCTGACTCCGTGCGCATG
>DATGKD010000276.1:0-6953 GCA_035294855.1 Acidimicrobiales bacterium
AGGCTGCTCGGCCACTGGCGCGTCCGCAAGTCCCGCGGGGCTATCGACCTCGAGACGAGGATCGACGTGCGGCTCAGCCGCGACGACAAGTTGGCGCTCGACGCCGCGCTGGAGCGTTACCGG
This sequence comes from Acidimicrobiales bacterium, assembly GCA_035294855.1. GTDB lineage: Bacteria > Actinomycetota > Acidimicrobiia > Acidimicrobiales > UBA8190 > DATGKD01. The sequence continues at coordinate 124 of DATGKD010000276.1, forward strand.
CGGTTTGCCGTCGGTTGACGGGCGTCGACGAGCACGGCGGCGAGCACGGCGGCGAGCACAGCGGCCACAGTGAGGATGGCGGCGGCCCCAGCCGGCGGCAGTCACCGACCTCACGCCGCTCACCCCGACGACGAGCTCTTCGGTGAGAAGCTCGTCGCTCGTCGACGTCGCTCAGGCCACGTGGATGAGGTCGCGCACGAGCAGGGTGAGGACGAGCGCGATCACGGCCAGGTAGATGGCGGTGATGCCCCAGCGCCACCGGTGGTCGGCCACCCAGAAGCGCCGAACGGCCACGACGTCGAACACGAGCGCCACGACCCCGATGGGGATACCGATCGCCGGCCCCCAGCCGGCGGCGCCGTCGAGGGCCGGCCCCACGATGGGAAAGACCACGTAGGCGAGCAAGCAGCGAAGCCCCGACACCGCGATCGACACGTTGAACAGGCGGTGAGCAGCGGCCTCGTCGCGCCGAGCGGGGCGAGGCTGCCTGGGCGGTACCAGGAGCAGTCGGCGGACCACGGGCTCGGCTCGCGACAGGACCGTCCCGCGGTCCTCGACGACGAGCGCACCTTCGGCCACGGCTTCCACGCTACGGACGCCCCTGCGGCCAGGCAAGGCAGGGTCGCCCGTTAATCTGCGCGGCATCGTGCCTGTCGCGCCCCCCGACCCCGAACAAGCCCTGCTGACACCGCCCGACGCCGAGGAAGCGACGCGCCTGGCGTACGGCATCGCGTCGGCGGCCGCACCGCCGTCCGGCCTCACCCAACTCCAGCGGCTGCTGCTCGAGGCGATCGCCAAGGCCATGACCGAGCACCCGGTGTCGCTCCAGACGTTCCCGAATCTGAGTGCGTCCGAGCTGGCGGAGTTGATGCGGGGCCGCACCCTCGAATTCCGGTCGCGCATCGTCCAGCTGATGCTGCTCCTCGCCCTCACCCTGCGGCCGCTGCCGCCCGAGGTGGTCGAGCGCATCTGCGAGTACGCCTGCGAGCTTTCCGTCGACGACTCCATGATCGATGTGGCGCGCGAGTTCTCCGCGGGATCGTTCGGCCTGGCCGCGCTCGACTTCGAGCGCAACGGCTACACGGCAGCCTGGCACCCCGACGACGCGTCCTTCCTGCATTCCTCGCGGGAGCTGCAGTCCGCCTGGGACGTCTCGGTCACCGATCCCGCTCTCGCCCGCCGTTGGGCGGAGCTCGAGAACCTCGACCCCGGCACGCTCGGCCGCGGTGTGTGGGAGATGTACCAGGCTCGGGGATTCGAATTTCCCGGCGTGCCCGGCTCGGCGCCGCCCCTGCTCGCCCAGCACGACTGGGTCCACGTGCTCGCCGACTACGGGACGATCGTCGAGTCCGAGCTCGAGGTGTTCGCGTTCATCGCACGGGCCAACGACGATCTGCACGCGTTCTCGTTGTTGGCCATGGTCGTCTGCCTGTTCGAGACCGGGTACCTCCGGTCGGGCGCGGGTTTGTTCGAGTCGAACGTCGGCCACCTGTCGAACGACGCCGGGCACATCTCGGTGCGCCTCGCCGACGCCATGTATCGCGGCGCGCGGTGTGACGACGTCGCAACTCACAGCCCCGGCATCGACTTCCTGCGCATGGACTGGTTCGAGCTGGCCGGGATCCCAACCGAGGAGGTGCGTCGGCGCTTCTGCATTCCGGCCAAGAGCAAGGACGCCGTGTCGGCGGGGTCGGTGGGGCCGTGGCAGCCCGGAGGGATCAGCCCGTTCCAGCTGAACTCCGGCCGTGCGATGGCCGCGCGGCTGGGACGGCGCTACGACGCGCACGGGGCGACGCCTTCTCCGCACGCCCCCGCGCCCTGAGCCCCCGGCACCGAGAGCCTGTGGCACGCGCGCCCGTTGTGGACCCTGGCGGGCACCACACGGCCCGAGCCGTGCTGCACGGCGTGGCGGTGCACGTCCTCGCCCGCCGCCGTAGTCAGGTGAGCGGTCGCTTCGGCCTCCGTGCCGTCCCCGGGGGGATCACCACCCCGGCTTTCGGCGAGGGTCCCGAGGTGGTGCGGATCTCCGGTGACACCCTCTTCCGCGAGGTGGCCGGCGAGTGCAGCCGAGTCCGGATCGAGGGCACCACCCTCGAGGAGATCGCCGCTCTCGTCGACGCCGACCTGAGCACAGGATTCGACTGCGGTGCCGACGCGCCGCCGCTCGGGCGCACGGACCTGCCTCTGCACTGGCCCGAGCACGCCGTCAGGACGATCCTCGACTGGTTCGGCCTCGGTTGGCGGGTGCTCGACAGCGTGGTCGCTTCCCAACCTGTCGGCGTGACGTCGGCCACCATCCAGCTCTGGCCCGAGCACTTCGACGCCGCCACCACGCTGACGTTGCCGACGGGCCAGAAAGTCAACCTCGGCTTCTCACCCGGTGACGGCTACGAGCCCGAGCCCTATGTGTACGCCGGGCCGTGGTCGGACGCCCGGCCCGGGGACGCCGCGTTCTGGAACGCCCCGTTCGGGGCGCTCCGCCGTTACGCCGAGGTGTCGGGTGCACATGACCCGGAGGCCGAATGCCGCCGGTTCCTCGAAGAAGGGGTGCGGCGCGTCGCCACCGAAGCGCATTGAGTCCGGTGAACGGCAGAGGGATCGGTGCCTGGGGAGGCTGACCGTCAGCCGTAGCCGCCGAAGTCTTTGGTGAACTCGGTTTCGGAGCTGGGGAACTGCGTGATGTCCGAGTTCACCACCGCGTTGTCCGAGAAGTACGAGCTGTACGCCACGCGGTTGTTGGTGTCGGCGATGAACGCGTGCACGTCGTCGATGAAGGTGGGGTCGTCACCGCCGCTCAACCCCCATTCGGGGATGCTCATGGGCTTGCCGTGGGCCCGGGCGAAGTTGGCGATGTACCCGAGGCCCCCCGTCATCTGGAGTCCCTGGTCCCAGGTGACCGTGGGGTTGTCGTACAGGTCGGTTCCCACGTAGTCGACGTACCCGTCACCCGGATACCACTGGTCGAAGGTGCCGACCGTGGGGACCGCACCCGCCGCCGTGCACCAGTCGAACAGGAAGTTCTGCCCGGGGACGCTTCGCATGGTGCTCACGATGTCGTCGAACGCGGTGACGTACTGGCTCGGCGTGTCGGTCTGCTGCCCCCACGAAAAGAACGTCGTCGACCATTCCCAACCGACGCGCACGATGGCGTCTGATTGGCCGGCGTTCACGAGGTTCTGCGCGAGCTGGCGGTAGACGGCAAGGTTCGACGGTGTCTGCGCCGGGCTGCCGTTGTCGGGCGCCATGCTCACCGACAGGTACAGCCGGAGGTTGGTCGACGGCGGTTGGTAGCCGCCGATGGCGGCCCACGACCGGCCGTCGGTGTAGGCCGAGATCCCTTGCAATTGCACGCCGAGGCGGTTGGCCAGGCTGAGCGCGTCAGCGGGCTTCTGCGACGAGACGAACAGGCCTAACGCGCTCGGGGCGAGACCACCGATGTGGTGACAGGCGCCGGACACGGTGGCCGCGAACACGAGCACGCCCACCACGGGCCACCGCCGCGCCATCCCCGCCTTCGCGACCTTGCGCATCGCGCCGCTCTGCCCCCCCACAGCCACATCGCCCGCACCTCAGTCGAATCCGCCCGATGCGAGCCGCGGCCCCAGCCCCACGAAGAGCGTAGGCGAATCCCGACGCTTAGCGGTCAGGCGGCGGCGCCGCCGGCGGCCGGGGTGTAGTGGAACGTCAGGGCGTTGGACACGCCCGCGGCGGTCTTCACCTGCACCGGCACCGACGGCTGGCCGGGTGGCGGCGGGGGGACGGTGACGACGCAGCCCTGCTGGGAGGGACAGCTGGTGGACGCTTCCTCGGGCCCGAAGAGCACGACGATGAGCCCGTCGGCGCTCATCAGCCCGGTGCCCTGGATGGCGACCGTCTGGCCCTGTTGGCCCACGCTCGGGGAGATCGCGGACAGAACGGGGGCGCCCCCAGGCGAAGGCGCGGCGGGCGACGCCGTCGTGGTGGGGCTCGATGTCGAGGGGGACGGCGCGGGTTGCGAGCTCTGCGTCGGGGCCGAAATCGTCGGCCTCGTCGCGCCGGCGGCGTGCCGATGCGCGGCGCGACCCCCGGGCCCCGCGGACGACACCACGGCCAGGACCACCAACGCCGCCACGAGGGCGGCGACACCGCCGACCATGGCGCCACGGGGTCGCGCGAACGCGCCGGCGAGCCGGTTCGTCGCCGATCGCGTCCACGGCTGGCGCGCACCGCCATGAGGTGCTCGCGCGGCCGGCCCGAGCTCGGAGCTCGTCCCGTTGGGCGTCCGCACCCTGGCGACGGCGGCCGCCACCGGAGGGGACGCGGTGTCATCGTCCACGAACACCAAGCGCCGCGCGGGACCGGGGCGTCGCGTTGCCGGCTCTGTGCCGTTCGGCGCCTGCCGGGAGGGGATCACATGGGGATCGGTGTCCGCATGCGGCGGCACCGTCGTCCGCTCGGACCGTTCAGCACGGCCGGGCCTGCCCATGGCGAACGCCCGCGGGATGCCGGCCAACTTGGCGCGCCCGATGGCGTGCGAATACGAATGCTCCTCCCTCTTCTCAGCAGCGGGGGGCGCCGTGTGCGATCTGCCGCGGGCCGGGAACCGCGCCGTGGTGTTGGTCGCGGGCACCGGCTTGGCGCTCGACCGCGCAGCTCTCGTGCTTGCGCCCGGGACCTTGGTGTGCGCCGCCTGTGCTTTGGCGTGCGGCACCGAGTCCTTGTCGTGGACGGACGTTGATTTCGTGGGTGGCGCGGGCTCGTGGTTGATCTCGGCCAGGACGTCCATGGCCTTGTGGTAGCGGTCCACCGATCGACGACCCGCGTCGACGTGACGTCCGAGCCAGACCAGGCCGAGCACGAGCAGGGTGGCGACAACGAGGTACGTCAACACCATGACGGGCCCTTCCTCGGAGGACTCCTATTGAACCGCGTGACGGCGGCCCGTACAGAGCGGCCGGATCCGGCCGGTACACAGGGAAGGGAAATGGAGGACTGCGGCACGGACGCCCCTCGTGTTCGGCGGAACCGGGGCGATTCCCGACGTCGTCACGCGGGCTCCACCTTGTTCCCCTTGTACCCACAGATCACGGGCCCGGGCAAGGCCACAGACCACAACCGCGGGACAACGGTGCATGGACGGCGTGCGACGCAGGGCAAACGACCAGGCAACGTGAGCGCGAGAGCGGCCGGGAAGAACGCGTTCTGGTGTCCCGGGCTCGCGCCGCATCAGGGCGGCGATCCTCCACGACCTGTGGAGTCAGCCCTGTGGAGTCAGCCCTGTGGAGTCAGCAGAGACCCGGTGGGCTGCTCTTGGCGCTTCCCTTAGGCACGGCGCGGCAGGTGTTGTCGGTCCAGGTGTTGGCGGTCCCCGCCGTGCCCGTCCCCGTGGAGAGGTCGGCGACCTGGGCCGTCTTGTTGCCGCCGACCCGGTTCGAGTTGAACGTGTTCCCCGACTCGACGCTGACGGTGTCGGCCGCGATCCCGTCGTGCACGTTGGAGTTCGACACGTTCTGGGTGACCTTGTTCCCGGTGCTCGACGTGCGAGATGCGCCCGGGCCCCCGATATGGATACCGTCGTGGCTGGTCCGGACCGAATTCGACTGGAGCAGCGCCCCGCTCGTGGCGAGGAGGGCGATGCCGTACTCGGTGTCCCCGCTCGAGTGGTTGCCGATGACGTTGACCGTCCCGGTGGTGCTGTCCACCGTGATGCCGTCGCCGTAACCGTTCCCGGGCACCCCGCCCGGGACGGCGTCGGTCGCCTGACTGACGGTGTTGTCCAGGATCGACCAGGTGCCCGTGGTGGGCGGCACCAGGCCCAACGAGGGGTTCTCGACGGCGTAGATGTCGACGTCGTTGGAAAAGATGACGTTTCGGCTGACGGAGACGGTCTCTGCGTTCTGCACGAGGATCCCCGTCGACTGGTTCCCGAGACCCCCGCCTGTGTACGTGTCGAGCGAAACCCGGTCGTGCGACACGGTGGCCGACGCCCCGAAGATCTGGATGCCGTTCTGCGTCACGTTGTGGGTGGGCCCGCCGCCCGACACGGTCGAATAGGTGATGGTGCAGGTCGTGCCGGCGTCGTCGCAGGTGATGCCGTTGCGCTGATACCGCCGGGCCCGGACGTGGGCCATGGTCACCGTGGAGGTCTGTCCCGTGCTCGCCGCCACGTAGAAGGCGAGGCCCTGGCGGCACGTCGCCTGGGCGGCGGGCAGCATGACGTTCGTGACCGGGACGTTGCCGATCGAGCCGCTCGCGTTATGGAAGTAGACCCCCACGAAGTCGTTCGAGCAGCTCGTAAAGGTCGGCGAAGCGCCGCTGCCGTCGACCGCGAAGTTCTTCAGGTGGACACCTGTTGTCCCCGGCGCCACCCCGACGATGTAGTCCTGCGGCGCGGTGCTGTCGGGATCGGTGTCGGACAACGGCAGCGTCGTGGGGTTGATGAACGTCTGGCCCGAGCCCGCGCCGAGGAGCGTCACGCTCTTGGAGATGGTCACCTGCTCCCTGTAGACGCCCCGCGCGATCTTGATGGTGGTCCCCGACACGGCCTGCGTGAGCGCGTACGAGATGGTGAGGCACGGGGCCGCCGGGTCTGTGCAGGCGCCGGTGTCATGACCGGTCGACGCGTTGACGAACTCGACGGGCGTGGCGGCGGACGCCGGGGCGGCGACGACCGTGCAGACGCCCGCGGCCAGGGTCGCAACTGCGGCCCACCTCACTCGGCATCTGCCCCCAACCACCGACGTCGAGGCTACGGAGCGCTCCTGAGCGGCCGCCTCGTCAAGATTGAGGAACCTGCCTCGGACGTCTCACCGATCGTCGACGACATCGCCGCGCCATGCCGACTCCCGCCC